>JACQHJ010000006.1 GCA_016199085.1 Candidatus Levyibacteriota bacterium | reverse complement strand
TCTTTCTCGAAGTTAAGGTCTGAATCTTGCAGTATTTTAAGAGCCTTGGATAATATAGCCTTTTTTTCGGGAAGAAGTAGATTTGAGCGTAGAATAAAGTATAAATCGTAGAAGTCTCTTGGCTTTTGCCTACTTAAAAGAGCTTGCATTTTTTCATCAATCAATTGTTGTCTTGATAAACTTATAACAATATAAGGAAGAATAAAATCACTTACAATAGTAACAACTTCTCCTTTCTGCTTGCCTTGCCGAAGCGAAATTTGCAAAAGAATTGAGATTGTTTGTCCAAGGAAGTCAAAAACAACAGCTGCCAAATACCCACCGCTGGTTTTTTTTGCTTCTTTTAATTGAGTATTTACACCTGTCTTTTCAATCTCTGTCAAAGTCTGTATTATTACATTCTCAATTGTTGTAATATCGTTACCAGTTGAGAAATCTAAATCTTCAGAGAAACGCGGACTTTGATAGATAACTCTAAGTGCCGTTCCTCCCTTGAAATAAATAGCCTCAGTCTGAGGCTGTTTATAAAAATACGACAGAAACAAATGTTGCAAATATTCACGCCTGATGTTTAACTGGGTAGTCTGATTTTTATTTATAATTTTTTTAATTTCATCCTGGCTAATCATAGAGCTCCTTTATAAGCTTTGTAAGTTTATCTCTGCCAAAGAGTAAGGCATAGTTAAAAAGTTTTTCTTTGTTTAGCAAGGAAATATTCAGACGGTCATTTGTAGGTTTCTTGCCTAAAACTACAAAATAGAGATAATCAACCAAGGCTTTCTCAGGCTCGGCTATTAAAAACGACTTCCCATTTTGTTTTACAAGAATATAACCTGTATAGGCATTTCTTTTAATTGTTAGGTACGAAAAGATTTTGCTTTCTATGATAAATTCTCTGGTTGGTTTTGTCGTAGCGGAAGTTACCAAATAGGGCATTTCAGGAAGTATATTAAAATAAGCTAGCGCATATTCAAATGAAATATAAGAAGGTTGGTAAAGGCGATTGGCAATTTCTTCCTCTCCCGGTAAATCTGTTTTTAAGCTGTATAAACCTTTTTTCAGCCGTAAAAATAATCCAGTACTGCTTTCTTTCTCCAAAAAATACTTAACTTTGTGTTTCGGAAGGTTAAAAATACGCTCAAAATCATAGGGAGTAAAGATAAATATTCTTTTTTTAATAAGTTCCTCTCTTGCTGATAATGGTTTCAGTAAAGTATACATATTCACCCTTTTCTGAAACCATTATAGGTACTTTTTGTATTCTTGTCAAGTTTTTTTGCCATCCGTTATGCAATCTAGTGCTAAAATGAATAGTGGTTATCAATTAATCCCGCTATTTCAGTAGTCGATCTTTTCAAAAATCGTACTAATGTGGAAATCTACAGCTTAAAAGGTTATTTTATCTTTTTAGCCCACACTTATAATTGACAAATACCCCCCGGATATGTAAGGCGGTAATAGACATATGTTGTATCCCAAGCAAATCTTCTAAAAACCTGCAAATTTATCTAAATTGCAAAAAGCTACTATTTTCGGCATAATTAGGTAAGTCAAATGAAAAAATTTCTGCCCAAGGCCTTATTTTTATTGATCCTATTTAGCTTTGCAATCTTTTTGTTTTTCCTGTATGCAAGAGTAACGCTTGCTCAATATAAGCTTCCTCAGGGTAGTCATAGTTCAACCGTCTATGGAAAGCTGGGAGATTTTTATTTAAGTCTATCAGGCTACATAGCTCCTTTTGCTTCCATAGTTTTATATACAGACGGAGTATATCTTAGGGCAACGACTGCAGATCAAAACGGCTACTTTACCATCTCGGAAGTCCTGGTTAAGGCTGGTCTTACCCGCTTTTGCTTTGATGCCGTTGACTTTAGGAGGCTAGGTGAGTCATACAGCTGTATGACAGTACCTCCTATAAAAGAAAACACGACAATTAAAGACATTTTTCTTCCTCCAACTCTTGGACTTTTGCGTACAACGATTGAGGCCGGAAGCTCGGCTGTGGCTTTTGGATATTCAATGCCAAATGCTTTAGTTACCTTACATTTTGGGAATAAGACGTATACAACATTTGCGGATGAAACAGGATACTATCAATTTGTCATAAAAGACGTTAAGGCAGGCACTTACCAGCTTTATGCAACAGCGGTGTTAGATGAGAAACCATCTCTTGAGCCGGAGAGAAAGCTGACCCTTAAATCTTTATCTTTATGGGAGCAATTCTTAGAATGGCTAAGGCAGTTTCTAAATAAGATTAGGGACTTCTTTACGTCTTTGTCATTCGGACCACTTTGGCTTGCTATACCAATCCTTATCCTGATTATTATACTCCTTGTTAAGCTCTGGCCGGAGCGTTTCTCCTTTATTTATAGAAACAAACTTGTAATCTTTTTTGGAGATAAGTTTAAGAGGGAACACCCGCTGCATCACAAATACTTTATGGGTTATTAAACATAGATCTATTCCGTAAAAACTCCTTTTTTAATATACTGTTTTATTAAGCTTTGATAAGGAATAGCAAGCTCGTTGGCTTTTTCTTTAACTCTAGCCAAAAGATACTAGGCAGTCTTAATGGATATTAAACGAGTGGTGGGTTTTAGATTTGGAAAGCTAACGGGCACGAAATCACTGGGTTCAAAATATTCTGAAAGGTCAAGCTTTGCCCAATATTCTCTTTCTTGGTCCTCATTTTTAAATTTTGGTCTGTTAAGCGGTTTTTTCATATCATTTCTTTCTATACCTAATACCTGATCCTTGGCCTATCCTTTCAATTCTTTTGATCTTTAAAAGCTTATTCAATACTTGGTTAACGGTAATTCTAGCTATATTTATCTTTTTAGCTATTTCCATAGGGGATGCATCATTTGTTTCTTGCAAATATTGCCAAACGGCAAGCTGCTTTGAGGAAAGCATACTCTCAATATTTTCGCTTGTCATAAGTTCTATTGCCAGCTCGGATTGTATTGAAAGTATTTTTAGGAAAAAATCAAGCCAAAAAGATAGGTCTTCTTTTCCGGTTCTAAAAGTCTTCTGGCTATTTCGAAGAGCTAGATAATAATCCGCCTTACTGTCTTCAATCAATTTTTCATGGGAGACATAAGGCGTATATAAATAACCTTGTTTTAAAAGCAATAAATTGGTTAAAATTCTTGACAATCTGCCATTTCCATCTTCAAAAGGATGGATACTTAGAAATTCAACAATAAAATTTCCTATAATAAGTAGGGGATGGTATTTTTTACTTTCAAAAGCTTGATTTGTCCATTCTACGAGTTCGTTTACTTCTTTTGGAGTTAAGTAGGCGGGAGTAGTATCAAAAAGTACTCCCATATCTTCTCCTTCTGGCCCAATCATTCTTACCTGGTTTTCTTTGCTTTTGTATCTTCCTCTGTGTAATAGATCTTTTTGGGTATATTTTAAAAGTTCTTGGTGGAAATGTTTTATAGTGTTTTCATTTAATTTTAAGCTATCCCAGGCATTAAATACATTGCTTAACAGCTCGAAGTAACCTTGAGCTTCAGCCTCATCGCGGTTACTAAATTTTTCTATTGATATTCCCCGTATCATTTTTTCTATTTCTTCATCGGAAAGCTTTCCTCCTTCAATGCGGGTAGAGGCTCCTGTAGACGTGACTAAAACTGATCTTTTAAGTCTTTTTAGAACTTCAGGACTAAGATTTACTCCCGCACTCCATCTGCCTTTCAGTTCATCTACATAAGCGATCTTAGACCAAATCTTATTAGGGATTTGCTCAAGTCTTTTATCAAAATGCGTTATATGGTTCATATATATGATTATATAGGATTATATAGGGTAAGTCAAGAAGATATATGTAATAAAGTTCTATTAAGTATTAGTCTGAGTTCCGACGTGTCTAATATTATTTACCGGAAAGCAGCGCAACCGGTCTTATATTTCTTTGGTCTACGTTTACTATAACCTGGGCTATGTCCAAGCCCATTTCGAGTCTTTCCCTGATCGTTTCGGCTTGATAGGGGAGATAGACTCTTGAAAACTGGCTTCCAAGCTGTCTTTCCCAAACTACAACCTCGCTCGGGGCAAGGTTAGAGGGGAGTAGGTCGGAGGATATATTTGGATCAATCATGGCAATTTCTCTTCTGCCCGGTCTTTTTAAAAGATCCTTGCCGTCCAGAATCGATTTTACGAGCTTTGCCCTTAAAACTGCTTCATCTGCCGGGTCAAGGGTTACGTGTCTTTCCGACATATATGCTCTTCTTTTATAAGGACGTAGCATTTGCCCTTCTAATGCTTCAATACTGCTTAACATAAGCGGCTGAAATTATAGCAAAAAATTGAGGTTTTGGAAAGCTTAGGAGGCTTTTTCTTCTTTGTATGGTTTTGTAGCCTCGTCCCTGGACTCATCTTGTGGTTTAGAACCCTTTTCCTTTTTTCTTTTAAGGTAGATGGTGCCAAGAATTATGGCTATGACTGCAAGCGTTATTACAAGCGCCAGTCTCCATGGAAAGACCCAGAAGTACAAGCTTGCAACCAGAGGTAGGTTATTCTCCTTGCCGTATGATCCTACAAAATCAGCCTTATATCTTCCAAGCATGAAAAGGCTTCCGAAAGTGTTTTCAAAATCCCTGGCTGTCTGGGGATAGATGTTTTGGGAGAGAAGATCCTGTTTCTCGTTAAAAAAAAGTCCTGAGACGGTAATTTTGGCTTTGGGATTTATATGCAAATCTCCCATGTTTTTGACTTGCGTTAGTATCTTCACTGGCCCGTATTCGGAAAAACCGTTTGTTTCAAACTTTGAAACCTCTGCCTTTTCTTTAACAGGGCCGTTTACCGTTAGATAGAAGAGGGAACCGACTTGAGTATTAACAGTGCCTCCAGTTGCCTGTTCTTGGGCGACAGTTGTCGGAGCATAGACAATGGCTGCATAGTGTCCTCCCGGTGCTGCATTGGGTGGAATTTGGATAAAGTAACTGACAACTTGGGTTGCTCCTGGTTTTAGGGTAAATGTGCTCGGACTTACTCCTATCCAGGCTGCTGCAGAATATTTTGAATTCAAAGTATCCGGGGGGAGAATATTGGGCGTTCCTTTTGTGTCGGTGACAATATAATCCTGAACGTTTAATTTAAATGTTAATTCAACGTTACTTTGGTTTATGACTTTGGTTACTCCTTCCGCTCTTTGTCCCGGGTTTAAGGTGTGCACGATGGCGGGGTTAATGATGGTATAAGTTCTTTGTATTTCTTGGGCAAAAGCGGTTGAAGCTATGGATAGACAAGCTACCAAGGCTACTGTTATTAAAAGTTTATTTAAGTAATTTTTGGACAGTGTCCTCATTTTTTAAAAAGTTCCTGTTGCAACAAAGGTAAAGACTGTCGTATAAGTTCCTGCAGGAGTTGTAGCTGCAACTGTTCCCGCGTATTCAACTTCTGTTTTTCGAGCACTTGCAGGCTGGCTATAGCTTGCCAGAGTGGCATAGTAGCCGTTGACTCCGGTATTCCATGGGTTTGAGTATTTGGCACCTGATCCAAACGCAGTTGCCGCATTGGCCCAAGTGCCGCTTGCTACGTCAGCTCCGCAAGGATGTATTCCAAAAGCAGGGTTACCGGTTGCAGGAAGGACTGCAGGCGCTGGTGTATCGTTAGCCGTCAAACCGTCTCCTCCGTTGGCATCGGTTATCCAAAAACCTGTGGCTGGATTAATAAAACGGCCGGAAGAAGTGGCAGTAATAACATAACCCGAAAATGCATTCGTTGAAACACTGAGTTCCTGAGCTGAGATATTGATATTTCCGTTTGAAAGTCCTCCTAAATTTACAAAAGTGGCTGTTGCGTCAAGTCCAGAGCCCGGATTGGTAATATCTGCTCCCGTACAGCTTGCATTTTGGGTCGTAATGTTTGTTCCATGGGCAAGACCTGTGATAGTAAAAGTAATTGACGGTTCGACAATTCCTTGGACCTGAACAGAGTCAATGGTTGCTATCTTAATAGGAGAAGAATCCAAGACAATATCTGAAGCATCCAAAGTCTCTATCAAAACTCTCCACTGATCGGATGAGCCGGCACTGTTTATCTTGGTAGGATTGATTAGGGCCGGTGCATAAGCAGTACAAGCTCCTGTTGATTGAGTTGTGCAGCCAATTAGTACATAAATTATTGTTCCGGTTGTCTGAGTAGCGTTGGTTGTTAAGGTTATGCTTGGTGCTGAAACAGAAATAGAGTCACAGGCAGAGGTAGGATAGCATTTAACAGCACTAGTCTGGAGATTATTAAACGAAAAAGTGGCTGCAGAGGGTGATGCAATATTTGATGCAGCACCTGGGAAGGTGATTTTTATTTTTCCGCCACTAGGAATAGACGTGTTGACTGTAAATTGAATTGTATGCGTTGCCGTTATCCCTGTCCAAACAGCAGTTCCTTTATGGTGCGTGTTGGTAAGGCTTGAATTCAAATATATGTTTCTGCTGTTAGGACTGCCACTAATTTGTGCAGACATAGAAGAAACATTTACGCTTTCAATAGTTTGCCCCGTATCAAGGTCTAATATTGCGCTGTCTGAAGCAAGGAAAATTGATCCGTTATCAACAATACTGATTTGTGTTGCGCCTGCAGCCTGGTCTGCATTTAACGGAGAGGAGGGCGAAGGCCTTGAGGTTGTAAGGGTGTCTTTGACGTTACTAAGGGACGCTGCATTTGCTTTTGGGACACTAAAAAATCCTACCATGAGGATTAGGATCAAAAGAGGCAATAATTTCTTCATATAACTGAGCCTAGAATATTCAATAAATGATTAAATATCTACACAATAATACTAATAGAATAAGTATTAACAATTAAATGACATTTGTCAAATAGTTTTTGTAATTTTCCTTACAAACTAAGACTAACTTTAGGAAATCTTCTTTCTTACCCTTAACACTATAAAGACAACTATCCCTAAAAGGACAACTATGCCAAGTAATAAACTTATAGGAAAAGCAAAAAAGGTAATGGATTTGGTAAATTTGGTTTGCGTTTCTTCTAGGGAAACATTTAAGGTCGCGTTGTAAAAGCCCAAGAGAAATTTTTTGGGATATACAGCTACAGGAGAATCCTGTCTTTCAACAATGTCTCTTATTTTCTCGTATTCGCTTGAACCTACTTCAGCCTGCAGCGAGTCGGGAATGGCCCTTACCGTATTAGCCAGAATATTAACAGGAAGTAAACTGACAATATCTTTTTTACCCGTTGTCAGGTTTTTAATTGTAATTTCAGAGGTTGGGGAAATGAAATGATCGCTTCTGTTTGCGATTTCTACATTAAAGACAACCGGACCGCTGTCGACAAAGAGGGGAACGCTAAACCTTGAGATATAACCTTCGGTTTTTCCCTTAGGCCCAACCGTAAGTAAGACATTCATGCCGATTGTCGGATACAAAAGGCTTGAGTTTGCTTTTATATTCGTTGTTGGCCTACTGCTAAAAAGAATCGTAAAGTAATAATCTCCTTTTTGCTCGTTAGGTGGAAGCTGTAATTCAAGCGTAAGTTTTTTATTTTGCTTTGGAGAAAGGACAACAGATTTTACCGGTTCGTCTTCTTCTAAAATCTTAACCCTGTTTACAAACAAAGGATCGGGAAAGGAAGACAGATCATCGGATAACTCGATCTCGCCGTTTTTGGTTCCTTTTGGTTTAAAAGGTTTGTAGGAAATACTAAGTTCTAGGCTTTGGTCAGACGGATTAGTTAAGAAAAAGTCAGCTTTAGGATTGGCCGGTGGCGTAGTATCCATCTGCATAATAGGGGGATAAACTCCTATGGAAACGTTTTGGGCGAAAGATATTTCTCTTATCAAAAATAAGCTAAAGGCTATAAAACTTAGCGTTATAATTGTTGTTAAAAATATATTGTTTTTCATTAAAATGTAGCTGTTGCTATATAGTTAATTATATTTGTATATAGTCCTGAAGGTTGGGTTCCGGCGACGTTTACTTTATAAGTTATTCGTCCTTTTCTGTTTCTTCCAACATTTAACGAGCTCATTACCGAAACCGCCGAAGGAGAAGAGATAAACTGCTTATAAAAATCAGCAGTTGCAAAACCGCTGTCGCAATCAGTCCCGGTTATGTTGTCGCATCTGTAGCCAAAGCCGTAGACTAGGGAGCTTGTCCAGGCTGCGGCAGTTGTTGTCGTACAGGTGCCGGAGTCACAGGTTGTTGGCGGAATATCAAATCCGGTTGCGTCTGCCCTTAGATTGTGGTTTTGCGAAGCTGTTACCTGGTATCCGTGGGCAGAGCCAAAGGAAACCGTTAAGTCATTCGTTCTTGTAACCGGAGTGGTCGGGTTGATTATGCCAAAATCAATAAAGATACTCGAGATTGAGAAAGTAAAGGGAATAATGGAGTTAATATATTGAAAACCTGCCCTGACTTTATAGTTTGTGCCTGTGAAAAGATGCGCTCCTGTTTCTCCCGAGGTGAAAGTTAGGTTTTTACCCGACCCCGAAGCTCTTCCTGAAATGCTGTTTAAATTTCCCATTTGGACTGTGTAGTCGTCGTTTGACATTGTCTGGGCAAAGCTTGCCCCAATATATAAAGAAAGGTAGATAAGGGGTAAAATTACTAAAAACAAGAAATATTTAAAGCTGTTCATTTCGACTCGCTTCGAAGATCTTCTGTTTCTTCCAAGACTTCGTTTAGCTTTTCTACGTCTTTCTCTTTTAGGCTTCCCTTTTCTTCTTCTATGACTTCTTCAATGTCTTCTGATATCGTATCTGCGGCTTCTTTGGTTCGATCTTTAAGGGCATTAACTTTTTCATCTTGCTGATCAGATCTTCTGTATTCTCTTCCGAAAAAGTAGGCAAGAGGAGAAATTAAAGCTAAGGAGCCAATCTTTAATAGGTTACTCGTCAAATCTCCCATTTGGATCTCGGGATAAAAGATAAGTATACCTCCGAGTATAAAAACAAAAACATTTTTAGGATCAAAGACAAAAGCTATGCCAAATGAAAGGAAGTAAAGAACAAAGAAAAGAGCGCTTTGTAAGCCTCCTGTTGAGAAAATGAGAAGAAAAATAAGCGTGTTTAAGATAAAAACACCCATAAATCCTTCTCCTCCCAAAGTTAAAAAGCCTTTTCCTCCTTTTCTTGCCGAAACTATAAAATACAAGACTATAAAAAGACCTAAAAGCTGGACAGTATAATCCTTTAAGGGGCTTTCTTGCCAGATAAAAACGGTAATAAAAGAGGCGATGATTACTAAGGGTTCTAGAAAAGCCTTCATATATTTATACTAGGGAATTTATAGTAAAACTTCAAGTCTATATGCTATACTTTAGGTTATGAAACAGGGAAGATATTTTGCAGACAAAATTGAAGCTAAATGGAGAGAAAACTGGAAAAAACAAAACTCCTTTGAGTTTAAAGATGATCCTAAAAAACAAAAATACTATAACCTCGTAGAACTTCCGTATCCCTCAGGCGATCTCCATCTTGGTCATTGGTTTGCCTTTGTTCCTGCTGATGTCCATGCCCGTTTTAAGAAAATGTCGGGCTTTAATGTTTTTTATCCAAACGGCTTTGATGCATTCGGCCTTCCGGCTGAAAATGCAGCGATAAAACGGGGAATTCACCCTCGGGATTGGACAATGAAAAATATTGAAGTAATGCGTACCCAGTTTGACATTATGGGAACGATGATTGACTGGACTCATTCTACAATTACTTGTCTTCCGGATTTTTACAGATGGAACCAGTGGATATTTCTAAAAATGTTTGAAAAGGGAATTGCCTACCGTGGAATTGCACTATCAAACTGGTGCCCAACAGATCAGACTGTACTGGCTAACGAACATATAGAAGCTGGTAAATGCTGGAGATGCGGAGCAGAAGTAGTTCAAAAAGAAGTAGAGCAATGGTTTTTGGCCATCACCAAATACGCAGAAAGTTTAATCTGGAAAAATCCACCTCAGGCTGATTGGCCAAAACAGGTAATTGAAGGACAAAACAACTGGATAGGAAAATCAGAGGGAATGTTGATTGACTTTTCGGGAATAGAAGTTTTTACAACCAAACCTGAAACGATTGATGGAGCAACATTTCTCGTTGTTGCGCCTGAGCATGAGTTTGTGAAAAATCTTTCTAAGACCAAAGAAGTTGAAGATTACGTTTTAGCTGCTTCTAAAAAAACAGAGATGGAAAGAAAAGAAGATAGAACAAAATCAGGAGTATTTTCAGGAAAGTATGTGAAAAACCCTGTAACCGGAAAAGATGTCCCTGTCTGGATATCAGATTATGTTTTAGCAGGTTATGGTACTGGTGCTATTATGGCAGTTCCATATGTAGACGAGAGAGATAGGGAGTTTGCCCAAAAATTCAATCTTCCCATTATAGAAACTAAATTTAACGCTAAACCCAAAGGTGAAAAGACAATTAACTACCATTTAAGAGACTGGTCAATCTCAAGACAAAGATACTGGGGAACGCCCGTGCCGATAATACATTGTGAAAAGTGCGGTTTGGTGCCTGTACCGGAAAAAGACTTACCCGTTGAGCTGCCATATAATGTTGACTATACGCCTAAAGGAAAGCCGCCTTTGGCTTCAGATGAGAAATGGCTAAACGTGAAGTGTCCAAAGTGTGGCGGTGAGGCTAAAAGAGATGCCGAAACCTTGGATACTTTCTTTGACAGCGCCTGGTATTACTACCGCTATGTGTCTCCTGAGTTTCATAAAGGTCCTTTTGATCCAAAAGAAGTAGCTAAGCTTATGCCTGTAGACGTCTATTTCGGAGGCTCGGAACACACTTTGGGTCACACACTTTATGCGAGGTTTTTCACAAAGTTTTTCAAGGAACTTGGTCTTCTAGAATTTGACGAGTTTGCCAAAAAAAGAATCCAGCACGGAGTAATATTAGGACCTGACGGAGACAGAATGAGTAAATCAAGGGGAAATGTAGTCAGTCCTGACGACGTAGTCAAAGAATACGGTGCAGATACGGTCAGACTCTATCTTTGTTTTATGATGCCCTACGAAGCAACATCGCCTTGGTCGCCTACAGCCATAGGCGGAGTCTATAAATTTTTAAAAAGAGCCTGGGATCTTTTAGAAAAAGTAGATAAGGGAGAGCTTTCCAGGCAGGACCTTTCTAAAATGCACCAGGCAATTAAAAAGGTAGGCGTTGACCTTGAGAATTTAGCGTTTAATACGGCAGTATCTAGTTTAATGATCTGGTTAAACCATTTAACTTCCAAAAAGACTGTTACAAGTGAGGAGTATAAGACATTACTTAGGCTTTTAGCGCCTTTTGCGCCCCACATCACGGATGAGCTTTGGCACTTGTTAAATCCAAATGCTAACTCTGTTCATTTAGAAGATTGGCCGGTATTTCAATCTAAATACTTAATTTCAGATTCGGTAAATATAGCAGTTCAGGTTAACGGTAAACTTAGGGACGCAATTGTCGTGAAAAGAGAATTTATAAAATCCCAGGAAAAGGTCGAAAATGAGGCTAAAAGTAGTCAAAAGGTGGCAAAATACCTAACCAGTGCTATAAAGAAGGTAATATACATAGAAGGTAAAATCATTAATTTTGTAGTTTAAAATGGATAGTCAGTTATCCGAAAAGTGGAAGGATGTTTTAAGAAAACATTGGTTACCCCTTTCTCTAGCCCTACTTGGTTTGATATTCTTTGTATATGGTTTGATAGCTTTTTTGGGTCAGAGTAAGTCTTCAGGAGATATTAAAATTCAGACAAATTCCAACACTCAAACAGCTTCGGAAAACCTCTTAACAGTTGATATAGAAGGGGAAGTCACAAACCCAGGCGTATACAGGCTAAAACAAGGCTCAATAGTCCAAGACGGCCTAGCTTTAGCAGGAGGTCTTTCAGCTTCGGCAGACAGAGACTGGGTTTCTAAAAACCTCAACCTTGCCTTAAAACTTACTGATTCTCAAAAGATCTATATTCCAAGAATCGGTGAATCTATTTCGTCTTCTGTTTTAGGCTCAACGGTTTCCGATACTGTCCCAGCCGTAATTAACATTAACTCTGCTTTGGAATCTGAGTTAGATACTCTGCCGGGAATCGGACCTGTCACGGCTGAAAAGATAATCAACAACAGGCCATATAGCCAGACAGACGATTTATTGACTAAAAAAGTTGTTTCCCAAAAGGTTTTTGACCAGATTAAGGACAAAATATCTGCTTATTAGCTAATTTATGAGTAAGCCATTTCTTGCGGTCTATGCGGTTTGTATTGTAATTTTGTCTTTCAGATTAATTACTTTCTACCAAAGCCAGAAAACTTATAAACAAGGGGAAGATATAATTTTTACCACCCAGATTGACTCAAATCCCAAATTCTCTTCGTACTATCAAACAGTTTATGTAAATATTGACGCGTTAAATAAAGTTCTTATAAAAACAGACGTGGATAGAAATCTAGCATACGGAGATTATATAAAAGTATCTGGCAGACTCAAAACGATATTGCTAAATGATAGATCCACTATTTTCACGCTTGACCATCCTAAAATTGAAGCAAATTTTCGTGAAAATGTATTGCCTTTAGCAGTCGTTTATTCGATTCGCCAAAAAATCATAGCTAATTTCAAATCAAATTTAGATCCTGTTTCTGCAGGACTGATGCTAGGCATTGTCTTTGGTATAAAGGAAAACCTTCCCAAAGAGTTTTTGGAAGATATCCAGATAACAGGAGTAATGCACGTAATTGCAGCATCCGGAATGAATGTGACAATGGTTTCGGGATTTTTGTTTTATATCTTCGGAGCTTTCTTTAGAAGGCAGACTGCAATTCTATTATCGGTTTTGGGAATATTTTTCTATACCGGTTTAGCCGGTTTTGAAGCATCAATTGTCAGAGCTGCCATTATGGGAACAATAGTTTTTAGCGCCCAAGCTTTGGGAAGACAGACTTTTGCTTTAAATACGCTTTTAATAACAGCCTTTTTTATGTTTTTGGTAAGACCTGATTTTCTGGTTGATACCGGATTTCAGCTTTCTTTTGCCGCAACTCTAGGGCTTTTATATATCCCAAACATTTTCAAAAAGATCCAAAACAGCTTTACAGAAAGTTTTATTACAACCTTTTCTGCACAACTGGCAACACTTCCTATCCTGGTTTCCAATTTTGGCAATTATTCGCTTTGGTCAATTGTCGTAAACGGTCTTATTCTTTGGACAGTGCCAATTCTTATGATCTTAGGAGCAGTTGCTGCTTTTTTTAGCTTTGTTTTTCCTTTAGCCTCGTCATTAATTCTATATCTTTGCCTTCCCTTTTTATACTTTTTTGAAAGTATTGTAACTGTCTTTGGCAATCTTAAACAGAGTTTTGCTGTTGAAAGTCTACCTTGGCCATTTACTCTCTCATATTATCTACTACTAACCAGTATAATAGTCTTCAAAGTCAGAAAATGAAAAACTATTTGTTTTTAACCATCGCCAGTTTTTTTGCTCTTTTAGGCATATTCTTTTACCAAGAAAGTGTTAATAATGATAAAAACCTGCATTTGGTCGTCTGTGACGTAGGGCAGGGAGACTCAATCTATATTAAGACCCCTTCCGGCAAAGATATTTTGGTTGACGCAGGACCGTCAGACAAAGTTTTAGATTGTTTGGGCAGCAATATGCCTTTTTGGGATAGGGATATTGAGCTTGTAATTCTGACTCATCCTGACGCAGATCATCTCACCGGGCTGGTAAGTGTACTAGAAAGATATAATGTGCTTAACTTTGTTACTTCTAAAACTTCCAAAGACACGGGGATTTATAAGAAATTTTTAAAAGCTTTGAAAAATGAAGGTTTAAGCCTAAAATACGTCTTTGCAAATGATAAGATCGACTTTTCAGACGGAAGCTTTTCAAACGTTATCTGGCCTTCTTCTGAGGCTACCCAGAAACTAAATCCTAAAAACTACTCAGTGGTCAACGAATATTCAATTATCCAGGTTTTGCAATATGGTAATTTCAGAGCTCTTTTAACAGGCGACGCGGGCAAAGTAGTAGAAGACCAGATAGCAGCTATTGCTGGCGACGTGGACCTTCTTAAGGTGCCTCACCATGGGTCTAAGACCGGCATGAGTGATTATTTCCTAAGCCAGGTTTTGCCTGAGATTTCAATAATAAGCGTAGGTAAGGGTAATAGATACGGCCATCCTACTAAAGAAGCCTTGGATTTACTTTCTAAATATAAGACGGAAATACTAAGAACGGATAAAGAAGGAGAAATAGAGATAATTACCAATGGAAAGACTTTCTGGAGAGTAGATTAGAGGCTTTTTCTTGACCTACTGAAACTAGGCGATAGCTTCTTATGGTGTCTGAACTTGAATCTGTCAGGATAACGTAGCCCCTGAATTATGCCTCCGATTGCCATTCCCTTAACTATGGTTAAATACTGGAATCCTTCATAGTTTAAAAGAGTAATAGCCGTAAGCATGGAAAGAATTACCCAATGGTGAATATGATATGTCTTTGATCTTGAATGAATTCTGATATTTGGCAAAATCTCAATTCGCCAGACTCTGACCTGGGGAACCTTATGCTTTTTCTTACTTGGATGAGAAAAGTAAAGAAAGAGAATGTACCCGAGCCAGATTGAAAATAAAAATGTAAATAAACCTGTCATATATAAAGACTTATAGTATAGTGTATATCTTATATGATATTAGGTTTCAATGCAAGTGCAGTAAACTTGTTCATTTGAATGTGATAAAATGAAGAAAATGACAAAAAACGCGAAAGAAAAAATTTACTCATTATTACAATCCTTAGCTACGGATCTGGGCGTAAAAGAAGCTTTCTTTTTAGTTGAAATTCCAAAAGACAAATCACATGGCGATTTAGCCTCAAATATCGGCCTTGCACTTTCAAAAACACTTAAAGATAATCCTTTGAAAATCGCCAAAGATTTAGTTGAAAGTTTAAAAGAAAATAAAGAATTAGAAGATTACTTTGAAAAGGTAGAAGCAGTAGCTCCGGGTTTTATCAACTTCTATTTTTCGAAAAACTTTCTAGCCTCAGAAATCTCTGAAATCATCGAAAAAGGAGACTCTTTCGGTTCTTTGGAGATTGGGAGAGGCAAAAAGGTAAGCGTAGAGTTTGTTTCGGCCAATCCGACAGGACCACTTCACATTGGAAATGCAAGAGGAGGGCCCTTGGGAGATACAATTGCTAATGTTTTACAAAAAGCAGGATACAAGGTAGTAAGGGAATATCTACATAATAACGTCGGAGGACAAGTAGAAAGATTAGGTGAAGCAATCTACTTCACTCTTCATCCTGATCAAAAATCCGAAAATATAGAAATCCAATACCAGGGAGAGTATGTAAAAGAACTATCAGAAACGGTAGAAGAGAGAATGGACAAGCACGACGACCTTTCCCAAGAAGACTTTATTCAAAAAGCAGGCCAAATTGCAGTTGAATTAATGCTTGAAGAGATTCTTAAAGATTGTAAAGCTATGGGAATTATATTTGACAAAGTGAGAAGCGAGTCTGATTTGAAAAAAGAAGTTGAAAATGTCCTTCCCAAGATTAAAAACTATCTAAAAGAAAATGAGGGCGCTTTATGGTTTGCTCCAAATGACGAATTTTTAAAAGACCGGGAAACCGTTGTCAGAAAATCTAACGGAGAATATACGTATTTTGCCTCAGATATTGTCTATCACAACGAGAAAATGAGTCAAAACGACGAGATTATCGACGTACTTGGGGCAAATCACAGCGGGCACGTTCCAAGACTTCAGGCTGTAGTTAAGGCTTTAGGTTTTGATATAAATAATTTCAGAGCAATTTTATATCAATGGATAAGGCTTAAAAGGGGAGACGAGGTAGTTAAAATGAGCAAGCGTGCAGGAACTTTTATCACAGCCAGAGAAGTCTTGGATGAAGTTGGGGTAGATGCGTTTAGGTTTTTCTTACTTACCCCAAGATCCCAGACCCATATGGATTTTGACCTGGAGCTTGCCAAGAAAAAAGCTTCGCAAAATCCAGTTTTTTACGTCCAGTATGCGTATTCCAGGATTTGCAGCGTATTTAAAAACACAAAAGAAAGCTTTTCAGATGCGGATCTGCCTCTTCTAAAAGAGAAAGAAGAGATTGAGCTTATCAGAAGCCTTATTAATTTCCCAAATCTTGTTGAGGAAGTAAGTAAGTCTTTGGAGGTAAACGCATTTTGTAATTATACCTTGGAGATTGCCAATCTATTTCACAAATTCTATGAATCGCATAGGGTAATTTCAGATAACAAGGAGTTGACTAAAGCAAGGCTAGCGCTTTTGAAAGCAACTCAAATTACTCTTAAAAACACCCTAACCCTTTTGGGAGTATCTGCGCCTTCGAGAATGTAGAATAATATCTACCATTAGAATACCAGAATATATTTAAACAAGGTTTATAAAAAAGCTAGTTAAATCTATTATTAAGCTCTTAAAGATGCTATAATAATAGTATGTACAACTGGTCTACAGATGAAGAAAAATTTAAAAGAGAAAACCCCAAGAAATATAAGCTCTGGAGACTTACCCAGCTTATCAATTTTGGCTTAGATGGTGAGAAGCTGGAAGAAGAAGAGGTTAAAAAAGCCTGGCCTAAGATAAAAGATGATCTTGATCCTGATAAAAAAAAGGTAATTGAGTTTTTCATATGGCAAAAACCATGGACAAAGGAGCCGGGTTTGAACCCAGACAGAAGCAATTTCTGGAGCTGGTTTCACAAAATCCGTACCTAACCAAAAACTTTTATTTAACCGGTGGAACAGCTCTGTCGGCATTCTATTTGCACCACCGTGAATCCCATGATCTTGATCTTTTTTCAGAGAAAGAAATCTATCTTCCCAAAATCAGGCAATTTCTTGATGCTAATAAAAGACTACTTGGTCTTGTTAAGATAGATCACAATCCCTTTTTAGGTCTTCAATCCTTTCTCTTAACATATAAAAACAAAGATTTATTAAAAGTAGACTTTAATTTTTATCCATATCCAAGAATTGAAAAAGGAATAAAATGGAAGAATATCGCGGTTGATAGTGAAATAGACATTGCAGCTAATAAAATTCATACAATCTCAACCAGAGCCAGAACACGAGATTTTATTGACCTATTTTTATTATCTGTAAAGAATAAATTTGATGTGAATGGCATACGTATGCTTGCAAAAGCAAAGTTTGATTGGGACATTGACCCGATACGCCTTTCACAGATATTTTTAAAAGTAAACGAGTATCAAGACATGCCTAGAATGTTTATTCCTTTTAACAGTAAAGAGATGGAGAAGTTTTACACAAAATTAGCAAAATCCTTAAAGAGCGAGATCTTTAAATAAAAGTGGGTGTATTTATATGAAGAAGCAACTTAATATTCCAAAATTTAAAAATGAGGACTTTGGGGATATTTTTATCCTTTAAAATCTCCTTAATTCCTGTTATAATTTCCAACATGCAATATAAGAGAACTATTCTTCGAAACGGATTAAGACTCATCACAATCCCCATGCCTTCATTTGAATCCGCAACCGTAATGGTAATGGTTGGAGCAGGATCAAGATACGAGAGAGCACAAAATAACGGCATTTCCCACTTTTTGGAACACATGGCATTTAAGGGAACGACAAAAAGACCAACTGCTCAAGATATAGCAGCTTTAATCGACGGAATAGGCGGAGAATTTAATGCTTTTACCTCAAAAGAAGTAACAGGATATTTTGTAAAAGCCTCTAAAACACACGTCGAGCTCTGTTTAGACGTTTTATCCGACATGCTCCAGCACTCAAAGCTTGATATAAAAGAGATAGAAAAAGAAAGAGGAGTAATACTTGAAGAAATAAATCTCTATGAGGATACGCCTAGTAGAAAAATTGGAGACGTCTATGAAAATCTCTTATATGGAGATACGCCCATGGGTTGGGACATAGCAGGCAGAAAAGAGGTAATCAAGGCTATAACAAGAGAAGATTTCGTAAATTACATGCAAGGGCTTTATAGCGCAGATAATATTACAGTAGTTGTTGCCGGAGGAATAAAAGTTGAGGAAGTGGAGGAATTGGTCAGTAAGTACTTCGAGAGGATGTCTAACTTCGATATAGTTAGATACACTCCATTAGTTGAAAACCAGGTCAAACCAGATCTTTATATAAAGCACAAAAAAACAGAACAGGTGCATATAGGAGTAGGATTTAGAACCGTTCCGATCGGATCAACCAAAAGACACGCTTTGTCGGTTTTGTCTTCAATCCTAGGCGGAGGCATGAGTTCAAGGCTGTTTTCCGAAGTAAGAGAAAAAAGAGGACTGGCTTATTACGTTCGAACAGGCTCTGAAAACTACCAAGACGCTGGAAACCTCGTCTCAACGGCAGGACTTGATCCTAAAAGAGTGGAGGAGGGAATTGAGGTAATCATAAACGAGTATTCAAAATTTGCCAAAGGTGTGGCTAAAATCACCAAAGACGAGTTGGTTAAGGCAAAGGAATACCTCAAAGGACATTTAGTTTTGGAGCTTGAGGACAGCCGTTTTGTGGCTGCTTTCTATGCTCAGGCCGAACTTTTAGAGAACAAAATAGAAACACCGGAAGACCTGTTAAAAGGGATTGATAAGGTCACTTTGGATCAGGTTGAAGCTGTTGCTAAAAAGTATTTTGTTTCTAAAGGGCTTAACCTTGCGATCATAGGTAACTTTGAAGATAGACAAAGATTTGAAAAATTGTTAAAATTATAGCGAGTTTATGGAACAAACAGTCGTACTTATCAAACCGGACGGTGTTAAAAGAGGAATAGTCGGTGAAATCATTCACAGATTTGAAAGAATGGGTCTTAAAATTGTCGGTATGAAGATGGTTATCCCAAAGAAAACACTTCTAGACAAACATTATGCTACGGATAAAGCTTCAACGGTTGAGAGAATCGGTGGAAAAACAATTACTACATACAAAAAGTATGGTAAAGATGTAAAAAAGGAGTTTGGTACAGACGATCCCGCAGTAGTTGGAAAAGTAGTCGTAGGCTGGTTACTTGATTTTATGAGCTCAAGTCCTGTTATAGCCATGGTTATCGAAGGAAAACATGCAGTTGAAAATGTTGTGTCAATTGCAGGTCCTACAATGCCTGTAAATGCTCCTGCTGGAACTATTCGGGGAGACTTCTCGACAGACAGTGCGGCTTATGCAAATGAAGAAAAAAGAGCCGTAGAAAATATAGTTCACATTTCAGCTACGGTTGAAGAAGCAAATTTTGAAAAAACCCTCTGGTTTGAACCTTCAGAAATCCACAGTTATTAAATTAGTCAAACTTTACTTGGGACTTTTTGCGGAGAACCCGTCCAGTATGGCAAGAGCGCGATCTTTTAAAGGTGAGTAACTTTGTTCAATTGCCATTCTGAGATAGGTTGCTTCAGTAGTATTTCTTTCTGTCCTTATTACAGTTCGTAAAATTCTATCTCCCAATTCTTCTCCCAATACAGCTATTACATCAAGCGCAGTATCTGTTCTTCCATCAGGACTGGTAAGTATTTCTCCCAACCTTTCTGCGACAACTATTCGGTTAAGAGGGGACCTTTTCAGTGACTCCTGGATTAAAGGATTAGCAAGTCTTACGTTAAAACCATTTAAAGGCGTTACGGTTGCATGGGTTTCTAAGTCAAGATGGGGGCCAAACCTTAATTCATATATATCGTCTTCATCGGGAGCCAAAACCGCCAACATATAAGGCTGCAACAGTTCATCGATTGTTGCTTCATCTATTGCGTTTTCTCCTTGTTCGTCTTTAACTGCTGCTACTTGTGCAACAAAATCAACATACCTATCTAAAGCTTCCTCTGGGAAAAGATCCATGTCTATATTCCGCTTAACTGCCTCAGCAGTATTCGCGTCTCTGTTTCTTTTATAAAGAGCGATTCCTTGTTTAGCAAAGGCAGGATCGAGGCTTTCTTGGTGATCAAGCAAGATATTACTAACCCGTGCAGGAATTGCTGCATCTCCTAACTCTTCCCAAAAAGCACCGTTAACAAGCCTTTTTCTTCCTTTCTCATCTACCCCGTCTTTAAAAATTGAACCCGGTTTATCAACCATGTGTCTTAAGAGAGTACTATGGCCTCTGAGAAAGCCGGATTTTCCCTTAACAGCAGGTGGATTAAGTGCAAAATCGACAGTTAAATCAGTTAGTTCCGCCAACTCGGGAGCCGTAAAAGCTTCTCTTGTCCAGTCTCTTGCCTGATGCCTTTCCTGATCAAATGCGCTTTTGTAGCCAAAGACAGGTTTTCTAGTAGGATATGTTGATGCTTCTTCAGTCGGTCCGTCTAGCGCAGTAAGCACGCCCCAAAAAAAACCGTTTTGTAAGTCCAAAAGCAAACCTGACATTCTGGGATCAGAAGCCATGTGAGGATGTTGTTTAAGATAATTTACCGCAAATACTCCGGCATCTTGATAGAGGGAGCCTCCTTCGTAGTTTGGCCTTCGTTGTTTAGCTAGTTCTACTCTTGCTGGCATAAGTTATGAGGCAGGAATTAAAAGATTTTAAAACTATTGTCTTACTTAGTCAATAGGGAATTCTTTTCTTTTCTAATCTGCAAGACTGCTAGTATAAAAATACCTGTTGAAGTCGCTGCCGAAAGTAGGCAATACTGGCAAAATGAATGTAGAACAAAGGCTTGTATATAAAGAAGAAATAAAGATACCCCAAATCCAGTAGTTGCTAAGAGATAAAATAGACTTACATACATCTTTTTATAGTTTGTAAGTATTAAAAGAGTAATGACTATTACTGATAAATAGAATAAGCTCCCTAGAAGTGCCGTAGGAATGCCTAAGATTGTTGCAAACTCACTATTCAGAACGGTTTCGCAGCTTCCAATTGTACAAGGTGGGATTATTTGCCTGTAATGAATAATTGTGAGGTAAGTTGCGTCTAAAAAACCCAAAAAGGCCAAAATGGCAGAGTAGAGAAATAGTTTATTCTTTGTTAAGTTCATTATCAATCAGAGCTTTGAGTTCGTCATATGAGCTTGGGTTTTCAATCTTGGACCCGTTAATAAAAAAGCTTGGAGTTGAATTTAATCCAATTGAAGTAGCATTGCTTAAAGCGTTATCTACAAAGCTTTTAGCCTCATTTGAGTTTAAATCGTTTTTAAATTTATCCGCATTTAACCCAAGGTTTGAAGCATAATTTGTAAATATTGTTTCTGCATTTGGATTGGTTGCCCATTCGGTCTGATTTTCATATAAAGCGTCATACATTTCCCAGAACTTTCCCTGTTTATTGGCTGCAAACGCAGCTCTTGCCGAAATGTGTGCGTTTTGATGAGAATTAATAAGAGGAAAATCCCTGTAAACAAAATATACTTTGTCTTTATATTCTTCTAAAAGAGCTTTGACAATCGGCTGGTATTGTGCGCAAGCAGGGCACTGGTAATCTCCGTATTCAACGACGACTACTTTTGAATTAGGATTTCCTTTGGTATATATGTCTTCTTTGGTTGGAGCTGGTGCTTGAAGACCCCCTCCGGAAGACGTAGTAGGGGAGTTGACTATCATTGCAAGGCCGAAAATTCCTAAGATTACGGCAAAGGTAACTCCTATCCAAAGACCGATTTTTTTATATTGCGCCGTTTTTGCTTGGCTTTGGGCTTTTTGTTCCCATTCAAGTTTTCGAAGTTCTCTTTTTTGGGCTTTGGTTAATTTCTCATCTGAATCCATAAATGTAATAATGCCATTTTGTAAGCTTAATTTCAAGAGGTAAATTGTATACAAGAAGCCTAAGAGCTTTTTATAAATGATCTTCTGCGTATTGGGCAGGAGGTACTATTTCTCCTTGCCAGTCAAGCATGTATGCAGTTATGCCTCGCGCATTTAGTTCGTTTGTTAATTTTTCCGCCGTCATGTAACTCTTTGCTCTTTCCACTACAGCTTCTTCTTCTGGGGACATTCCGGTAGGCCTGTCATATACAAGCTTACCTCCTGTTAAAGCTGTGCCGGTGCATCTGACTATATGTTTTAACATTGGGGGAGCTGAATCCAGGATAGGAGTCAAAACTGCAAGCGGCTGTACATAAACACAATCTGCAGCGCCTCTTCTAACCGTTGCTTCAAAACTCTCAACGCTGCCGACCTCAATTACTTGTGGTCTAATTCTTCTTAAGGCCTCAACAGTTCTTTCTTTTAAACCTGCCATAGGTGGCTATTATAGGCTTTTATTTTAAATTGTCAAGTAAGGTGAATTTATATTACTATAAGTCGGGCTGGAAAGAATTGAACTTTCTGTTTCTGCATCCCGAATGCAGCGTGATACCGATTCACTACAGCCCGTGATTAAGGTTCATTTTATAGTTTTCTGTGGTAAAATACAAATATGCCCTTGTAGCTCAACGGATAGAGCAACGCAGTCCTAACGCGTAGATAGAGGTTCAATTCCCCTCAAGGGTACTTAACTTATTATCTCCTTCAATATTGTATAATTATGCTTAAGTGAAAAAACAAGAAATTATTAAATTCCTTATACTTCGAACAGTTGGCAACTTCCTGGTCTTGTTTGCCATTTACGCTGCAATAGCGACTTTTGGTCCTGCTTTATACTTTGAAGTTAACTACCGCATAGCTCAGGCTAGGGGAGTGAAATACGTTATCAGTCAGACTCCTAGTTTGCCAGATACAACTTCAAATGAAACTTCTGCTGATCAAATTCAGCCTCAAGATCAACAAATTTCATCCGGAGTAGATAATTTTGCCCAAGTTCTCCTTGGTGCAAAAGAACAGGTACTTGTAGCAAAAGACACCAAGTTCGGCCTATTAATACCTAAGATTGGGGCCTCAGCAAAGGTCTTTGCTAATGTAAATCCTGGCAATCAGGAGGAATTCCTGCCAATCCTTGCCCAGGGAGTTGCCCACGCACAGGGAACTGTTTTTCCAGGAATTACCGGCAATATTTATCTCTTTGCCCATTCAACCGACAATTTCTGGAATATTGGAAGATATAATGCCATCTTTTATCTTCTAAAAGATCTTGTGCCGGGTGATGAAGTGGTAGTTTTCTATCAAAATAAGCGGTACGACTATATAGTAAGTGGATCAGAAGTGGTCAGTCCTGAAGATGTATCGCACATAGTAGATGCTCAAAACGTAGGAGAGGAAACCCTCATTCTGCAGACCTGCTGGCCTCCTGGAACAACATTTCAAAGGCTACTCGTCTATGCGAAGCCAAAGTAGGAGAATTGTGAAAATATCCAAATTAAAAGAAAAGCTTAAGAAATCTGACCTCCACGGCTTGGCCTTGGATATTGATGATACTCTTTCCTTCACTGCTTTGTATTGGGTCGAGAATCTGACGAAAAAATTTGGCAACCCCGACAATCTCACTGCCAGTGAAATAATTAATAAATACAAGATTCTGCAAAGATACCCTCATTTCAAAAACGCTCAGGCTCAGGCATGGATGAAGAAAGCAAGAAGTACGAGTAGAGTGCAGGAATTCCTCCCTTTAATAGAAAATTCAAATCATATTGTCAATAAAATTAATAAAATAGTTCCCATTGTCTGTTACTTAACTATCAGGCCGGAGAGAGCTATAGAAGGAACAAGAAAATGGCTGGAAAAACATAACTTCCCAAAAGCGCCAATTATTACCAGGCCAAGATACGTACATTACAGTAAGGGATCTCTGTGGAAAGTCAAAGTACTGAAATATCTTTTCCCCTACGTTTCCGGGATAGTGGATGATAGTTACAGCCTAATAGCCAACATGCCAAATGACTATAAAGGAACGGTTTTTCTCTATTATTACCATCAAGATATGGCTAAAAAACCAAATCATATCTATTGCAAGGATTGGAAAGATGTCTTATTAAAAGTTAAGGAAAGGTTTACTTGAGGCTAATTGTATATAAATTGGGATTTATTGCAGGGTTTCCCAGGTTAGTTAGGATCACAATCTTACTCGCATCTGGCCAGGGGAAGACAAAATTATCTACAAAAGGACCCGCGTAGATCGTTGTCTGGTTTAATGCGTTATATTCCATAATATCTATTTTGCCGTTATGAACAAAAACTAAATGTTTTGAATCCGGAAACCACATTAATGGAAGGGAAGATCCTTCATCCACAAGGGGCATATTATCGAGTATTTTGTAATTTCTGTCCTCTTTGATGTCATAGACATAGATTGCGTCCTCTTCTATATTTCTTTGCTCTGGAGTTGAATCTACGCCTATTAAAGGAGGATTTATAACAATTGGCAGTGTTCCAGAGATCGAAGCTGAATACAAGACTTTTGTCTCATCGTCAGACCAGTCAATCACGTTGAAATACTGGGAGACAATCGGCCTTAGTTTTCTTGGCAGACTGTTATTTAATGCCACCTTCTTTTCATCTCTTAATCTTTGCCAGGCTGAATTTACAGTCAAAAGAGTTTCTGTTACATCCTGCGGATTTGAGTTAAGGACACTTGCAGAAAGCAAATAATCTGCAATACTTGGGTTTCCAAATGAGGCTAAAAGCTGTTTACTGTCAGGTGACCACTTAAGCGTACTTTTGGAAAAACTTGTGACAGTGTCTGTTGCGATCTGGGTTGAAGCGCTTTGCAGAGTTAAAATCGGCCTTAGAGTCATATCCAAAACATAAATACCGTTTTTAAGAGCGGATTGGGAGGCAACCGAATACGCCAGCTTTGTTTTTGTAGGATCGATAACGGCATTTAGAACTCCTGTATTGGTTATGCTTTCAAGTTTGGGAGCTGCGGGGAGTAAAAGAGCATCAGCCTTGCTTACAACCTCTTTTTTAATGGTAATTTTCTTCTGCCAGGGAAAATAACCGTCTTTAAAGATCCTAATATTGTATTCTCCCGGTTCAAGGTTAATTGTATTGTCGGTTGCCGTAGTCAAATGGTCGTTGATAAAGACCTGAGCACCATCAGGAGCGGAGGTGGCAACCAGGAGTCCGGTTCCGGATACTGCCGGATTTCCCTTATTTAAGCTAAACCTGTATCCCATTCCATAAAGAATTACTGCAGCTGTTGCCAAAATCATTAAACCGACGAGTACAAGAGAGATTATAAGCTGTTTTCTCATGTCTTAGATTATACCGATTCATAATCCCTCTTGCAAGTTATTCTGCCGGTGTTATAATCTAAAATATTAAGGCCAGACCCTTATATGATACAGATATTATATATTTTGATATAGTCTCTGAATTTGAAGCTAATTTAAACATATGCCATTATCAAAAAGAATCGGAATTGACCTTGGAACAGCCAATACGCTTGTCTATCTGGCAGGTGAAGGAATTGTTTTAAATGAACCGACAGTTGTAGCAGTTACTGCAGAAGAAAATAGGGTAGTTGCCGTTGGTAAAGAGGCAAAAGATATGCTTGGTAGAACCCCCGGAAATATTGTTGCCATGCGACCCCTACGAGACGGGGTAATCGCTGACTATACCATAACAGAGGCAATGCTTTCCTACTTTATTGATAAGGCAACCGGAAAGGCGCGTTTTTTCAAACCCGAAGTTATGATTTGCATTCCCTCAGGTATCACCCAGGTGGAAAGAAGAGCTGTTCTTGACGCAACTATGGCAGCGGGGGCAAAAGTTGCCTATTTAATAGAAGAACCTCTGGCAGCAGCCATTGGAGCCAAAATTCCCATTGCCCAGCCTGCTGGACACATGGTAGTCGATATTGGCGGAGGATCTACCGAATCAGCCGTTATTTCTCTTGGCGGAGTAGTAGTCCATGACTCTGTAAGAGTAGGAGGAACTAAGATAGACGAGGCTATTGCACTCTATGTCAAAAAGAAGTTTAATCTTCTCATTGGTGAAAGAACTTCAGAGATAATAAAAATAGAAATGGGAAATGCACTGATTGATGAAAAAAAGGTATCCGATCAAAAGGTTATGGAAATAAGAGGAAGAGATTCTATCACGGGGCTTCCCAGAACAATTCAATTAAATGAAGGCCAGGTAAATGAAGCAATACTTTCCGTACTTATGGATATAATCTCGGCAGTGAAAGGTGTTATGGAACAAACTCCGCCTGAACTGGCAAGCGACATCATTGACAAGGGAGTCGTCATGAGCGGGGGAACATCGCTTCTGACTAACTTTGATAAGCTTATGACAAAAGTAACCGGAGTTCCTTGTCATGTTGCGGAGGACGCACTGCTTTGCGTAGTCAGGGGAACAGGGGTTGCGCTTGAAAACATCGAACTCTACAAAAGAAGTATAGCCAAGAAGTAATTATCCTATAATTATTATTATGAATTTATCAACCTTATCGAAATACCCCAAAACATACAGTTTTTTCACGAGAAATTGGTTTATAGTATTTGGATTGCCAGAGCGTTATAAAACAAGGTTTTAAAAGCAATCTAAGGTCATCACAGGAGTAGTATTTATGAATAAAAAAAGTGATCAAAAAGGCTTAAAACACGAAAATAATAAAATTACAAATTAATCTTGTAGTAAAATGAATGATTTAAAGAAAAATTTTTTGCTTGGAGTGGGGTTTACTAATGCCTCAGAAGACGAAATCTTAGAGTATATTTATACAGGCCTACAAAAATCAACTGAAAAGTATTACATCGTTACCCCTAACCCCGAACTTTTGGTAATTGCCGATGAAGACAAGGACTATAAGAAAGTCCTAAATAATGCCAAATTAGCCTTGGCTGACGGCATAGGAGTCATGTGGGGAGCAAGGTTTGTGGGTAGGTCACTTAGGCAAAGAATTACGGGCGTAGACTTTACTGAAAGTCTATGTAATTACATTTCAAAACGGCCTATAACGGTAAGCTTTCTTGGGGGTGGGCCTAAAATAGCAGAGTTAACTGCTGAGTGCTTGGTTAAAAAATACCCCGGACTAAAAGTTTCATGGTTTTCGAAGGAGTATGATTCTTCATTAAAAGACAAAAAAACAGACATTTTATTTGTTGCTTTTGGCTCCCCAAAACAGGAAATTTGGATAAGTAAAAATCTAAATAATGTTAATGCCAGAGTTGTAATAGGAGTAGGGGGAACATTTGATTTTATAACCGGCAATGTCAAAAGATCGCCTAAACTTTTAAGAAATTTGGGACTTGAATGGTTATTCCGCCTACTAGTTCAACCTTGGAGAATTAAACGCCAATTTTCTCTAGTTAAGTTTATTTTCTTGGTTTTTAAAGAAAAATACAATTTCTAGATTTAAACCTCTACAGTCGTTTAAAATTTCTATTTTTACCAATTTTACCCTAAATTAACCACTAGTTACTTAAAGGTAAATTATTCAGAAGATAACTACTATATATAATAGCAAGGGGCAGAAAGAATTAAATGAATTTAAATAATTATTTTTTGTAAAACACAAAAACTAATACTCTAAGATAAAATTTAATGTAAAGAAATATTTATAAAATCTACAATCAGCAAAGAATTAATAAATAGACAATTACTAAAATACACTATTTATAAATGTTATAAATGGTTTTAACTCACCAGAGTTAAAAAAGAGTAAAAGTATACTTTGAAGTAATTTGATATATTTAGCTAATTATTTAGATATTTAAGTTAGTAATTTCCATTTTTAGCTAAAAATAACTTTTAGAAAAGTAAGAGCTAGAGAAGAAAAAAATAAGAATATTGATTAATTTGAGGCTAACTAAATTCTTTTACCGAATATTTACCGATGAGTATTTTGAACGTGAAACACTATCTTGATTTTTTTTCACAGGACAGTTGAATATCCCGAAGGAGACAGTATTAATAGAGATTATTGAAAGGATATTTTTATTGATGAGCTTACAATTAGACTGTCTTTATAATCTAAACTGTCAAGTATGGCATATGTCACTCATTGACCCCACTTGCTAATTGAAGAATCTTCTAAGCCTATAATACGTGATTTTAAGGCTATTTTTACTTAAATTTATCACTTTGGTTGCCTTTCGTTTTTAATTCTATTTTTTATTGTCTTTTATTCCAATTGCATACTTTACTCAAATAGTCTTTAATTAAAGTATGGACTTTAAATTCATTGAAGATATTCAAGCGGGTAGGTGGATTATAGCGGCACCTAAAAGATCAAAAAGACCAAATGCTCTAAAAGGTACAGAACCGGTTTGTCCTTTTTGTGTTGGACAGGAAGGTTCAAACCCCGAAGTCTATAGGATACCTTCCGACTCAAAAGAAACAGAATGGAAAGTAAGAGTTATTAAAAACAAATATCCCTTTGCACCATTGCATGAAATAATAGTCCATTCTCCAGACCATCACAAAAGCTTTGACGAGCTTCCCTTGGATCAGTCCCAATTGGTACTAAAGGCATTTAGGCAACGTTTCAACGATCATAAAGATAAGGGAAGCGTCTATATCTTCACTAATAGCGGTGAAGAAGCAGGGGAGAGCCTTCCACATCCCCACAGCCAGCTTGTAGTTATACCAAGCCACGTTAAGCTCAGCCTTCCGCATCACAAAGAACTTGATCCTGGAAGAGTTAAGGAAACTAGCGAATTTTCCATCTTTTGTCCATATGAAAGCCAGTGGCCGGATGAAGTCTGGCTATATCCTAAAGTACGAGACAAGTTTTTTGGCGAGATTACCGATGACCAGATCCGTGATCTTTCCAAGGCTCTTTACAGACTTCTTGGCATTTTTGATCTAAGACATGGTCATGAATTTCCCTACAATCTCTATATCTATCCGTATAGCGATTGGTATCTAAGGCTTGTGCCAAGGTATAAGATAATAGGGGGGTTTGAAGTTGGAACAAATGTTTTTGTTAATACTCAGGACTCCCAGGAAACAATAGATTTCATTAAGGAACACTTTGATACACCTGATGAAGAGAAAATACGCTCAACCCACAGGGCAAAATACCACAGATTCTCCTAAGTAGAATAAATTAGGGTTTTGGATCTATACAAAGTCAAATAGGGGAGTTACTCTTGTGTTTTTCCTGCTATTCCGAGTAGCCAAAGGACAGCATCTTTTTTATATCTTCTGTCTCCTCGGGAGTTAATTCTTATTGCAGGCAATTTTCCTCTTTTGCCCCATCTCTTAATAGTTAGGGGAGAAACTCTTAATATTTGAGCTACTTCTCGAACGGTTAGTAAATCTGGGAGGCTATTGATTGATAGTTGTTCTGCCATATTTATTTAGTAATCGTTTAATAATCAATGTGATTACTATACTTACTTAAAGTAACAAAATAGAACAAAGTTGTCAATAGGCAAACTAGCTTATAAAACAAAAATCCCTTAACTTTGTTAAGGGAAATTTTGGAAAACATCGAAATTAAACTTATTTAAGTTCAACTGTTGCTCCGGCCTCTGTTAATTTGGCTTTTGCTTCTTCAGCTGTTTTCTTGTTGACTGCTGTCATTACTTCTTTTGGAGCACTGTCAACCAAAGCTTTTGCGTCAGCAAGTCCCAAGGTTGGGACTAATTCTCTGACTGCTTTAATTACAGCTATTTTGTTTGCTCCGCCTGATGCAATAACAACGTTAAAGACTGTCTGTTCTTCCACTGCTTCTCCTGCTTCTGCTGGAGCTTGAGCTGCCGGTGCTTGAGCAACCATAGCTTGTGCGCTGACACCGAACTTTTCTTCCAAAGTTTTTACAAACTCTGAAAGCTGGAGAACTGACATTTCTTCAACTGCTTTAAGTAAGTCTTCTTGTGATAATTTTGCCATTAATTCTCACCACCTTTAGGATCTTCAATAAGTTTCTCTTCTGTCTGGGTTGGTTCAGCTGGTTTTTCTTCCTGTGTGGTTTCGGCAGGTGCAGCTTCTTGTGGTTCTTCAGGTTCTGGCGCGGGAGCTTTTGGTGCTGGTTTTGCACTTGCTACTGCATTTAAGGTTAAGACGAGTTTTTGTAAGTTCCAGTTTAATGCTCTATGTAAGTTAACGATAGGTGATTTAAGTCCGCCAACTAGCTGGGCGAGTAAAACTTCCCTGGTTGGAAGAGTAGAGAGCTTTAATACCTGCTCACTTCCTATAAAAGCTTTATCCATGATTCCAAACTTTACTGATGGAAGATTTAATTCTTTAATAGTCTTTGCCAGTGCTTTTAACGGCGCAACTATATCGTTATATATAAAAAGAGTACCTGTTGGCCCTTCTAAGGCGTGATCATCTTCTAGTTTTAGCTTTTTTTCATCCAAGGACCTCGTTACCAAAGAGTTTTTGGCAACAACGAATTCACCCTCCAAAGGTTTAATTGCTTTTTTAAGTGCTTCGATTTGTTTGTGGGTGAGACCCTCGTAGTTTGTAAAGACAACAGCCTTAGCCTTGTTAAACTTATCTGAAAGTGAAGCTACTATTTCCACCTTTTTTTGTCTGTTTGCCGATACTTTTGTATCTTTGGTATCCATATAATAAAAAAACACTCCTAAAACTGAAGTGTTTACGAGCATTTAAAGTTTGCTCTTGTTACTTCCTCGGTAGGACTTAAGTTTTGCCTACTGTCTTAGGTGAATCTAATAATATCACTTATGGGTTTAACTGTCAATTGGTTTTACATCCAAGTTGAATCAGGAGGATAGGGGAATGAGGCGTCAAAAATGATAGTAGTTTCGTAAGCTTCCATTACGGGTTGAGGCAACTCAGGTGGTGTAAAGCCTGAAGCAGTCATAATTGCATCTCCTCTTGTTGAGTTTAGTTTGCCTACAGCATATGAATGTTCTAATCTTTCCAGTAATTCGGCAGAAACAACAGGTTGTGTTCTTGATTGATCCTGGTTTGGTGCATGTTGTGGGCATAGTCTTTCAAGTGTATAACTAAAATCAAGTCCTTCACCGTCTTCAATAGGTGTTTGGGTGACTAAAAGAGTGGATAAATCTTTTGAGTGTACGCCTAATTCTTCCAATTGCTGTTCAGATGTTGTTGCTTGTGGCTTGTCAGGATGTTCTCCGGCGCAAATAGCTGCATTCATACTCCGTAGTACACCAATAGAGCCTTCAACTCTTAAGTCATGTATTTCCGTAAGGAGGCTTCCTAGTTCTGTCTGCATCTCTTTTGCCCTTGCTCCGAAATGACGATGACTTAAGTCTGCTCCTTGATGTGCTTTCAAAAACAAAGTTAAATGTTTACCCATGCTTTCTGCCTGTTTTCTAACAGCGTCAACATCTTGTGGGGTAGGAGGTGGTTTTATCCCTGATTCGCTTCGCGCAACTGCCGGCATATCATTGGCAATTTTAGAGATCTAAATATGTCCTGTCAGTGATGTATATCATGTTTTTAAGCTAAGTTTTCGTAAAATCCTCTTCTTCCTCTAGGCACTAGTCTTGCAACTTTTCTCATTATCAAATCTTTTAGCTTAATTTGCGGATGTTGTGCTTGTTCTCTCATAAGATCTTCATAGGAAAAAGGTTCTCCAAAAACTACCCTAAACTTTCCGTCTATAGGTAAGACGCTGGCCGGTAGCACAAGTCCGTTGTCTTTTACTCTTTCCAAAAGTCCTTCTGTTCCTGTTTGAGCTTCCTGCATATTGCCGTCTTTACTTCTTGTTCCTTCCGGTGCAATCATGACTATTCCTCCTTCTCTTAATATCTCAATAGCTTCATTTCCGGAGTCAAAATTAAATCTCATAATGGATTTTCCACCCAAAGCTTGGGGATGATCTTTATAATACCGCCTTTCCTCTTCTGACCTTTGGACAAATCTTAATATCCTAAACTTTCTGGATTTTTGACCAAGCTCTATTAACATGTATTCATGACGTTTAACTGTTTTGTCAAATTTATGTCTATCCGGGTCAGAGTGTTTTAAGGCAGTTACCCCGGCAACTCTATCAAGAGGGGAAATATAATCTTCAACTGCGTGTCCGATTACAACCGTATCAAGTGAATGAGTATGATTGATGACAACAATCAAGGGTCTTCCTTGCTTCAAGTGGCTTCTTGTTCTCTCAAGGCTTCTGCTTTCGCTGACTATGTCCCGTCTTATTACAAGTCCTGATCCTCTCCAGAGTGCAGTTCCAACCAGGCCTTTTGCCCGATCTTTAATAGAAGCCGTAAATCTTTCTCTCATTTGTTTGAGGCAGGTTAAACCTTTAGTTTAATTCCAGGAGACATTGTAGATTTTAAAGTAACATTTACTATATTTGCTTTTTTAACTGCTTTTAACATTTCTTCAATGTTTTCGGTTAACTTTTCTTTTCCAAACGATATTTTACCAACTGTTAAATGAAGTAATGGGTTTTTAGCTTCCGTTTTAAAAGAAATAAGGCCTCCTTCATACTTTTTGGCAACTTCTTCGGGTTTTGGGGCAATTGTACCGTTTTTGGGACTTGGCATAAGTCCTTTAGGTCCTAAAATTCTTGCAACTTTGGCCAACTTGGACATCTGAGAAGGCTCTGCAACCAAAATATCAAAATTTATCGTTCCTTTTTCAATCTCGGAAATGACAGCATCGGTTGCAATTGCGACTCTGGTTTTTTTGCCTGTTCCGTGGGGGAGAGTGACATTTCCTGAAATACCGGGAGTTAATGTGTTGACATGAATTTCAACTGTTTCATCGAATTTTCCTCTTTGAAGTTTAACCAAAAGATCCAAAGCCTCAGAAAGCGTATATGTCTTTGTTTTATCGACCTGGTTGTTTAAATCGCCATATTTTTGGGAGCGGGGGGCTTTTTGGTCTTTTTTGACCTTAATCTTAACTTTTTCCTTTTTTGGCTCTTCAACTTTAACTTCTTCCTCAGGCTTAATATCTTCTTGAGGAGCTTCTTCAACAATTTCTTTTGTTTGGGCTTTTTGTCTTGCCTTTTTTTCTTCACGCTTTTTTTCAAGCTTTTTCTTCTCTTCGAGCTCTTCTGCTTCGTCTCCAAATGTTTTTACTCTGATTTTTCCCATTATTGTACCTTTACACCCATTGAACGGGCCACTCCTTCCACTATTTTTACGGCCTGGCTTACTTCATCCGTATTTAAATCTTCCATTTTGTTTTTGGCAATTTCCTCGGCTTGGGCCCTCGAGAGGGTTCCCGCTGATTCGGTTCCGGGTTTTCCCGATCCCTTTTCTTTACCCAAAGCTTTTTTGATCATTTCGGCAATTGGGGATTTTTTGACAATAAATGAAAAGGTTCTATCTTCGAAAACAGTGATAACTGCAGGAACTATTGTTCCTTTTTGATCTGCCGTTTTATCATTAAATGCTTTTACAAACTCCATGATGGGGAGTCCGTGTGGACCAAGAGCAGTGCCTACGGGTGGCGCAGGAGTTGCGGCTCCGGCAGCAATATTAATTTTAATGATTGTTTTAATCTTTTTTGCCATATTTAAAGTTTAGATACCTGAAGAAAATCAAGCTCAACCGGAGTTTCCCTGCCAAAGATTGAGACTAATACTTTGACTTTTCCTTTAGCCTCATCAATATTGTCAACTGTTCCAAGGAAATCCGTAAACGGACCGTCAACTATCTTAACAGCTTCACCGATTGTAAAGGAAGTCGTAAACAAAGGTTGTTCTGCATTCATAAACTTTTGGATTGCCTCAACTTCCTTATCTGAAATTGGAGTTGGTTTGTTGCCTGCTCCTATAAATGCCGTTACTCCCTGGGTTGTTCTGACCAAAAGCCATGATTCATCATCCAAAATCATCTTTACCAAGACGTAGCCCGGAAAGATTTTTTCCTTGATATTTTCTTTCTTTCCCTGGGAAACTCTGACAGTATCTCTGGTTGGGACAATGATATCGAATATTCTTTGCTCAAATCCCATACTTTCAACTCTTTGATGCAGGGATTTTGCAACCTTATTTTCATGCCCCGAATATGTGTGGACTATATACCATTTGGCATTATCCGATGGAGAAGGAGGAGCTTTTGGCTCTTCTTTTTTCTCTTTTTCCTCTTTTTGTGTTTCTTCTTTTGATTCCTCTTTATCCTCTTTGGCGTCCTTTGTTTTTGTTTCTTCTTGTGGAGTTTCTTTATTAGCCTCTCTTACTTTCCCTGGTTGTTCCTGAGGTTGTGGAGTAGCATCTGTATCAGAATTTTGCCCAGGAGCTTGTTCCACATCTTGTGCGGCTTGTTCTTTTGCTAAATTCTTATTTGTATCGTCGTTTTGCATATTTATCTTCTAAGTATTAAGACTTCGACTAGCTTGGTTAATATAAAGTCAGCTCCTCCTAAAAATAGTCCTACAATCACGCTTACCAATATTACTACTCCTGTAAGTCTTATAACTTCTTCCTTGGTTGGCCAGACAACTTTTTTAAGTTCGTCCGTTACCTCTTTAAAAAAACCAACAGGTGTTTGTGCCATAAATTAAAATCCCAACATAACAATATTTTGGGATTTGTCAACATTTTAGCAAATTTGAGTTTGTATGTAAAGATTGAGTATTGAGATGTTGTCACTCTTTTTAGAGTGGATTAATAGAGCAAAATATGCGATAATAATACCATGAATCAGGAGAAAAAACCACAACTTCCGCAAACTTTTCGATCCTACTTTTGGGATGTAGCATTTGAAGAGTTAGAGATCGAAAAAAGCGCACATCTTATTATAAAAAGAGTCTTAGATAGAGGAAATCTATCTGATATTCGATGGCTTTTAAAAGTATACGGGAAAGATGAAATAAAGAAAGTAGTTATGGGAACAAAAGATTTAGCACGTCCTACCGGTAATTTTTGGGCAGATATACTGGGGATTGATAAACGAGAGGTACCATGTTTACAAAAACCTTACTTCCCGATACACTTCGGGCTATCAAGCTAGTTTCAGATTTTCCTGAAATTCAGAAAGCATACCTTGTACGAGGAACTGCCTTAGCACTTCAGATTGAACATCGAACCTCCATTGACCTTGATTTCTTTACACAAGATGAGTTTAACGAAGCCAAGCTATCTACAAAACTTGCCTCTTTTCAGGAATTTCTTCAAGCTGGTACTGCAAAATGGACTGTATGGGGGAAAATCGGTCAGACAAAGTTTAGTATATTCTATTACAAATATCCGTTACTTGAGAAAACAACATCATATGAGGGAATTCAATTAGCAAATCTTTCGGATATTGCTGCTATGAAAATCCACGCAATTTCCGATAGAGGAACAAAAAGAGATTTCGTTGATGTCTATTTTCTCTCAAAAAAGTATACGCTTTTGGAAATGTTAGGGTTTTACCAGAGGAAATATGGTGTTTTGGAGGACCATCTATATTCTATTATGCGCTCATTAGACTATTTTGAAGATGCTGAAAAAGAAAGTGATATGCCTAAAATGAAAATTTCAGTAAACTGGCAAGAAATAAAAGACTACTTTAGTAAAGAAACATATCGACTCACAAGGAAAAAACTTGAATAATATTATTTTTACTTTTTTCCAAATCTATTTCTGCAACCCCTTTTTTATAATAGGTTTTTAAATATAATGGTGTTGACAGGAAAGGTTTTTAATTTTAAAATCAAAGATACACTATGTCAAAGATCAGAAAAGCAGTAATCCCCGCAGCCGGATTTGGAACAAGATTTCTTCCCCAAACCAAGGCAATGCCCAAAGAAATGCTTCCGATAGTAGACAAGCCAATTATCCAGCATATAGTAGAGGAATTGGTAGATGCCGGCATTACAGATATAATTCTCGTTACCGGATATCACAAAAGAACAATCGAAGATCATTTTGACGCAGCCAATCTTGATCTACTTGAAAATCTACGACAGGGCGGGGAGAAAAAAAGACCGCTTCTTGAAGAAATTGAAAAAATCTCAACCATGGCTAATTTTGTCTATGTCAGACAAAAAGGGCCATATGGAAACGGAACGCCCCTTATGAATGTTAGACATTTGATTGGAGACGAGCCTTTTATCTATATCTGGAGCGATGATTTTATCGTTTCTGATCCTTCAAGAGTGAAGCAGATGATTGAAATATATGAAAAGTATAAGTGCTCTGTTTTAGGAGGAATAAGGGCAAAAACAGATGAGGATTACACAAGATATGGTTTTGCAGGAGGAGAAGAAATTGAGGACGGCATTATTGACGTCAAAACGGTAATTGAAAAACCCGGGAAAGATAATGCGCCTTCCGATCTTGCAACGGTTTCCGGATTTTTATTTACTCCTGACATTTTCAATTATCTTGACCAGGTATTGGAAAATCTTGAAGAAGGTGCGGAGTTCTATTACAACGACGCTTTAAAATTAATGCTTTCGGATAATAAAAGAGTATTGGCTGCAGAAATTAAGGGCGGTAAATATTATGACACGGGAAACAAACTTGAATATATGAAAACAGTTGTTGAATTTGCCCTAAAACATGAAGATATAAGTGAAGATTTCAAAAAATTCCTCAAGGAGCTTAAGGTCTAAATATGATCGGCTTGGAATTAAGGCCAAATACGCCTTCTGAGGCTACGGATCAAGTACATGGAGAGGTTCCTTCGGATCGTATGGGTACTTTAGAACTCGAAAGAGAAGACATACAAGGTGATCCTAATATGATTTTTGAAGACAAAAGAAAACTTAGAGGCAAACTTAGGAAATTAGTACATACTTTTCATAATGAAGGAATGGTAATTTTTGCAAGAGTTAAACATCCGGAGAAAAAATTAGTATTGACATTGATAAGTGCAGCAGCGGTTGGAATGGTGGGAATAGGGAGAAAAGTAAGAACAAAAGGGGAGAGGAAAAAATGAAAAAACACCTGCCTTTTCTAATAGGATTTGTAATTCTTCTTTTAGCATTTGTTTTTTTCTCTTATTTAGTTCATAAAGATCTCTTTATCCAGTTCGACTTTGATACAACGGTTAAGCTTCAGGACAATATCTCAAGGCAACTAGACACTCCTTTTTCCTATCTTAGCCTAGTTGGCAGCTTTGAAATTGCAAGTGGATTTTTATTGTTATTGCTTATTATATTTAAGAAATTGAAGGGAATTTTTGTTCTTTTCTTTTTTATCTTTTTACATCTTCCCGAACTTTTTGGAAAGATGTATGTTAATCATCCAGGTCCTCCTTACATGTTTTTTAGATATGATATAGACTTTCTGTTTCCCAGTTCTTATGTCCAGCCGGGTTCTTCATATCCATCAGGGCATGCTGCAAGGGCTGTTTTTATCTCAATAGTTTTTGCCTTTTTAATTCATAAAACAAAGCTTTCCAAATACCAAAAATATTTAGTTTATGGGTTAATTTTAGCCTTTGATTTAGCCATGCTTATTTCAAGAGTCTATCTTGCAGAGCATTGGAGTAGCGATGTTATTGGTGGAATATTTTTGGGAGCTTCATTTGCAGTGCTTTCTCTGTTGTTTTTATGATCTCCATTTATCAGATTGGACTTTTTTGGATTTCATTCCTGTAGCTCTGTCATAGAATGGTTGTTTCTGGGTATCGGCTACATCAGTACGTTTAAAATGAGCCCTATTGCTAAGAATAGGATCAACAAACCTATCCAGCTCATTTCTAAGCATGGAGATATTCGGACAAGCTCGGGTGCGTGCGGCTTGCGATTTGCTGGAAAGGCGATTGCGTCCTTCTTCTGCCGATATTTCTCCGGCCTGTCGCTGATCAATTAAGGTCAAAACATCTGCTTTGAATATACATACCGGCACAAAACCAGGGTCTGCCGCTTCTTTGCAGGATTTGCAAAATCTGGTAACGGGAATGTCACGGGGTCTTTCCATATAAGTCAAGAATTATACCACTTTAGATAATTTTGTTAAAAGTCATTGACAAAAATTTGAAGACAAGTGGTATAATCTAGTTGTTCTTTGGTATAAGAGTTGGTTGGTAAGAATTTCCTCTACAGGTTCACTGGGTTTGAGGTAATCTTGAAATTCAAGATGACAGAGTGATTGTTCTTGACCCGTGGGTTTAGAACTTAGCTCACCTAATTACAGGCTCGGGGAAACATCAACTTAACACTTTACCAAGGACGAATTTATTCTTTATTTTCCTCCAATAAGAGGCAGCTATTCCTTCTTTACTCAAATTTTGATAAAATCAAAGCTGTAAGAATATTGCCGAAGTAGCTCAGAAGTAGAGCAGTACTTTTGTAAAGTAAAGGTCGGGATTGCGAAATTCCCCTTCGGCTCACAATGCTGGGTTGGCGGAGTAGTCAATCGCACCTCGCTGTAGACGAGGAGCTCGTAAGGGCTGCGGGAGTGCAAATCTCTCACCCAGCACAAAGCCGGCTTGGCTCAGTGGCTAGAGCAAGTAATTGGTAATTACTAGACCGTGAGTTCGATTCTCACAGCCGGCTCACTAATTTAATCTCAGCAATTGAATTAAGCAACAAATTTATATATAATACTTAGCTATGGCAAAAAAAGGAGAACACAGAGTAACACTAGGACTTGTTTGTACAGTTTGTAAAAACAGAAATTATGTTACGACCAGAAACAAGTTGAATACGGAAGAAAAGCTACTTTTAAAGAAGTTTTGTAAGCATTGCAGGAAAGTAACCGACCATAAAGAAAACGAAAAACTTAAGTAATAACTTCATTTATCCTCGGTTGTGTTTATTGATAAGCGCTATTGACTATGTATTTTCTTAAGGTTGACAAAGAGGCTAAAAAATCGTACTGTGATAGTAGATTATATAACTACTCATCATGTCTCATTCATTTGAGTTAAAAACTAAAGCAGAATTATTACGGAAAAAGGGCTTCTCCTTAAAGGAAATTTCAGATAATTTGAAAATATCTAAAAGTACAGCTTCGATTTGGTTATCTTCCATTGAGCTTTCAAAAAAAGCTCAGGACAGGCTTGAAAAAAACCGCATACTAGGGCCTTATAAAGCAATGCTTATTAAGAAAAAATTTAGAGAAGAGCAAAAAGAACTCGCTTTTGGAAAGGCATATGATGAGATTAAGAATATACCTATCTCAAGGGAATTATTTAAGCTCTACAGCGCTCTTCTTTGGTGGTGTGAGGGCAATAAAGAAACATCGTATATTCGATTTACTAATTCAGATCCAACAATGATTCAGAATTTTTTGTATGTTTTAAGATCTGGATTTAATCTTGATGAGTCAAAGTTTAGAGGTTTGCTACATTTACATCAATACCATGATGAAAAAACACAGCAAGAATATTGGAGTAATATTACAAATATTCCCTTAAGGCAATTTAACTCAAGCTTTAGGAAAGCAAATACAGGTAAAAGGAAAAAACTGGGGTATCCAGGATGTATAGCTATTTGCTATTATGATGCAAAAATTGCAAAAGAACTTGAAGCAATATATAATGCCTTTACCCTAAATAGGGGCGTTCGTTAACGGTTAAACGGACCGCCTCCAAAGCGGTTCCTGAGAGTTCGAATCTCTCCGCCCCTGCATTAAAGTTATTTCAATCTACTTTCCCTTATCTTTTTTGCCAGAGAGTTTGCAGCTTTAAGAAAATCTTCTTCTAAAACATGTAGTCTAAGGCGTGCCCTTACTCCAAATTCCTGAATAGGAACATTGTTAAACTTATCTTCGTCTATAAAAGACATAATCCCGCCTTCTTTTAAAACATTTTTAGCCCACTGCGCTTCTTTCCTGGTCTTAAAAATTCTTATACAAAGCATATGGAGATTATAATACTATCTTAATTTTTTGAAAAGAAATTAGCTTCAAAATAGTACTAGCATTGATTAAGTTTCAGATGTATAATTCCTAAAACTGTGGAAAGAGAACGACCTCGTAGAAATAAAGCAGCCAGTATTAAAAGAAAGTTGGCTTCTGCAGTTGCCGCGGGAATTATCAGTGCGGAATTTTCTGGTCTTGGTTCAGTCACCTTGCAACCACCGTCATATAGGCTCGAAGCAAGAGTATACCCACCTCATATAATAGCTGCGAGTTATAATCCTGATGTTGACCAGCCAACATATTTCGATAAGTTTACCTTAGATCCTACTCCTAACATTTCAACCGAAAAAATTGCAGAAAGCCAAGTTGATAAATGGCAGCCTCCATGGGGAAGTTCAGCTTTGATTGTATATCCTTGGACACGCAATCCTGAATTTAACGGGGGGACTTGGCAGGGTAGTTATTGGATAGATAATCATTCAAACCCCCCTCATAGTTGGATAAACGACATAATGCCGATATATAAAATTAATCCAGATGGAACCATTACCCCCTCAAAACAGCTTTATAGCTCTGATGATCCGGTTTATTGGGAAAGAGTAATGATAATGGCAAAACATATGAATATACCGATACTTTTTTTATCCAACTGGGGGGTAAACTCAAAAACAGATTTGGCAGGACAGAAAATATATGAATTTGCAAGCTCAGAAGCAAATCCACATAAACTTGTAAGGCTGGCTCCTTTATATGAACGTGATGGAGACGGTAACCCATCGGTTCAAAGGCTTGTAAAATGGGTAAATCACTATAAATCTTATGCCGAGAATAATCCCCATGCATATAGAAATCCGGATACGGGAAAATTAATTGTATCAGCATACAGCTTAGATGAAGACTGGCCGGAAATGGTCCAAAGATGGAGACAGGTTGAGGAAATAACCGGGGTAGAAGTACTTCTAAGACCATATGGGAATAAGCAAATTAAAGATTTTATTGCAGGATTTCATGGTCCTGAGACGTTTGGAGCTTTTCCTTACAGGCCGGCAGAGCCCGTAGAGGTGATTGAGCAGAATGGAAAAATTTGGAAACAGATAAGTGCAAAATTTGAAAAATTCGGCGAGGGAGCTCCCAGACTTCCTGAAAATCCGCAAAGGTTTATACGAGGCGTTTTGGCAAATGTTAAAAACCCAGCCGCTCTAACGACTTTTATTCTTGATGAGATAGGTGAAGGAACTGGTTTACTTCCTGGTTTAAGAGTCATCTTCACATCTCAGGGAATATATATAGACTGGGAACATTCCTATGGCTTCTTATATGTAAACATATTGCATAGGTTGCTTCCGCCTCTACCGGAAATTGTTTCAGATTTCGATCTGGCTTTTCACCATAACAGGTCAAAGGTTTTGTCATCTGGAAACCTGGCTGATAAAAGAAAACAGGAAGCTGTTATTTGGGCTGATAATAGGCTTTCTAAAATAACTTTTCCAGCATTAACAAACTTAAATTCCCAGTAGTTTTTCCGAGAAGGTTAAAAGATTGAAAATAAATTCTCCCAAAGAAAATCCTCCGATCGGAAACATAAGAAGAAAAAAGAGAATAAAGATTCCAATGCTTCCGATTGAAAGATAAGCTGCTGCTTCTTTTTCAGGAAGCAAAAGAGCAAATACTTTTGATCCGTCAAGTGGCGGAATGGGAATTAGATTGAATATGCCAAGTAAAAGATTAAGTCTGACTATGGTTAATAAAAGCCAATGCAGCATGACTGTAATATTAGGTTCAATTGGCGATATTAAGACAAGTTTGATAAGTAAGGCACCAATGGCTGCGATTAAAAAGTTTGTAGCTGGGCCGGCAAGAGAGACTATTGCAATGTCTTTTCTGCCATCTCGAAGATTAAACCCATCAACTGGAACAGGCTTTGCAGCTCCAAAAATTACAGGAGAGCCTGATAAAATTAAAATCAAAGGCAGGGCTATGCTCATAATAGGATCAATGTGAGGTCTTGGATCAAGAGTTAATCTTCCCAAGAGTTTTGCAGTCGGGTCACCTAATCTATATGCAACGTATCCGTGGGCGATCTCATGGAGAATTGCACTATAGACAAGGATGATAATTGTAATAACGGCAAACGTTAAATCCATATTTATATAAAATACTACAAATCACAAACAATTGCCACCGATTATTGAAAAGGTAGTTAATTTAAGCTATAATTACCAAATGACAAAAGGAAACAAATGTGATAATTGTGGCAAAGGCATTATGTACGGACATAATGTTTCTCATGCAAAAAACAGAACAAGAAAGATTTTTAAACCAAATCTTCATAGATCAAGGGTGAAGGTTTCCGGAGTTTATAAAACAATGAGACTTTGTACAAAATGCCTAAGACTTTTCAAAGCCCCAAAAGTTAAAAGCCAAGAAGTGATTGTTGAAAATCAGCCTCAAGTTACCCCAGTAGTTGCCTAATTTAATCTTTTATCCTCAAGGAAAGCTCTTACAAAAAGAAGCGGAAGAATGATTATGTTTAGAAAGATAAGTCCTTGCCATGACGCGTTTGCAATGCTTAATCCCAGAAAGGTTAAAAATATTGCCATGTACATCGGGTGATTAAAGTATTTATATAAACCTCTTTTAATCCTCTTTTGTTTTTGAGGTAAGACTCCGAATGCAAGACCTAAGTTTATATAGCTTACAATCCAAAGTACTATTCCGGTTACGCCTAAAACAATCCCTAGAAATCTAAGTGCAGGTGGTATTGCAATTGTATTCCCAAAGTTAGCAGCCACATAAATATTAACCAGATATAAAAAGGGAATAAATAGAGTTGCCCAAAAAGAGAATACAAGTTTCCAGTTTATCTTAAGCATGTTTTCTTAAAAATTCTTTTAAGTTTACATCTGCATCAGGATAGCCATTTAGGAAATCTTTATATGACATCTCCTTTTTACCCTCTACTTGTATTTTTTTATTTGGTAGAAATTTAATTATTCTTTCATTTTCTCTTCCTACACTTGTTTTTGTCCATACTCCTGGCCAGGGGAAATATGCGCTTATCATAGCTTCAAGTTTTTCAAAGCTTAGAATGTCATCAATATTAATCAGGCCGTCATCTTTAACAAAAATTCTGGTGAAGGTTGCTTTTGAGTCGTCTTGGATTTTCGGTACCACTGTGCCATTTATATATTTAGGTAAAACTTCTTTGAGTAAAATTGAGCCTTCTTGGAATAGTTTTTTAAGTAAGTCTTGCGAAGTCTCACTCTTCAAGATTTGAAATTCTTTTTGCGCAAGAATTGGACCGTGGTCAATTTTATTATCAATTTTAATAATTGTTACGCCTGTTTTTGTCTCACCGGACAAAATTGCAGTCTGAACCGGGGTTGGTCCTCTGAATTTTGGCAAGATTGACGGATGGATGTTTAAAATCCCTTTTGGATAAAAAGTTAAAATGTCATTTGGAATATAAACTCCATAATCCGCAACTATTCCAAGATCAAAATCTTTATTTAAGATTTTCGTGTCATTTTCCCAAGCTTCTTCCAAAGCATACTTAAGATGACCGTTAATCTCAAATGGTATTGTGTTTAACTTGCAATAATTTATTAAAGGATCGTCTTTGTTTTTTACAACGACAAGGCTTAAACCAAAGTCTTTTCTAAGGACTTCAATGATTGGAATTACATAAGAGGATCCTCCAAAAAATACAGTTTTCATAAGCTAAATTTTTATTTCTTCAAAGACGTCTTGGCCTTTTTCGTCTTTTTCGCTTTTATAAAGCGTTCCTTTTTGCTCCAAAACTCTTTTTGGGAAAAGTACACCTTCCAGATGGTCTATTTCATGCTGAATTATGGTTGCCATAAATCCGTTAAATACTTTAATGTGTTTAGTGCCTTCTTCATCTTGGTATTCAAGAGTAATCTCGGGAAATCTTTCCACCTCTCCCCAGATATCTTTTAACGAGAGGCATCCTTCGAGTTTTTTGTGCTTTTGCCCCTTTTTTGTCTTTACAAGAGGTTTTTGGTTAATAATTTTTGGATTAATAAAAGCAATTATTTTTGAGTTTACTTTTGGTTTTACTATAAAAAGACGAAGGGATTTACCAACCTGGGGAGCTGCAAGACCTACTCCAATCGGATCGGTTGCCGCCTCCAAAGCTTCACCCATTTGTTTTATAAAGACAAGAATAGAGCTATCTATTTTGTTGATAGGATTCGCTTTTTTAGATAAAACCTCCGTAGGGGCATTTAATATTTCTAACATTTGCCTTAATTATAGCATTAAAGCTGTTTTTCCCATGTATCGATTGCGGTTTGCGCCTGTTCGTTTGGACCATATGTTTTTATAAGGTTTTTCATAATATCAATTGCTTTCTGAGCAAATTCCCTGTTTACAACCTGATCTTTGTCGTTAATTGCAAGCTGATGGTAGAAGATGCCGAGCGCATAATGTGCGTTTGTATAATCCGGTTTTAGCTCTAAAGTGCGCTTAAGCTCCTTAATGCCTTTCTCAATATCTCCGTTTTGGCCAAGCAAAACCCCAAGATTATACGAGACATCGGCGTCAGTGGGTGCAAGAATGGCTGCTTTTTTAACTGCATCCAAAGCTTGGACAGCATACCCAGGATTAATCTGGGAAAGTGTATAAAAGATTCTTACCCTTGTTTTTACAAACACGACATTTCTTGGATGTTCCAATATAAGCTTATCGCTTGTATCAATTGCGTTTTGTATTAATTGCTGCCCAAATTTTGCGGTTTGCTCATCGGGTTTTTCCTGCGTTTGGTTTTGATAGAGAATTGCCGAGCCGACGATTGCGTTATTTAACGCCAACTCGTCTCTGAAAACCGGTTCGCTTGGCCTTGTGGCGACTGCAAGCTGAAGATACTGATATGCATTTTGATAATCCTGGCTTCTGTCCAGATTGTAGCCAAGATAATAGTATCTGTCAGCCTGCCAGAATCTTGCCAGGACAAAAAGAAGATAGAGAGATACAAGAGTAACTACAATAAAGACAGCCTTTTGCGGATTGGAAAGAGCATAAACCTCAGTTTTATTTGTGTTAAAAGAAAGCTGATATGATTTTTCAAAGTCTATTTTTTGGGCAAGAATAAAAACAAAAGCGGGAAACATGAAAAACAAAATATTGATATATACAACCGAAAAGCCAAAGAAATTGGTAATCAGAATTCCTAAATATCCTAATAAAAGTGCATAGATTAAAAGGTCTTCTTTGGTTGGATTCTTAAGCCTTGTCATTAGGTGTTTTAGGGAGATAAATACAAATGAGCCGATAAGAAAAAGATAGGAGGCTATGCCAAGTGTCCCGGTTGTTGCCAGATAATTTAAAAACTCGTTATGAGCCTTGTTATATAAATAGTTCCATTCGGAAGTTAAGTTGTGCCCCTGGGGTTTGAACTGATAATAGGCAAAGGCATAGGTCTCAAGTCCTGAGCCAAAAATAGGATAGTGTTTCCAAATATCAACCGCACCTCTCCAAACATATAACCTGATCGTACCCGAATCCGTTCCACCTAGCTCTCCTGTTGAGGCTGGTACGGGAGTAGGGGTTGGTTTTGTTGGCTGGTTTGTTTGTCCCGCGGGCTTAACTGTAAGTTTTTCTTGAATTCCTTTAAAAGTGAAGATATCCAAAAATCCAAATGGTTGTCCGTTGAAAAAAGTAATGGCGGCTATTGTTATAAGTAGAGCAACTGCTATTTTAAAATCAACTGCAATCTTTTGTTTGGTAAGCCTTGGTTTAACATAAAACCAAAAGTAAAAAGCTGCCAAAAGCAAAATCTCAATCCAGATCGCTATGACAGCGCCTCTTGAAAGAGTATATAAAAGCATTAAGTAAGAGACTGCGATAAAAAGAAAAAGAAACGTGCTGTAGAAAAGATTGTAGTTTTTGAAAGGATTTTGTTTAGGGGAAAGTTTCCTTTCTTTTAGAAAATTAATAAAAATTGCAGTTATTAAGGGAATTAAGGCGGCAAGATATGCAGCCAGCCAAGCGGGCTGTCCCAATGTTGAAAAGACTCTTATTTTAGGTTGGAAATCAACTGTCCAACAGGAAACATCAAAAGTTCCCCTAAACAGTAAACACGTTGGATCATAGCCGAAATGCGAGGGAAGTCCCCATAAAACTACGACTGCGGCAGAAGTCAAAATTGCAAAGAAGGATTTGATTAAAAAGCTTCCTTTTATTGCTTTTGCAAAAATTGCCAAAGAAGAAATTGCGGTAACTAGAGAAATTAACATCTGAAAAGGAATAGTTGAGGTTCCCCCCATTTTGACTGTTTGTGCTGCAATAAAGTTTCCTGCAAAAAACAAAGAAACTGCCCCTAGAAACAAAAGTATTTGGGAGGCCTTTATCTCTTTTTCTTCCTCGTCTCTGGTTAGATCTTTGTAGTTTGAGACAAAGGCATAGTATAAAAAGATATATGAAAGCATTGAAAAAAGTCCTCCATTAAACCTTGAATAATATCCCCATAAAGAAGTATGAGTATCTAACGAAAAGATCGTTGAAAGAATAAGAGAAACCGTAAATATGGCAATTGGTATATCTAGAGGAGTTTTTTGAATTCGAAACTCCCTTTTTACTACCATTTTTAAAATCCAGGCAGTTCCAATTATTATTGTTAAAATAAAGGTTACCCAAAGTTTATTAAATTCATAAAGCTCAGAAGTGTCTCCGGTTAGAGCGAGAGGGACTAAAAAGAAGAGAAGATAAAAGGAGTACTCAATAGTTTTATTTAATAGGTTTAATAATTTCATTTAACAGGGTGGAATTATCCTAACATATTGGAAAACTCCTCGCAAGATGATATTATAACTACCAATTGAAACTATAGATTAACTAAGTCTTTTATGTTAGATAAGTTTTTTTCACTTTTTTCCCACGATATCGGCATTGATCTTGGAACCGCAAACACTTTGGTTTTTGTCAGAGGAAAGGGAATTGTAATCAGAGAACCCTCTGTTGTTGCCATGCACAAAAAAACCAAAAAGGTTATCGCCATAGGAACAGAGGCCAAGAAAATGATCGGAAAAACTCCCGCATCAATTATTACCGTAAGACCTTTAAGGGGTGGAGTTATCTCGGATTTTGATGCAACACTTGCTATGATTTCATACTACATTCAAAAAGTACACGAAGTCGGAGGAACCATCCCCACTGCTTTTTCAAGGCCCCGTGTAGTAATCGGAATCCCCTCAGCCGTTACAGAAGTTGAAAGAAGGGCAGTCTGGGAAGCGGCTTTGTCAGCCGGTGCAAGACAGGCATATCTAATAGAAGAACCAATGGCAGCGGCAATCGGTGAAGAAATATCTGTTTTTTCTCCCAAAGGAGTCATGATAGTTGATATCGGAGGAGGAACTACCGAAATTGCCGTTATTTCTTTAGGTGGAATAGTTGTTGGGAAATCCCTTCGGGTCGCAGGAGACGAGATGGATAGTGCAATCTCCCATTACATAAGACTTAGACACGGTCTTTTAATAGGAGAGAAAACAGCAGAGGATTTAAAACTTTCAATCGGAAGTGCATATCAAGGCCACAAACCAAAACCAAGGCCGGTCAAGGAAGACGAGGTCCAAAAGGATGATAAAAATAGCGAAAAGGTAGCAATCATCAGAGGAAGAGACATTGAAACAGGTCTTCCCAAAAGTCTAAAGATTACGGAAGTTGAGGTAAGGGAAGCGTTATCTCCTGTTCTAACCCAGATAGTTGATTCTATTGCCGATATCCTAGAGGAATCGCCACCCGAGCTTACAAGTGATATTTTAGAGCACGGAATACTTTTAACAGGCGGAGGATCAAAGCTTTTTGGACTTGACCATTTGATAATAGAGAGAATCCATATTCCCGTAATGCTTTCCGAAGATCCGTTAACGTCAGTTGTCCGAGGAACCGGAAAAGTATTGGAAGACGAGAATCTTTTAAACAGAGTAAAAGTAATCGGCGGCCTTTCCTAAAAGTATGAAAATTCATTTTGTTTGTGCTGGAAACGTATACAGAAGTAGGCTTTGTGAGGTATATTTCAACTCCAAAACATCTAAAAACCTTACGTGTTTTTCAAGCGGAATTGTAGCGGGTGATGACCTACTTGGTCCAATATGTTGGTTAGCGCAAAGACTTATTGAGAAAAACAAACTCCCCAGTTTTATGAGCTTACCTTTCAGAAAACCTCAAAAGAGCTTCTAGCAAATGGCGACTATACGATTTTCATGGAAAGATACATGTATAAATTCTGTAGGGAAAACCTTGGATTTAATTCCAGAGAGTATGAGATCTGGGATATAAGAGATTTGGATAAATTTCCAAATCTTAATACGGATTTGGAAAGAATGAAAAAAACTGAGGAAACATTTGAGAGAATAAAAGAAAAAGTAGACGGCTTAATTAATAAACTACAAACTTCTTAGAACTTGTATAGATACTGCAAAAAGGCTAAAATGGTTCCATGCAAAAAAGAAAAAATTGGATCTATATTTTTGTACTTTTCTTAACTCTTTCTATCCTCATATTTTTTCTTTTTAAACTCCCGATATTTCAACCCGTTTCCTCTTTTGTCCAAAACATCTTTTCCCCGGTCCAGTCTTTAACGCACAATATCTTTTTGGGGTTTGGACAAAATAAAGAAATAAATGATTTAAAAAAGCAAAATCTGGAATTAACGCGAAAAATAGTTGACCAGGGGAAAATTACATCTGACAACAAAGCCTTAAGAGATCAGTTTAGTATCCAATACCCAAAAACCCAACAGCTTTTAGAAGCTCGTGTCATAAGCTCTCCTTCCTTTATTCCGGGAGTCAATCTTCCCGAAACATTAGTTATTGATAAAGGAGAAAAAGATCAAGTCAAAAAAGGCATGGCTGTAGTTTACAAAGATAATTTAATCGGGAAAATCCAAGAAGTAAGCGGTAACGCATCTAAAATTATCCTTGTAACAAATTCCAACTTTTCAGTTATATCCGAAACTTTTCAAACAAAAGCCCAGGGTGTAGTAAAAGGACAAGGAGGGGGAGAGTTGATTTTGGATAATGTTATCTTATCCCAAGCATTAAAGCAGGATGATTTGGTTTTGACAAAAGGAGAAGGGGATCTGGAAAGAGGTATTATGCCAAGTTTGGTTATTGGCAAAATCTTGTCTGTCAATAAAAATCCAAGCGATCTTTTCCAGGTTGCAAAAGTAAAGTCGCTCTTAGATTTTAGTAATCTTTCTACTGTCTTTGTAGTTAAGGGACTTTAATGAAGCTACTTTTAATAATTTTGCTTTTCATTGCTTTAATTTTGGAAAATTCAATAACAACAATTCCATTTACAATTGCAATATTAGTCGTTTCAACGGTAATTTTTAGAGATTACAGTATATTTTTACTTTTCTTTATCTTTGGAATTTTTTTAGATATCTTAAGTTTTAGCCAAATAGGACTATCAAGCCTTTTTTTCACCTTTTTGGTCTTTTTAATACTTATTTATGAGAAAAAGTTTGAAATATACAATAGGTACTTTATAGCTTTTGCCACTGCTTTAAGCAGCTTGACGTTTTTATTACTTTTCCAAAGAGGAAATGTCATTATTCAATCCCTTGTTTCTATGCTTATCTCTTTGGTTTTATTTGAGATTTTTAAAAAATTGACAAAAAAACAAAATACAAATGATTAGGCCAACAGATGCTTTTTCTGAAAGCATAATTTCAGAGGTATCCAGCAAAAGACAATGGAGTAACGTAAAAATTAGCGCAAGGCAGATGTTTTTGCCTTTACTTTTTATTGTCTTTTTTGTGGTTTTAATCTCAAGAACCTTTTATCTCCAAATTGTCAAAGGCTCATATTACAGGGGGCTTTCGGATTCAAATAGGACAAAGACAGTCGTAATACACGCTCCAAGGGGAATAATCTTTGACAGAAACCAAAAACCTCTGGTTTATAATATCCCCGGTTTTAGGGAAAACGTTAACGGTAAGACAATATTTGTTCCTCAAGAGAAAGCACTCGAGCAAATTGCAAAGGGTAAAAACAATCTAGAGATTGATACTTTGAGAAAGTACCAATACAGGGACGCAGTCTCCCATGTACTAGGCTTCTTGGGTCAAATAAGTGAGGACCAGCTAAAAGATCCTCTTTTTTCTGACTATGCAGTAAACGACGTTTTAGGAAAAGATGGGATCGAGAGAGTATTTGAGGCAAAATTAAAAGGGGTTGACGGAAGAGAACTTTTTGAAATAGACGCAAAAGGAAATACTATTAGAAACTTGGGAAGAGACGAGCCCGTTGCCGGAGAAAATGTAACTTTAACTTTGGATATTGATCTTCAGTTAAAAACCTACGAAGCAGCTAAAGACATTAAAAAAGGAGCAGTAATTGTCTCAACTCCAAAAGGAGAGATCTTGGCTTTAGTCAGCAAGCCCTCTTTTGACCCAAACCTTTTTACTTTGGGAGAGGATTATAAGGCTGCAACGGACAGTGCATACAAAACACTGGAGTCAATTTTACTTGACTTTGAGAATCAACCTCTTTTAAACAGAAGCATCTCCGGAACATATCCTCCCGGATCGACCTTCAAGATTGTCGTAGCTTCAGCCGCCTTACAAAACAATATTATTGATGAGAACTTTGAAGTGGAAGATACGGGTGTATTAAAAATAGGAGAATTTTCTTTTGCAAACTGGTATTACACGGGTTATGGAGGAAAAGACGGATTTGTAAATGTGGTTAAGGGAATAAAGCGGTCAAACGATATTTTCTTTTATAAACTTGCTGAGAAAACTGGAATAGATACGATTTCTGATACTGCTGGTAAGTTTGGCGTTGGTAAAAACCTTGGGATTGATCTGGTGGGAGAGGAAAAAGGAGTTTTGCCAACAGTTGAATGGAAAGAAAGAGTAATCAAAGAACAGTGGTATTTGGGAGACACATATCATTACGGAATCGGACAGGGCTTTTTACTCACAACGCCTCTTCAGGTAAATGCCTGGGCACAGGCAATAGCCAATAAGGGCGTACTTTTCAGACCCCATCTATTAAAGAACGAAAAACCCTATGTTTTGGAAAAAGACCTTTTGGACGATAAGCCTTTTAGTTTAATAAGAGAAGGAATGATAGAAAGCTGTGCTCCAACCGGTGTTGCCTGGCCTTTGTTTAATTTTAAAGTTAAAAACGCAAATCTTAAAGTGGATGGAAGGAATATCCTTGCGGTTGATCCGGCATCGGGCTCTGCGGATATGCGAAAAATTGTCGTTGCCTGTAAAACTGGAACTGCGGAAACAACTCCTAACCAAAAACCTCATGCATGGATAACTCTTTTTGCACCAGCCTATAATCCTCAAGTTATAATTACGGTTCTATCTGAAAACAGCGGGGAGGGAAGTAATGTCGCAGCTCCCATTGCCAAAAAGATTTTGGAAGCCTGGTTTAGCAAATAAAAACCTTTGCCTCTTGACAAGCCATGTATAATTTATGCACACTTTTGTTTATTAGATGAAAAACCTTGTAATTGTTGAATCACCAACTAAAGCACGCACCATTTCCCGCTTTCTGGGGGAGGATTTTGAAGTCATTGCTTCAATGGGACATATTTATGATTTGCCAAAATCAAAACTTGGCGTTGACACTGAAAAAGACTTTGCACCAGATTATCAGCTTTTGAAAGATAAGAAAAAAACCATTGATGAAATTAAAAAAGTTTCAAAGAAAGCTGACAAGATAATAATGGCAACAGATTTGGACAGGGAAGGAGAGGCCATTGCATATCACATTGCCCAAAACATTGGCAGTAAAGACGTAGACAGAATTGTTTTCCATGAGATAACAAAGGAAGCGATAGAAGAAGCGCTTAAAAACCCTAAAAAAATAAATAAAGATTTGGTAGATGCGCAGACGGCAAGAAGAGTACTGGACAGACTCGTTGGCTACAAACTTTCACCAATTTTGTGGTCTAAAGTTCGAAGAGGATTGTCAGCAGGACGAGTCCAGTCAGTTGCCTTAAGGCTCATTGTCGAACGCGAAAGAGAGATTGAGAAATTCAAGAAAAGCCCCTATTACACAATTCTTACCACTCTTAAGAAAGACTCAACAGAGACAATTTTTGAACTTTTGGAAATTAATAAGGAAAAAATTGAAATTTCAGAAGAGTTAGATCTTTATGATGGTGAATATAAATTCACCAAAACCTCAATCGAAGCCCAGGAAAGAGCAACAAAGATTGAAGAAGACCTAAAGACAAAGGATTTTGTCGTTTCCGATGTTACCAAAAAGGAAATGAAAAGAACGCCTCCTCCTCCATATACAACATCAACTCTTCAGCAAGACGGAGCAAGAAGAATGGGACTATCTGGTCGAAGGACAATGCAGCTGGCCCAAAAACTCTATGAGGAAGGATATATCACATATCATAGAACCGATTCCGTTGCTATCGCAGACAGCGCAAGAAATCAAATGACAGAATATGTAAAGCAACAGTTTGGAGACAAATATCTTCCCGAAACCCCTAGGTTTTATAAAAATACCTCCAAAAATGCCCAAGAAGCACACGAAGCCATAAGACCAGCAAAGGTAAGCGTAACAGCAGATAGGATTACAAAAGATTTGGGAGCACAATACGGGAAGCTCTATGAAATTATCTGGAGAAGAGCTTTGGCCACTCAGATGGCAGATGCAATTACAGAGTCAACCGTTGTTATGGTTGACGCAGGCAGTGGAGCATATACTCTTAAAGCAAACGGTTCAGTGCTTGTCTTTGAAGGCTTTTTAAAGATCAATCCTTTTGCCTTGGAAGACAAAAGACTTCCTGATTTTGTAGTAAGTGAGAAGTTAAATTACGTTAACTCACTTTCTGAGTTTCATGAAACACTTCCGCCTCCAAGGTACAACGACGCATCGATAATTAAGACGTTAGAAGAAAAAGGAATTGGTAGGCCTTCAACTTATGCAACAATCATTTCAACGATTGAATCTAGGGGTTACATAGAAAGAGAAGAGTCAAGATTTAAACCAACTTCCGTAGGAATTGCCGTAAATGATTTTTTGGTCGATAACTTTTCGACAGTTGACGATATTCCATTTACAGCGGAAATGGAAGACGAACTTGATCAAATTGCAAACGGAGAAAAAGAATGGGTTCCTGTTATAAGGCAGTTTTATGATCCTTTTGAAAAGATCTTGGATAAGGTAAAAGACGTAAAAAGAGTAAAAATAGAAGTAGAGCAGACTAATGAACTTTGTCCAGAGTGTAAAAAAGGAAATCTAGTAGTCAGAACCGGAAGATTTGGTAAATTCTTATCCTGTTCAACATTTCCTGATTGTAAATTTACCAAACCATTAGTCCAGGAGACTAATCTTTTGTGCCCCAAAGATAGAGGAAAAATTGTGATCAAAAAGACCAAAAGAGGCCGCCGTTTCTATGGATGCAGTAACTATCCAAAGTGTGATTTTGCCGCTTGGAAACTCGAGGATATAAAACAAGCCGCTGCTTAGGGGCAAGTTGCAAATTCGCAATTAGGTCCTGTTCTTCCTACATAACTTCCATCTGGACAGAGCTTTGCTTCTTGAGTGCAAACAGTCTGATTTCCAATTGACTTAAATGTCTGAAGCATCATTTCAGCTGTCTTGTCATAAGCAGCTTTATCAGGTCCTTCAGATACTATGGAAATGTAGTAAGTTCTATCTTTTTTCCCTGGATACTCAAGATATACTGTTCTTGAATTCCCAAAACTTGTAATATATGTTTCAACCCCAGTTAGTCCATTAATTGAAATTTTTTTAACTGGAGTTCTGGTTGATCCAACTTCAGGATTCGGCTTTGTTTGTTCATCTGCAAAAGCCTCGAGTGTAATATCTTCCGACTTTTTCGAAACACCAACTGTTATAGATATTCCATCATAGAATTCAGTTCCTGTGGATTGACTTTTGCCAAGTTTATAAAACACAACAGTATCGCCAATTCCTGTCGGTCCAATCTGGCTTGCCTCTCTTTTTTCTGCAGTTAAATCTACCGGATATTTCATTTCCCATTGAGACTGGCTGTTTAAATATGTTTTCCAGTCTTTAGTTTCACTCGTATCTGGTGTTGGGGTTGGGGATTCTTGTACTATAGTCTGGGTAGGAGAAGGAACAACCGGTTCTTGGTTTTGAGACAGGTTATTTCTTCCGAAAACAAAAGCGCCTGCCCCAACTATGACTAAAAGAAAAACTACTAGTCCGATTTTTACCCATTTTGATTCTAAAAGGCTATTGTTTCCTGAAGTAATTTCTTTTTCAGGAAGCGGTAGATCTTTTTCCGGTAATGGTAAGGATTTTTCTTCGGTTTCCATATTTAAAACATCTGCCCAAGGATTACTACTGCCGTAAGAATGGCAACCTGATTTATTACTCCCCAGGGCATCCCTAGCTTATGGTCAAAAAGTTTCTGGAATTTGTAAATGTAATTAAAGGGAAAAAATTTCATGTCGAAGAAAAGATAGGGGGCTGTCAGCCAGTCCGGAAGCTGCGCAGCAATAACTATTAAAAAGGTGTACCAGATGTCTGTTTTGGGAAATAAAAGAGTGATTATCAAAAATGAAAGAGTGAAGCTGACAACTACATCAATAAAGGTTTGTATGAAAAATTTAATCTTACTTTTATGAGCTCTGTGGTATCCGGTGTCCCAATGGGGGAATGCATCGGCTAAGAAATGAGATCCGATCGCAAGTGGTATTGCAAGAGCTGGATTACCTACTTTAGCTGCTATTACTGTGCCTATTATCGCGTGTCCCGTTGCCGTCATGGTATTTTTTATTATACCTTAATTGTTCAAAGGCTTGTCAAGGTGAAGACCACTTGACAAATATATAAAAATAGGGCAACAATATACTTAATGAGAAAAAGTATATCTTTTTCAGTACTTATCATAATATTTGCAGTACTTGCAAATTCCAGAAGTGTCTTTGCAAATCCCATAGAAGAGGTTTTAGGTTATTCTTCAAATAACGATACTTTTCCCCAAATTACAGCCGGAACAGGTTATTTGCTCCCGGATAGCCCATTTTATTTCGTAGATAAAGCATTTCAAAGATTAAAACTTTCTCTTGCTTTTTTCTTAGATGAGAAAGCAATAGTACAAACTCAAATACTAGGCGAGAGAATGGCAGAGCTAAAAGTAATGTATGAGGCAAAAAACACCGAGGGCATCAACACTGCGCTTTTGGAAATCGAGAGAGAGGCAAAAAATCTTGCCCAAAACCTAAAGAAAGCGGCAATGGACGGAAACGACGTATCTATTGTTGCAAAACAGGCAAACGATGCGCTAAAAGATTACAGGCTGGTCTTGGCAACGGTTGCTAAAGCTTCAGACGATCAGCTCTCATTCAAGCTTGAGTCTGCAAGTTATGTGCTCTTACTCTCAAAACTTGATATCGAAAACTATCTAAATACCGCTGATCAGGAAGAGGCAATTGCATCGGATCTTGAGATCGAGGTAGAAAATGCGGTTTTGGGAACTTCGACAAAAGCCCAAAAAGCTGAGCAGAAAATCCAAAAGTTAGAAAAAAGGGCTCAAAAAGCAGCCCAACTTGAGCAAAAAAAACTTGACGCAAAGAAACTCCAGGCAAAACAGCTTGCACAAAGAAAGCTGATAGAAGAAAAGAGAAAGAAGCTTTCCGATGAAAGAAAGAAAAAACTTGAGGCAGCTAAAGAAGCGTTAAAAAAAGTAAGAGAAGCAGCCCTTAGATTTAAAGAGGCACAGAATGCGGAAAAACAGCTAAAACAAACCGAACAGGTTGAGGATTAAGACCTACTCCAATTCTTCCCGTTTTGCTGCAACAAACAAGAACCACTGCTCAAAAAATCCTATTATTCCTTTAAAAGGAGCTTCAATGATAAAGTCAATGACGAGTAAGATAAAGTTTATCTGTGAAAAGGCTTCGGTTAATTCTCTTCCGACTCGAATGATAGGAACAAAGAAAAACTCTAAAATCGGAGTAAAGATGTTTTGGTTTTTAACAACGGTAAAACTATGTGCAGTCTGATAGATTCTGTATGAAAGAAAAGAAATGATGGCTATAAAGAAGATAAAGATTGCTTTACTTAAAATATTGAAGCTGAGTCTGTCTAGGAATATGAGAATTATGCCAAACGCAAGAAGAATCGTAAAAATCCAAAAAGCGGAAAATATATAATCTTTTAGACTTGCCCTTGTTTTCGTTTTTAGAGTGATAGTTATGGCATTTGCAATGACTGGGTTTTCTACAAACATTAGTTTTTGGATATCGGTAAAAATAAGCTTAGAATTCTCTTCGCTCGGCGTTCTGATTGTAACTCCGACAACTCCCATAATAGCAGGAGGAATAATTGTGTTTAGTACAATTGAAAACCACTGGATCCTTCCATAAAATATGCTTTCAAAGGCTCCTTCAACAGCAAAGGCGATGATCGCTTTTGTAAAAAGGATAAAAATAAAGCTTCTAACTATTGCTCTTTGTATTTTTCCTCTAATTGTACTGTATTTTCTTTCACAAATATCAAAAACCTTTTGTCTTAGAGCTTCCTGGTCTTTGGCAAGTATTTTGATATGTCCTTTTTCTTCCCATAAAAGATCATAAAGGATTAAAAACGGCGGAGTTACTCTTTTAACATAGCTTAAGATTCTTTCTTTTTTAGGATATGTTAACTGAAATCTTATCTCCTTATACCCGTTTACGAAATTTTTTATCGTTTCTTCAATTGTAATGTCGTTTAATCTTCCAAAGATCTGGGTAAAAAGTTTATATTTTAAAAATGGCAGATCGTCTTTGGCAAAACTTTTTCTAATTGCCAAAAACACCTGGATGTCTTTTGTCTGATCGGTTTCATCCTCGATTTTTACCTGATCCTTTAAAACTCTAAACATAAAGTTGGCCACAGCCTCTTTTTCCTTATTGGGAAGGAGAATATTGAATATTTCGCAGGAGAGCATCTGTAAGACAAATTCATTTAAGTCATCAGAAGAGAGAAGTTTCTGTTTTCCGACTTCAGTTTTTAATTTTTGATGTAAGTCAATTGCACTTCCGACTTTTTCTATTAATGATTCTGGAACCGTTGCATTTGGGAAATAACCTGCCCAAATAAGTTCTCGGACAAGGTCTTCTGATATCGCCTTGGATCTTTTTTCCAGGAAAAACATTCTCTTAAGCATTCTTTCAATTGCGCGTCTTGGGATTGTTTCCTCTGATCCGTAATCCATTGCAGTTCTGAATTTTTCATAAAAAGAAGCAACACGCGAAACGAGTGCGTTAACGGTTACCTTCTCATCATTGTCCAAAGCAGCCTGGCTTTCAAAGACATTAATTAGAGATAGTGCAAGGTTAGAAAAGGAATAATTCATAAAGGGTCAAACCCTAGAGCGCATTATAGTTTTAGTCAAAATTGTTGTCAAACCACAAAAGTATTATATATAATAACACTTGTGATAAAGCTTGGGGCAAAAGATCTAAGGACAACCAAGGGAGATCCGCAGATTATTAATAAATTACCCAAAAACCCTATCTACATAATAGTCGATAATGTTTTGGATACATATAATGTAGGCGCAATTTTTAGACTGGCCGATGCCACCGCATGTAGAAAAGTTTTTATTTGCGGACAGACTGAAACACCGCCTCATACAAGAATTAAAAAAGCTTCAATTAATACGACAGAGTGGGTTAAATGGGAATATTGCGAAACTACGATAGAAGCTATCAAGAAGCTAAGGAAAGATGTAAAGGGAATTCAAATAGTCTCTGTAGAGCTTGATAAAAAAGCAGTTCCCTATGACAAGTTTGAATACAAGTTTCCTATTGCTTTAATTGTCGGACACGAAAGCGAAGGAGTAGCAAAAGATGTAATAGATGCGTCAGATGCAGTCGTAGATCTTCCCATGTTTGGAGTAAATAAAAGCCTAAACGTAATGGTATCTTTGGGAATTGTTTTATACCAGGTTATTGAAAACAATTTTACCAAAAATAATTAATACTTGATTGGATTAAGTTAATAGGATAAGCTTTATCTTATATGGAAGCAGATTATAGTCCAGACATAGAGGTAGCCTCTAGGCAAACATTGGAAGTCCCGTACGTAAGAATAATTAGAGACATTGTCCACGAAAAAATTCCAGACCACAGACAATCTTTTGACATTACTCTTGATGAAATTAATAACCAATTGATGGGAGATGGATTATCGGTTTGGAATTCAAGAGAGCAGCCGGGAGTAGGATTCCTTTCAGCACATTTGGCAGTAACCCCTGATTTAATCAGAAGACTGGCCACCAAATCTCCGCCTCCTCCAGAGTCTTCAGATGTAAGCGCTGCTGAGGATTTACAGAAGATGTTGGCTAAAAGGAGAAAGCGAAAAGCACCAAATATTGATCATTATGTTTATTTAATGGAGCCTTATTTTGGCCTGGGGGACGATGGTAGTGCGATAAGCGCCACGGACATAGCTATAGCAAGATTTATAAGTGAAATGCCAAAAATTGCAGCAGCGTTAAGGAGTGGCACAAAACCTCCGACGGTTGATATATATGTTGTTGGCAGCCCTACTGCTTTGGGAGGACAGGTTACCCCTGATTTTGTAGATGGGGTAAGAAGAAACGGTTTTGCACAACACGGAAGGATATATGCAGAATTTCTTTATGATCATTTACCCGAAGGAGAACTTGATTCAACGAGAATAATTATTCATGGAGGGTCCAAGGGATCTATAACCTCAGACAAAACTTTTAAGTATTTGCCTGTTGACATACAAGAAAGAACTCAGCTTTTATACGACACGCCTGCCGGAACTCACGGGAAAGGAGTCTTAGAAAGAACGTTAAGGACATACAATATGGGCGTAGGTATGGCTGCGGAGGTAGCGGTCAGACAATTTGCGGGTTCAGTCAAGAACGGAGCCTTTGCAGGCCAAAAAGAGTTTTATAGGCAAATCGCAAGACTTAAAGGAATACCGCAAGATAGTCAGGAGCAAGAAAGGCTTAAAAGAGACCTTTTTAAACAGGAAATTTGGACTTTGGCCAAGGGAACACCGCTTGACAGAAACCAACGATCTTTTTCAAGGATCTCAACTCCTGACCCCGTAAATATAAACGTAAGAAATGTTGTTCGGGTTTTATCTGGAGGAATTTCCGACAGGCTTTCTGGACTGGCAGATGGCACTTGGGGGTTAGTGAGAAAATCTAGAAGAGGGTTAACGGCAAGCCAGAATGGTAGAAGGCTGACTTTCGCAACTGGAAATACAATTCATAACTTTCCCTGGGGTAGAGGTATTGGTTCGGGCGGGTGGGCAAGAAAGATGAATTTTGTCGAACACTCAAAACCAGCCTCTTATGCTTCTTGACTTTCCTTCAAAATTAACTATAATAGATCCACTATGTAAAGATTCTTGCCAAAGGAAGGATTTTGAACCCGCCTCTGGCGGGATTTTTTATCTTTACAAGTATAAATTCGCACTTTAACAATTTATCGGTGAGGAACCGGATTAACTTTTAATTTGAAAGCTTTTAGCTTTCCGATCAGAAAGTGGTAGGAATTTTTGTCAGGTTATTCCTATAAAGAAATCTGACAAGGTATTAGTTGTAAAACTAATCCAATTTTTTTGAGAATTTGATCCTGGTTCAGGATGAACGCTGGCGGCGTGCCTTAGGCATGCAAGTCGAACGGGGTCCGCAAGGACCAAGTGGCAGACGGGTGAGTAACGCGTAGGAATCTACCTCTAGGCGGAACATAGC
>JACQHJ010000001.1 GCA_016199085.1 Candidatus Levyibacteriota bacterium | reverse complement strand
CTTCCTTCTCCTCCTCCATGAGGATGGGATCTTGGGTTTTGGGCAACTCCCCTAACAGAGGGTCTAATTCCCATATGTCTTTTTGTACCGGCTTTTTTGAAAAACCTGTTTTTTAAATCTTGGTTTCCCAAAACTCCGACGGTTGCAAACGAGTCTGCCAAAATCTTTCTTACTTCACCGCTTGGAAGCTTCAAATGAACTACTTTTCCCTCTCTAGCTGCAACAACTGCAAAAGTTCCGGCACTTCTTGCCATCTGTCCTCCGTGTCCCGGAGTTAACTCTACGTTATGGACAAAAGTTCCAATTGGCATAGAGAGCAGTTTCATTGCATTTCCTGTCTTTACATCAGCGGTCTCCGATGCAATTATATTGTCCTTTAACTTTAAGCCTTCGGGAGCAAGAATATATCTTCTTTCGCTATCTTGGTATTGTATCAAAGCAATGTCAACAGTTCTATTAGGATCGTATTCGATACCGATAACAGTTCCTTTTATATTTCGTTTATCTCTTTTAAAATCAATTTCTCTTAAAAACCTTTTCTGTTCTCCACCCTGATGACGAACGGAAACTCTTCCGCCTGCGTCTCTTCCCGAATGTTTTGTTTTAATAGATTTTAAGTTTTTCATTATTTACTTTGTGTTTCAAATAAGCCTATTTTTTGATCCTTTTTTAGCTTTACGATAGCTTTTTTAAAAGAAGCTTTCTTTATTTCAATTCTTTTAACTCCTGCCCGAACAGATCTTCCCTTGATAGTAATTGTAGATATTTTGACTACATTTACCTTAAATCTTTTCTCAACTTCTCTTCTGATATCTGTCTTTGATGCTTGCCTGGCAACCTTAAACGTGAATTTTCCGTTATTTGCATCTGCCATTGATTTTTCCGTTATTAAAGGTGCGATAAGAATTTGCGTATTCATATTATTTGATAAAAGTCTCCTTTAGAACATCTATTGCTTCTTTCATAAGTAAAATTTGTCTTGCCCTTAAAACTTCATATGTGTTTAAAAGGTTTGAAGGAACGATGTTTACTCCTTCAATGTTTCTTGACGCTTTTACAACTCCCTCAAAGTCCTTTGAAGCTTTGGGTGTGACAACCAAAAGTCTTTGTTTTTTAGCGTTTAATTGCAGTTTCTCTAAAAGCCCTGCCATGTTTTTTGTTTTTGGTTCAAGTTTTGAAAGTCCTGCGACTAATTTTATTTCTCCGTCTTTAACTTTTGAGGAAAATGCAGAGAAAAGAGCTTTTTGTTTTGCTTTCTGGGTAAGCTTCATTGAATAATCTCTTTGTCTTGGACCCAAAGCTACTCCTCCTCCGACAAAAATAGGGGCAGAAGCTGCACCGTGTCTTGCTCTTCCTGTTCCTTTTTGTCTGTAAATCTTTCTTGTTGAAATATTTACTTCACCTCTGGATTTTGTCTTAACCGTTCCTCTTCTTTGGTTTGCAAGATATACCCTTACAGCCTGAAGCATTAAGGTTTTGTTAATATCAACACCGAATATTTCTTTAGGAAGTGTTATCGTTTCAGTTGATCTACCACTTGTGTTATACACGGAAAGTTTAAGACCTGTTTGTTTTGGCAGATCTTTCACAACAGCCTTCTTAACAGGTTTTGCTGGTTTTTTTGTTGCTTTAGCTTGCGGCATCTTTGACTACCTCCTCTTTTGATTCATTGGATTTTGTTTCTTGTACTGGTTCCGGCTCTGGCTCTGGTTCGGGTTCAGGTTGTGAAGCTTCTTTTACTACAACTGGCGTTTCTGGTTCTTGTGGTTTTTCTTCTACTGGTGCCGGGGTTTGATCTTCTGGTGTTTGAGGTTCTTGGATTGGTGCTTCCTGTGGTTCTTGATAAAGGTCGACGTGTTTTTTGTTTTCTCCTACCTTTTTGACTACTACAAAGCTTCCTACAAAACCAGGGACTAAACCTTTAATTAAAAGCATTCCGTCATCTGTGACTGAAATTACTTCTAGATTTTTAACTGTTACCGTATCCGATCCCATTCTTCCTGCCATTTTTTTGCCTTTGTATACTCTTCCTGGGGTTGTGGTCTGTCCGATTGATCCTGGGGCTCTTTCTCGATCAGATTGTCCGTGGGTTCTGGGGCCGCCTCTGAATCCGTATCTTTTTACTCCTCCTGCCCATCCTTTTCCCTTTGAAGTTCCTGTTACGTCTACCATATCTCCCGGTGCAAAAATCTCTTTATAGTTTACTTCTGATCCTAAAGTTGCACCCTCCGTGGTCTCTACCTTTATTTCTTTTAAAAAGCGGGGTGTATTTTCTAGTCCCGCTTTTTTTGTGTGATTTACAATTCTTTTTTTAGCCTTCTTGTTTGTGCCTATTCCAAGCTGAAGAGAGTTGTAGCCTTCTTTGTCTTGTGTTTTAATTTGGGTGACAAAATTTCCACTAACAAAAACGCCGGTTAACGGGACTCTTTTCCCGTCCTGCAAAAAACCTTGCTTTTGATATGTTTTTTTTCCTATAAGTGACAATAATTGCATAATTTATACCTCTTACAAACAAAAAAGCGACCACATAGTGCCGCTTTACTTTACAAAAGTAGTATTTCGCGCCTCTATGTAGCTTCGATCACCTCCGTTTGTATGACCATTTTGTAGCAATAATTATATCTAAAGGCGAGCCTAAATGCAAGGGGAATAGAGATAGTTATGCTACCTCAGAATATTTAATTGCAGCTTCTATATCCTGCTTGTTTAAGCGAGGATATGCCTCTATAATTTTGTCAAAATTATACCCATTAGCCAATAAATTAAGAATAAGGTAAACGGGAATTCTTGTACCGGCAATTACTGGTTTTCCTGCTAAAATTTTTGGATCAACAATTATTCTGTTCATGATATTATTATACTATACTCAAGAAAATAATCATTTAACGGTGTAATAAAAGATGAAAAGTAAAATATTAAACTATACAGTTATTTTCCAAAAAGAACCTGAAGGCGGCTTTACAGCCATAGTGCCAGAGTTTCCAGGCTGCGTTACTTATGGAAAAGATTTGGAAGAAGCAAAAAAAATGATTAAAGAAGCAATTGAGCTATATCTTGAAAGCTTAAAAGAGCATGATCAAAATATTACTTCTTAACAATTCTTAAAATTATAATTTCCTATATTCAATTTTAGTTACTTTTGAGTTTTTCTTTTGTAATTTTGAATTTCTAATATCCTTTTTATAGTGTTTTTTAACAACAATCTTTGAATAATCACTTACTTTTTGGATAAATTCAATTCCCTGTAAATGATCATATTCGTGCTGGATTACTCTTGCCAAGATTCCGTTTGCTCTAAGAGAGAACTTTTGTCCATTTTGATCAAAAGCTTGCACTTCTATTTCTTCTGGTCTTATAACAGGACCAAATATATCAGCAACGCTTCCACAACCTTCATAAATTAAGTTTGTCTTTTTAGATTTATAAGTAATTTTAGGGTTAATAAAAACTCTTAGCTTATCTACTTTGCCAAGTTTTCTTGCTTTTGTGTTTCTTGGATGGGTTGCAAAAATCATATAATTTTCTCCTATTTGACAACCTGCTATACCAATAAGACTTGCTTTTGGCATTGTGTCAATTAAATCTTTAATTACTTTTTTAACTCTTGGGGATTTAAAATCTAAAACAATCTTATTTTTTGCTTTAAGTAGAGTATTTCCCGCCTCAATTACCTTTCTTACTGACATATGAAGGGGATTATAAGCTGTACCAATTTAAAATGCAATATAAATTGTAAACTATTATTAACCTGCAACTGAAGCTGGCCTCAAAAGAGGTTTGAAAACCACTCCGCCCATATTTACAGAAGGAATGGTTCCATCTGGCTGTTTTTTACCAGCCCAAAGTCGTTGATCATGAAATAGTCCTGCTGGTACTACAATTCTTCCTCCAACTGCAAGCTGATCTCTCAAAGGTTGAGGTGTTCTTTCGACCCCACCAGTCACCAAAATAGCATCAAATGGAGCCTCTCCAGGTAAACCTTGCAATCCATCTCCAGTATGAACAGTTACGTTTTCAAAACCTAATCTTTTTAGTTTTCTTCTTACTTTAGCAGCCAATTCAGGATCAATTTCTACAGTATGAACTCTAGCCGCCAATCGAGAAAGCACTGCTGCGCCATATCCTAAGCCCGTTCCTACCTCTAAAACATTTTCACTGCCAGTTAAATCCAGGCCATCTATCATTCTAGCCACCATTGTTGGTCTACTTATGGCAGCCTCTTGTGTTAAAGGAATTGCCACCTCTGAGTATGCCCAGGCTCTTGATGCGGGGGGAACAAAATCGGCTCTATCTATAGCGGTAAAAGCGTCAAGCACTCTTCCTTCACCAAGTCTTTCCAGTATTCTTAACATCATTACTTGTCGGGGGACTGGAGATGAATCAGCTGGTGCAGGTTCAACGTGTGTACCAAAATCCACAAAAGCATCTGGATTAAAAATTACTAATGAATCTATATCTGGTTTTGGATGTTGACCCGGTATATATAACTCATCTAAACTCATTAACCAAATAATAACTAAGATTGTGAAATAAGTCAAACGTGGAGTTTTATTGTGGAATTACATCCTAATTTCGATGTTTACACCAGCGGGAAGCTCTAAATGGGTTAGGGAATCAATTGTTTTTTCCGTAGGAGAAACGATATCAATAAGTCTTTTGTGAACTTTAATTTCAAAGTGGTCTCTGGCGTTTTTATCTATGAAGGTTGATTTATTTACTGCATATACGCTTCTCTGTGATGGAAGTGGAATCGGACCAACAACTTTAGCTCCGGTTCTTATAGCCGTATCTAAAATTTGCTGGCAAGTAGAATCTATTACTCTTGCGTCGTAACTTTTGAGTCTGACTCGAATTCTTCCTTTTGGCATATCAGTATTTAAATCAAAGAGCTTGTTTTAAGAGGCAGATTAAGCGGTTAGGCAATTATTTTTGAGATAACGCCTGCTCCAACTGTTTTTCCACCTTCTCTGACTGCAAACCTTAATCCCTCTTCCATTGCTACAGGAACGATGAGTTTAACAGTCATTTTTGCATTATCTCCAGGCATTACCATTTCAACTCCAGATGGAAGAGCTGCCTCACCTGTAATATCGGTTGTTTTGATAAAGAATTGTGGTCTGTATCCAGTGAAGAATGGCGTATGTCTTCCACCCTCTTCTTTTGTAAGGATATAGACTTCTGCTTCAAATTCTTTGTGGGGTGTGATTGAGCCTGGTTTTGCAATAACCTGTCCTCTTTCAACATCATCTTTCTCTACTCCTCTAAGTAAAATTCCAACGTTATCTCCAGCTTGTCCTTCATCCAAGCTCTTTTTAAACATTTCAACCCCGGTTACAACTGATTGTTTTGTAGGTCTAATTCCGACGATTTCAACCGCCTCGTTTACTTTAACCTTGCCTCTTTCGATTCTTCCTGTAACAACTGTTCCTCTTCCTTTAATTGAGAAAACATCCTCAATAGGCATTAAAAATGGTTTTTCTGTATCTCTGACTGGTGTTGGGATATAGGAATCTACCGCATCCATTAAGGCATGGATTTGTTTTTCCGCTTCTGCGTCGCCTTCTAAAGCTTTAAGAGCACTGCCTCTAATAATTGGCACTTCATTTCCGGGATATTGGTATTTTGTTAAAAGTTCTCTAACTTCCATTTCAACCAAATCCAAAAGTTCCGGATCCGAAACCATATCACATTTGTTCAAAAATACTACGATTGATGGAACCTGTACTTGTCTGGCTAGGAGGATGTGTTCTCTGGTTTGTGGCATGGGGCCATCAGGTGCGCTAACTACGAGGATTGCGCCGTCCATTTGAGCGGCACCCGTAATCATGTTCTTAATATAATCTGCGTGTCCTGGTGCATCTATGTGGGCATAATGTCTTTTTTCTGTTTCGTATTCAACGTGGGTGATATTAATCGTGACTCCTCTGGCTTTTTCTTCAGGAGCGTTATCAATATCTTCATATTTCATTGCTTTTGCTCCGCCTGTTTTGGAAAGTACGGTTGCAATAGCTGCGGTAAGCGTTGTTTTACCATGGTCTACGTGACCGATGGTTCCTATATTTACGTGTGGTTTTGTTCTTTGATATGTATCTGCCATATTAATTTAATTTTGCAAAAAAAATAACCCATTTAAGGTTAAACTAAATATACAATACTTTTATAAAAACGTCAAGAGGTCAAAATATATCTATCTAATCCCTTTATCCTCAAGACACTTATTATAAAAATCTATTACTGGATAACTAACGGTTGCGTTTTCAGCCGTAACTTCGGTCGTGTATTTTGAAGCTTTCGCACACTCGTCAATAGCCTGGTTTTTGACATAAAGAAAGACAAGCCAAAAGATAAGTGCGAATGAGATTACAAAAAGAATATAGTTGATTATTCTAAAGATTATTTGCCTCGAATCCATAAACGGAAGTATATCCTAAAAAGATCGCAAGTTCAACCTAAAAGGCTAACGTCTTTTCTCTGCTCTTTCCACTCTTTCAACGACCATCTTGTCATTTACAAAATCTATTAAAAGAGCAATTAGGTAAGCTATGAACCCGTAGACCAAAAGCGCAAAAAGCGAACTCATTTCCAGGACAAAACCGGGTGTAATTGTCGGATTTGGGAATATCCCCGAAAAAGGGGAAAGCAAAGGTGCTGTTGTATCGTAAACCCATGAAACAAAAGGAGTGTTTGGATTTGCGCCAAACAACCTCAAAAGAATTCTTATGCCTAAAAAGAATTCTACGATAGAAAAAACAATATTAACCAAAAGACTAAACGGCAATAATGCTTTCATAATAATAACTTTGTTAGATATATAACGGGAAGGCTGAGGTTTTGTTTCAAAGGCTACTTTTTGGGGTTATTCTTTCTTCTTTCGATTTTTTGCAAAGAATACATTAAAGCCTCATGCAGATTAATATCCTTAATTCTGGCAAGGCGAAGTATGGACACTAAAATATCGCCTAGCTCCCTCTCATATGCCTCGTCTTGTTGAGCCGCAATGTTTCTTGGTTTTCTTCCGTGCTTTGCTAGATAGGCTCTACTCATTTCTCCAAGTTCCTCAACCATACCCAAAATTAGCATTGAGCCGAATTCTTCTGTATCTTTTACGCCTTTATCTACTTTATCCAGATAGGAAAAATAAAAACCAAACGGAGAAGGACTTTTTTTTGCCATAGAAATAGATTATACACTAAAAATGTTGCCTGCAAATTCCAACTGAACAGGGTTTGGGGAGATAAGCTCTTGAACTTTCCTTTCTATATCGTCAATCACACTCTCATCATTAGCACGATGGCGTAACACTCTAGAGTTTTGCGGGTTATCGAAGTCAATTTGCCTTGTCTGTATTTCCAAAAGATCATTTGTAACAGTTACTAAATCAATAATATCCGGTCTTTCTATCCTTGCTGTCTGAAATTGCAGTACTCCTGATAAAATTTGATGAAGAGTAAAAATATACCCTCCTCTAACTATTGACCTATAATGTAACCTTGGAGCATGAGGCAAGAGATCCCAACCGCGTGCAAGCATTTCCTCTTCACTTATGTCCAGCTCAGCCGGTGCAGGCTGAGAAGGCGCTTTTTCCAAAGGCAATTTAGATAAAATCTCGTGGGAAAAGATTTTTCTTTGCACGCTATCTTTTATTCCAGATTGTCTAATTCTTTGGCCAAAGTTAAGATCAAATCTTGGACCTTCTTCTGCGAGGCGCATATGGACAGGAGTTGTAAAAGACCAAACTTCTCGTCTTATCATTACAACCGGAGTATATAGTTTAGGCTTTAATTTGTCTATAGTTTTATAAGGCTTGACAATTGTCACCAAAAGGCTAATGATTTAATTAGGTTTAGTTTATACAAAAAGGGGGGTGATTAATTTGAAATACGTTCCGACAGCAGCAATGGTATTAATAATTGTAGGAGCTTTAAATTGGGGCCTCATTGGACTTGGTGCATACATGGGAGGACAAGATTGGAATGTCGTAGGCTTACTGTTTGGTACATGGCCTGGTCTTGCTAATCTCGTATATGTATTGGTTGGTATAGCTGGCGTTTGGGCTCTCTATGATTGGTATGCCAAAATGAGCAAGAAATAATTAGCCTTATCGCTGAGTTATTCTATGAACTGGGGGGTAATCTTTTGAGCCTTTATCGGCGTCTATGTATGTTTCCGCAAAATAAAAAGATTCTCCCCAGGTTAAAACTGTGAGTAATTCCCTAATTGTAGTTCCAGCCTCTACATCCCCTAACCCAAGACTTGATACAGTTCTGGTAACAAAAGTGAATGGCCTTGGTTTGGTTTCTTGGATAAAGACAATTTTTTCTCTAATTCCAGCATGCTCTGGTTGCCTAAGGAAAAATTGCCTTTCGGTACTTGGAACACGATCATAAGTTTTCCAACCTGATAATAGATACACTTCAAGCTCAAGACCGTTTGGCATAATTTACGGATTATATTAACGATCAAGAAATAAGTCAATTAATACATTAGTCATTGACAAAAAACTTTAAATACTTCAACAATGAATTAGATGGCAGTTGAAGTACCACCAGCTACCGTAAATCTTCGAGGCTTACGCCCGCAGCCTCATCATCCAAACTTGCCACAACTTCCTTTCTATCTTTGGAGAGGTACATTAATGGCAATACGATCTGAGGAAGGGACTGTTCCACCAAATCTCTGGAATGCCAGGGGGGCGGCTGTTGAAGTTAGGACGAAACGCATAATTGAATCTCAAACTCAAATCGTTGAAAATGTAACTCTAAATGCGCAATATGCAGAAGGGAGCGATTTAACCATAGTATTTGTTCCGGGTTTTAGGGTAAGAGAAGTAAAAGTAGAGGTAAAATCAAGCACGGATGGAAAAAGAAGATACAAACAACAACTTAGAGATAAAATGTTTAAAGAAGAAAGTAGTGGTCAATTAATAGGTCTCTGGACAAGAAAACTGGCAAGAGTTGAATGGAACAGGCTCAGTGATAAACAAAAAGAAGCCGCGATCTCAAAACGGCTTACCCAAGATAGGATTATTTTAATAAACGGAGGCGAGGAAGATTATAAAGAAAAGACCCCACAAGAAATTCTAAATGATAGTTTTTATCCTCAACTTGAGAGATTGTGGTTGGATCTTGCTCCCCCAAAGCCTACAGAAGCTGTTCCCGAAATACCAAATCCTGATCAAATTCAGATTTGGCCATCTTTATCGTCTTCGGAACCTGTTGCTCCTTTATCTGCGGCGGCATAAGGATTGTTAAAAAGTCTTTGTTCTAAGGCTTTATAGACAGCAAGGTCTGCATGAAGTCGGGCAATTTTTATGTCTATTTCTCGATCAGAAGCATCTGGTTCTCTTCGATCATGCTCAAGCGAACCAATACTATGCTCGATACTTTCCATTCTTGCTTTTATTTCATCCTCTGGTATAAAATCTAACGCCTGCTGCGGTGTAACAATCTCCAATATTCCATCATGGAAATATTCGACATTTACGCCTGTAAAATGCGCCAGAGCTGCTATACTAATTCGATCTGAACCTTGTTCCGAATTTACCGAAACCTTAATCTTTCCCTTGCCTCTAATACCCAAAAGCCCTGGTTCAAATGGTTTTTTAGCATCAATTAAATGCTTTGGCTGTTCTGCTCTTTTTTCTACTCCATATGCATCAAGAAGCTCTGGTGTGGGAAAATAGATGCTTTGACCTTCGTATTCTACTGCCCTGACATCTGGCAGGGGCGGATCTTGAGGACCAATAAATAAAAATTCTTGTCTATAACTTCCGATTCTTAAATTAATCCACCTACTATAATCCTCCCTGCTAATTCCGACTATCTCTCCTTCGGCTTTACTGGCTACCAATAAATTCCATAAAACATGCGTAATCTCACTTCCTATTACCATTCTTCGTCTTTGTTCCTCAGTTAACTCTCCTGCGCCATGTTCTGGTACATCGGCAGCTATGGGATAAGTGCTTGGTCTGCGATACTTTCCCAAATTCGCTCTTGGATTTTCGCGTGGACTTCTTAATGAGGTTATATCATAAACGACGCTTAAAGCACGGGAAATTGGATCGACATAAGTTGTAATTTCGTTTCCTCTTGGGCCACCTGTCCATGCGTCAATTTTAATTCCGCCTCTTTTCTCAATTTGACTTTGAGTAGTAGCTCTGGTTTCTGATCCTTGTGGTTTTGGCATAAAAAATACCCTGTCAGGGCATTGGAATGAAAATACAGTTTCTTAAAAAGAATGTCAAGAAGAGTTTTTACTCAACTCTTCCCGTGAATGTGGATTTTACCAACATCTGTTGGACAATATTTTGGGGAACTTCTTCGTAATGCGAAGGTTCCATATAATATGAGGCTCTTCCTTGAGACATTGATCTAATTGTCGTTGCATAGCCTGAAAGCTCTGCCAAGGGCACCATCGCAAGAATTACAGTTGCCTTTCCATGCTCCTGTGTTCCCATAATCTGAGCTCTTTTTGAAGAAAGGTCTCCGATTACGTCTCCCATAAATTCAGATGGGGTTGTTACTTCAACTTTCATGATTGGCTCCAAAAGTACCATATCTGCTTTTCTAGAAGCTGCCTGTAATGCCTGGGATGCGGCAATCTTAAACGCTACTTCTGAAGAATCAACGTCATGATAGCTTCCGTCATAGACAGTTACTTCCAAATCAACAACTGGATAACCAAGTAAAATTCCGTTTGCCAAGGTTTCATTAACACCTTTTTCTATAGCTTTAATAAATTCTGCTGGAATTGCTCCACCTTTAATTGCATCGACAAATTCAAATCCTTCTCCACGGGGCTTTGGAACAACCTTTAACCAACAGTGACCGTATTGACCTCTTCCTCCGGATTGGCGGATATACTTTCCTTCTCCATTTGCTTCACTTTTGATTGTTTCCTTGTAGGCAACCTGAGGCGCTCCGACATTTGCCAAAACTCCGAATTCTCTTTTCATTCGATCAACCATGACTTCAAGCTGAAGTTCTCCCATGCCTGAAATTATTGTCTGATTTGTCTCATGGTTTGTTTTAATAGAAAAGGTTGGATCTTCTTCGGAAAGCCTTTTTAGGGCAAGACCTAGTTTTTCCTGATCTGCTTTTGTTTTTGGCTCAATGGCAAGAGAGATAACCGGTTCCGGGAAAGTGATTTTTTCAAGTACTATTGGTGCTTTTTCATCACACAAAGTGTCTCCCGTAATTGTTTCTTTAAGTCCGACCAAAGCTACGATTTCTCCGGCATATGCTTCTTTTATTTCTTCCCTGTGGTTTGCGTGCATTAAAAGAATTCTTCCGACTCTTTCCGTCTCGTTTTTTGTGCTGTTGTAGATATATGAACCGGCCGTGATTGTTCCTGAATAGACTCTAAAGTAGGTTAATTTTCCAACGTGTGGATCAATCTGGATTTTGAAAGCAAGTCCAGCCAAAGGTTCTGAAGCTTGCGGTTTTCTTTCAACTATTTCATCGGTTTTTGGATCGTGTCCTTTTGTTACTCCGACATCCAAAGGAGATGGAAGATAATCAACGACTGCATCTAAAAGAGGCTGAACTCCTTTGTTTCTTAGAGATGAACCTGCAAAAATTGGAACAAGTTTGTAGGAAATGACAGCTCGTCTTAACGCTGTCTTTAATTCATCGTTTGTGATATCCTCTCCGTGAAGATATTTATCTGTTAATGCTTCATCTGTTTCGGCAATTTTTTCAATAAGCTTATGTCTATACTCTTCTACCTGTTGCTTCATCTCTTCCGGTATATCTGCTACCTCAAATTTTGCACCAAGCTCGTCTGATCCCCAGATATAGGCTTTCATTTCCATTAAATGAACAATTCCTTTAAATGTGTGTTCTGCACCGATTGGTAAAACCATAATAAGTGGATTTGCACCAAGCCTATCTTCAATTGATTTAACTGTTGCCAGAAAATCTGCACCAAGTTTATCCATTTTATTTACAAAACAAAGTCTTGGAACATTATATTTATCAGCCTGTCTCCAGACTGTTTCTGACTGGGATTGAACTCCCTCTTCTGCATCTAAAACCGTAATGCCACCGTCTAAGACTCTTAAAGATCTTTCAACCTCGGCTGTAAAATCAACGTGGCCGGGAGTGTCGATGATATTTATTCTGTAACCATTCCAAAATGCGGTTGTGGCTGCTGAAACAATCGTGATTCCTCTTTCCTTTTCCTGTTCCATCCAGTCCATCTGGGTCGTTCCTTCGTCAATATCTCCTATTTTATATGTCTTTCCCGTATAGAAAAGGATACGCTCCGTAGTTGTCGTTTTACCCGCGTCAATATGGGCAATAATGCCAATGTTTCTTACTTTATCTAATGTTTTTAGCCTGTCTTCAGCCATAAATTTTACTCAAAAAAACTCCCACAGTTGGAAGCTACGTAAGTATAGCACAAGTTAAGCAATCATTCCATAACTTTGTTAAAATAAATTATACCTATGAGAACTAAATACGATAAAAAAATTGATGCAGTTTATATTGAGTTAGGAAAGGGAAAATACGAGAGTACTCGTAAAATCTCTGATGCTATTTTAGTGGATGAAGATAAAAATGGAAAAGTTTTGGGAATTGAAATTTTGGATGCCAGTAAAAATATTGACGCATTTAATCCCTCTGGGACATCTACTCAAATTTCATAAACCATTTTAGAATCTGAAGTGGGAGAATGCTCTGTTTGCTTCAGCCATTCTGTGAACTGTATCTCGCTTTTTAATAGCTGCACCTTCATTTTTGGCTGCTTCTAAGATTTCTGCAGCTAATTTTTGAGAGAAACTATGAAATTCACTGTTTGATCTTGCCCTTGCCGCTTCAACAATCCATCTGATTGCAAGCGCATTTTTTCTATCTCCCCTTACCTCTAAAGGTACTTGATATGATGCTCCTCCGACTCTTCTTGCTTTAACTTCAACTTTTGGTCCTACATTTTCAATTGCGGATTCAAAAAGAGAAAGAGGATCTGATCCGCTCTTTTTAAGTTCTTCTAGTGCGCCATAGAAAGATTTTTGCGCAGCAGACTTTTTACCGTCTTTCATAATGCGGTTTATAAACTTGGCTACTAAAAGATTGTTGTATACTTTGTCTTGTCCAATTTGTCTTTTTTCAACTTTTTTGTGTCTCATATTTTAATATTTAGGCTGCAACTGGAGCTTCAGGTGCCGGCGCCGCTGGTGCCGGAGCTGGTGCAGTTCCTGCAACTCTAACCGGTCCTCCGCCTGCTTTTGCTCCATATTTGCTTCTAGATGATCTTCTTCCTTCAACACCCTGTAAATCAAATTTACCTCTGACTATATGATATTTTACGCCAGGTAAATCCTTTACTCTTCCGCCTCTTACAAGTACTATTCCGTGCTCGGAAAGAGAGTGTCCAACTCCCTGGATATAGGCTGTTACTTCCATTCTGTTGGAAAGCTTAACTCTGGCTACTTTTCGAAGAGCCGAATTTGGTTTCTTAGGAGTCATAGTTTTAACCAAAGTAACTACTCCTCTTTTTTGAGGTCCTTCAATAGCTTTATATCTTCTTTCCCTTGCATTAAAGATCCTTCTTAAAGCGGTTGCTTTAACTTTTTTTACTTTTCTGTTTCTTCCTCTTCTAGATAATTGACTAAGTGTTGGCATAAAAGTAATGTATTATACCGTATCAGGGGTTGTTCCTTCAACCGGGATGAGTCTTCCGATGATTACATTTTCCTTTAAGCCAACAAGCTTATCCTCTGCGCCCTCTAAGGCTGCCTCAGTTAAGACTTTGGTTGTTTCCTGAAACGATGATGCGGAAAGCCATGAATCAGAGAAAAGTGACGACTTTGTAATACCTAAAATTGTCTGTCTGGCTGTTGCCGGTTCTCCTCCTTGGGACAAGACCTCTGCGTTTATCTGTTCAAATCTGGTTTTGGTAATAAAATCACCGGGAATAAGGGCCGTATCTCCGACTGTTTCGACAATAACCTTATCAGACATTTTTCGAAGAATTGTTTCAAAATGCTTGTCGTTTATTCCGATTCCCTGTGATTCGTATACTTTTTGGGCTTCGGTTATAATATATCTTTGTGCGTCGATAAGTCCTTTAATCTTTATGACCTCTTTTGGATCCAAATAGCCTGTTGCAAGCTGTGTTCCTGCCAAAATATCTGTTCCGTCTTCAACCGTTAAGTTTGAAGCAAGAGGAACAAAATATTCTTTTTCTTCAACGGGTTTTGCTTTTGCGCTTTTAACTCTTAAGATATATCCGTCTTCACCCGTTTCAATGCTTACTCTTCCTGTTATCTCAGAGATTGGTGAAAGACTTTTTGGAGTTCTCATTTCAAAAAGCTCTTCAACTCTTGGTAACCCTTGTGTAACGTCACTCATTACGATACCTCCGAAATGTTTGACTTTCATTGTTAACTGGGTTCCGGGTTCTCCGATAGACTGGGCTGCGATTACTCCAACAGGAACGCCAAGATCAACTTTTCTCTTGGTTGAGAAATCCCATCCATAACAGGTGGCACAGATTCCGTATTCCAGTTTACAAGTAATAGGGCTTTTAATATAAATTTCTGTTACACCCTCTTTGACTATGTCTTTGGCTTTGTCTTCGGTGATTTCTTCATTTTGTTTGACTATTTCTTTTTTTGTTTTTGGTGAAACAACCTTAGAAGCTGCAGTTCTGCCTAAGATTCTGTCACCAAAAGCCGCAGTTCTACCCGGTTCGTTATCAACTACCAGAATTCCCTCAGTTGTTTGGCAGTCATCGGCTCGAACGATTACATCATGGGATACGTCAACCAATCTTCTTGTCAAATATCCTGCGTTTGCGGTTTTCAAAGCCGAATCTGTTAAACCTTTTCTTGAACCTCTGGCGGAAGATACGTATTCAAAGATTGAAAGACCTTCTCTAAAGTTAGATTTAATAGGAAGTTCAACGATTCTTCCTAATGGATCCAAAATTAATCCTCTCATAGCAGACAACTGTTTTAACTGTTCTTTTCCGGCTCTTGCTCCTTCAGAATCGATAATTGTTCTTATAACGTTTCCAGTTTTTAGGTTATCCCAGGTTAAATCTGCGATTGTTTCAGTTGTTTCAAGCCAGACTTGGTTTGAAAGACGTTTTTTCTCGTCGTTTGTGATAAGACCTGCCAGATAATCGTCTTCAATTGCGGCGACTTTTTTCTCTGCTTCATCGATAAACTTTTTCTTTCCTTCAACCATTTCATTGTCAAAGACTGAGACTGAAATTCCGGATACTGTTGATCCGTAGAAGCCTAGAGATTTAATATTATCAATCAAAGCTTCTACTTCATCTGCAGTAAGTGTTTTAATCGCATTTGTAATAATCTTTTTAATTCCGCTTGCTTTAATCGAATCGTTGATAAAACCAACGTCTTTAGGAAGCCTTTCGTTTAACATTAGTCTACCAAGGGTTGTTTCAACCGAGACTCTGTCGAGCTTTACAAGAATTGGTTCTCGAAGCATTATTCTTCCCATTGCATGAGATAAAAATGCTTCGTTTATATCTGAAAAGCTTTTTGGATCTTCTTTTCTCAACGATTCATCAACAGAAGTTAAGTAGAAAATTCCAAGAGCCATTTCTTTGTTTGGCAAAGTAATCGGAGCACCGTCTGCAGGCTTTAGAAGGTTATGTTTTGGCATCATAAGAGTTGCCGCTTCTTCCTGGGCTTTGGCAGATAATGGAATATGAACTGCCATTTGATCTCCGTCAAAGTCTGCGTTGTAACCGGAACAGACACAAGGATGAAGTGAAATAGCAGATCCTTCAATTAGAACAGGATAAAATGCCTGGATACCAAGTTTATGAAGCGTTGGTGCACGGTTAAGTAAAACCGGATGTCCTTTGGTTATTTCTTCCAAAATATCAAAGACTTCTGGACTTCTTTTTTCGATAAATCTTTTTGCGCTTTTAATGTTTGGAGCATATCCTCTGACAATTACCTCTCTTAAAACAAACGGTTTAAACATTTCCAAAGCCATTTCTTTTGGAAGTCCGCACTGTGAGAGTTCAAGCTCAGGGCCAACGACGATAACACTGCGTCCTGAATAATCAACTCTTTTACCCAAAAGGTTTTGTCTAAATCTTCCCTGTTTTCCACGTAGCATATCTGAAAGGCTTCTTAAAGGTGAGGCAACGACCTGATTGGTTCGCTGACTTGCGTCAATTAATGAATCGACTGATTCCTGAAGCATTCTTTTTTCATTTCTTAAGATTATTTCTGGAGCTCCTAATGCCATTAAATGCTTTAGTCTGTTATTTCTGTTAATAACACGTCTGTACAAATCATTTAAGTCTGAAGTTGCAAATCTTCCTCCGGCAAGCTGTACCATAGGTCTTAGATCCGGCGGGATTACGGGCAATACTCCAAAAACCATTGATTTTGGCTCAACTCCTGCTTTTCTCATTGCTTCCAAAAGTCTTAATCTTTTGATTAATTTAAAGTATTTTTGTCCTTTGGCTTTTGCAGTCTCTTCCCTTAGATCAACTATTAATTGTGCAATTCCGATCTTGTCGATTAATTCCGCAAGTCCTTCAGCTCCTGTTTTGATGGTGAAAAAGATAGGAATATCGTATTCCAAAATCTTAAAGTATTCGTCTTCTGATAAAACGCTTCCTACTTTAAGGCTTCTTAAAAGTTTTGACAAAGCTTCTTCGATTTCATCGATTTTTTTGCTTTCTGCTGCTGCTCTTTCCTCAAGTCTTGCAATTTTTTGTCTTTTGGAAAGCTCAATTTCCTGCTCAATCAGTTGTTTTTGCTCGCCTTTTGATTTGGAAGTTTCTTTTTTCTTTGCTTCCATTTCTTTGGCAAGATTTTTTTCTTCTAACTCAATATCTTTTTGAATATCTTGTTTTCTTTTTTCAATTGTCTTTGAAAGATCTTTAAGAGCCTGCTTTTTCTTTTCATCGTCAAGATCGGTTACCAAATATGAAGCATAATAGATTACTCCTTCAAGTGCTTTTTGAGACATATCCAAGATTAATGAAAGAGGAGATGAGGATCCTTTGAAAAACCAAACGTGTGAAACCGGACAAGCAAGTGCTATGTGTCCCATTCTCTCTCTTCTAACACGAGATAAAGTTACTTCGACTCCGCATTTATCACAGATTATGCCTCTGTTTCTGATTCTTTTGTATTTTCCACAATAACATTCCCAGTCTTTCGTAGGACCAAATATTCGCTCGTCAAAAAGACCGTCTTTTTCAGGACGTAGTGTTCTGTAATTGATCGTTTCAGGCTTGGTTACCTCACCGTATGACCAGTTCATAATATCCTCTTTTGAGGCAAGTAAAAGTTTTAGGGATTTGAAATCCAAAATTGTTATGTCTTTATTTTTCTTATCCATATTGTTATTCATTTACTTTTTCTCCTTCTACGGTTTCTGCTCCGGCCTGGGCAACGTCAACACCCGAAGATGCAGCTGAATCTGTTGCATCGTCAATTACCTCTTGTCCGCCGAGTTCTGCTGCAAGCTCCTTTGCTTCACCCTCAACCGCTTCTTCTTCGGTTGCTTTTTTAACTTCTTCGATTGATTCGATTGGCTCGTCAAGAGGTTTGTCAATTATGGTTGCACCAACCGGAACAACTGATAAACCTAGTGCGTTTAATTCCTTAATAAGTACTTTAAAACTTTCCGGAACTTTAGGTGTTGGAATATCCGTTCCTTTAACAATAGCTTCAAAGGCTTTGGCTCTACCTACTACGTCATCTGATTTGGTTGTTAACATTTCCTGCAGCGTATATCTTGCCCTGTGTGCCTCCAGCGCCCAGACTTCCATTTCTCCCAACCTCTGTCCTCCCATTTGGGCTTTTCCTCCCAAAGGCTGTTGGGTAACCAGGGAATATGGACCTGTACTTCTTGCATGGGTTTTGTCTTCAACCATGTGGATAAGCTTCATAACGTATTCAATCCCTACAACTACCGGGTTTTCATATGGATGGCCTGTTCTTCCATCATAAAGTATTGCTTTTCCGTTAACAGGGAGTCCTGCTTTTTTGAGTTCTTCTTCAATATTTTGCTCATCAACTTCTTCAAATACAGGCATGGCTATTTTTTGATTTAACTGCCTTGCAGCCCAGCCTAAATGAGCTTCTAAAAGCTGTCCAAGGTTCATTCTGGCAAGAACCGAGATTGGAGAAATGATAATATCAACAGGTGTTCCATCGGAAAGATGTGGCATGTCAACTTCAGGTAAGATTTTTGAGATAACACCTTTGTTTCCGTGCCTACCTGCAAGTTTATCTCCTATAACAACGTGTCGAAGTTGGGCTACTTCTACAATTATCTTTCTGATTGTTCCAGGCTCCAGCTCGTCTCCCTTTTTTCTATCAAGTATTGCTACACTTATGACAGTTCCTCTTTCTCCGTGTGGAATTCGAAGGGAAGTGTCTCTTACTTCTCTTGCCTGTTCTCCGAATATTGCCCGAAGCAGTCTTTCCTCAGCAGAAAGCTCTGTTTCACCTTTTGGAGCGATTTTTCCAACCAAAATATCTCCCGGTTCAACTTCAGATCCTACTACTACGATTCCGTCTTCATCAAGGTTTGCCAAATCTTCTTCTGAGACATTGGGAATGTCTCTGGTTGTTTCCTCAGGACCAAGTTTGGTTTCAACAACTGCTGCTTCGTATTTTTCAATATGAATTGAGGAAAGCGCATCTTCTTTGACAAGTCTGTCTGAGATAACGATACCGTCTTCATAGCCTAAACCGTCAAATGCCATATAGGCAATCAAAAGATTTTGGCCTAAAGCGAGTTCCCCATTTTCAGATGATGGGCCGTCAATTAAAAGATCTCCTTTTTTAACCCTGTCTCCTGTATTAACAACTGTTTTTTGGGTATAAGCCGTTGCCTGGGAAGTTCTCTGGAATGAGTTAACAAAGTATGTTACTTCTTCTTTTGATCCTTTTCCTTTAAGCATGACTTTATCTGCATCAGCGTATTCAATCTTACCGTCAAACGGAGCATAGATTACTCTTCCCATCATTTCAGAAACTGTTTTTTCCATTCCAGTTCCTATAATCGGGCTTTGAGGTTTTAGAAGAGGCACTGCCTGGCACTGCATGTGAGTTCCCATAAGAGCTCTATTTGCTTCATCATGTGATACAAACGGAATTAAAGAAGCTGCAGATCCAACAACCTGTCTTGGAACAATATCGACAAATTCGATGTTTGCTCTGTCTGTTTCGATAAATTCTCCCTTGTATCTTGCAGGGATTCTTTCATCTGTTATTTTTGCGTTTTCACCAACTACTCCTAAATGGGTAATATAGTGGTTTTTCTCATCATCTGCGTCCATATAAACAATCTCATTGGTTGCCTTGGCTGCTCCTTTTTCATGGGTAACTTTTCTGTAGGGTGCTTCCAGGAATCCAAATTTATTTACTTTTGCATAAAGGGCAAGATATGTAACTAACCCGATATTTGGTCCTTCAGGGCTTCTGATAGGACAGATTCTTGAGTATTGGGAAGCGTTAATGTCTCTAATTGAAAAGGCTGCACGTTCTCTTGAGATTCCGCCTGTTCCCATAACCGTAAGCCTGTTTAAGTTGTCTATTTCTGAGAGTGGGTTTGTTTGATCAAGTATTGTGGATAGCTGTGAGGTTCTGAAGAATTCATTAATGGAGGCCATAATAGGTCTTGCATTAATAAGTCCCGCAATTGAAATAGGCTGATCTGCCTGGATTAAACTCATTCGCTCTTTAACACTTCTTTCAAGTCTTAGGGCTCCTATTCTAAAAGCGGTTGTCTGAACCAATTCTCCAACACATCTGACGCGTCTATTTGCCAAGTTATCAATATCGTCTACTCCCTCACCGTTTCTGGCAAGCTGAATAAGGTGGGCGATTGTTCCGATAATATCCTCTGTTGTTAAAATCTTTGTATCTTCAGCCGGAGCGTTAAATCCGTTAACCGTTGCAAGTTTTTTATTCATCTTGTATCTTCCAACGGTTCCAAGATCATATCTTCTGTTATTGAAAAACATTCCCAGGAAATTTTCTCTGACTTTATCCAAAACTACCGGTTCTCCTGGATGCATTTTCTTGAAAATCTCAATTACAGCTTCATTACTGTCTTGGGATTCGTCTTTAAGCAAAGTGTTTTCAATAAATGAGGTTTTTCCATCACTTTCCAAGTCTTTGAATTTGTTTTTGAGGTCTTCGTTTGAGGAAATACCAAGAGCCCTTAAGAAAGCTGTTGCCAAAAACTTTCTTCTTCTGTCAATCTTTACCATGATTGTTTCATGTCTTGTCGTTGTAAACTCAAGCCATGAACCGTGAACCGGTCTTATCTCTGCTGTATAAAGAGTTTTTCCGGTAACATTATCTGCTGTTGCTGTAAAGAAGACTCCAGGTGATCTTACCAGCTGGTTTACGACTGCTCTTTCGATTCCGTTAATGACAAATGTGCCTCTGACTGTCATTTGGGGAATATCGCCTAAAAAAACTTCCTGGTTGTATTTTGCTTCTGTTTTTTTATTGGTGAGGGTTGCGTTTACATAGAGAGGTGCGTCGTAGGTTACTCCTTTGGAAAGAGCGATCTCTGGAGTTGTTGAGACCTTTCCAAGTCTGTAATCCTTAAGTTCAAGTGTCCAGTTTTTTTCTGTAAAGTCATCGATTGGAGAAATCTCCGCAAGGACTTGTTTAATTCCTTCACTTAGAAACCAATTATAAGACTGCCTTTGGATGGTAAGAAGATCAAGCTTAGGGAGTAGTTCGAACTCTCTTCCCCAATTGATCCTGCCTAAAATTTTGTCCTTATTGTCTTTTGTGTTGCCCTTTTTAGCCATCAGATAATTAAGTTTTAGTTTCTTATAGGACTTAGGTAATAACGCCAAAAAAATGGCAAAGGTCTCTAACCTTTTCCATTTGTATTCCCTATAGAGTGATTATTTTTATACCACATAACTTTATAGGCTGTCAAGAGGGAAGTTATTACACTGCCGCGTTCTGAAAAATAGTGCTGTATAAAAGAGCGTCATCTGCCGCCTTGTCATTTTGCTGATTTTTAATATTCTCAATCTTTTTAAGACATTTTAATAAATATGGTTTTAAATCGGTTAAATCAATTTCGTCTCTTCTTTTTAAAGCTTCTTCAAAAAATCTTTCAGCCATTAAATTAGACCCTCTATGGTATCCCAAAGCTACTCTTTTTAAATCCATTGAAAGTGCTCCCAGTATTGCTTTATTTTTCATAAGACTTCTCCAAAAAAATATTTAGTTAAATCTTCAAACTCTTCTCTTATCTTTGGATCCTGAATTTCATTGCTTGTGTTTTTATCCGTCGGTCTTACATTTATGAAAGAATTGCAGTCAATAATTTTTGTCTCAAGATCAATTCCTCCGCCCCAGAGATTAGATTGATTGGAGCCTTCGGAAAGCAAAATCTTTTCCGAATCAAAATGCCTATCACAACCAGCTGAGCAAACTTTTTTCTTAATATCTATAACTGTTTTAATATAAATATCAAACAATTCTTTTAGTTTTTCTATTTCGTCTTTTGTAAATGGGGTAGATTTAGTAATTATCATTAAGGTAATTATACCATCCGCTAACTACTTTAGCTGTTCATCTGATAATCCAAAGTGGTGTCCTATTTCATGAATTACGGTTGCCCTAACCTGGGCCCTAATTTCTTCTTCTGTTCTTGCAACCCTTTCTATTGAATTTTTAAAAATAGTAATCTTATCAGGAATATGGCTGTAATATACTCCTCTTTTTGTCTGAGGAATACCCTCATAAAGACCAAATAACAAAGCCCAGGGAGGAAGACCTACTTTTTTAAGTTGATGCGGAGTTGGAGTATCTTCGACGACAACTCCGATATTATTTAACTTTTGGGCAAATTCTTTAGGAAGTGAATCCAAAGCTTCTGAAATTAACTGTTTAAATTTCTTATCATCCATTGCCCAAAAATTATATCATTTTATTTCCAGTAGATATCTTTAGAATCGTAGTTATATTTAAAAGCAAGATATAAGTAATCTTTATTTGTTCTATTTACCACACAATGTTCATCCATTGGTCCTATGATTAGGATATCTCCAATTCCAAATTCCCTTTTTTCTCCATTCATAACCCAGTACCCGTTATGGGTGAGAAAATAAAATACTTCTGTTTGGATTTTATGGAAATGTGTCCTAGCACTTTCTTGCGGCTTTATTTTAACTTCTTGAACTACAACATTATTTTTATCTATATCATCAATTAAAATCTTTTTACTGTGCCCTGGTTTTCTTCCCAGCTTTTGTCTTTAGATTTAATAACTTGCATCAAGAAATTATAACATGGCCCACCGAACTTAGGAAGAAATTATTGTATTTGCAGATCTGTAAGGTTGAATTTAATACAGTTGTTTTACAACCTCTATAACACCCAATCCTGCTGGATGTGATGTTACGTGTGTTGAGACATTTTTGAAACCTCTTGTGGCATTTGCAAGCGCTACTACTGCTCCACCGCCATTTGATACTATCTCTGCTGCTGAAATATCATTATTTGCATCTCCAAAATAAACAGTTCTACTTAAATCTATTATTCCTCTTTCTACCAATGTTTTTAATCCTGTTCCCTTATTAATTCCTTTTTGTAGTAGCCTTAGAGATCCGTCACCTGTTTCTAAAAATTCTATAGTCTCTATACCTAACTGTCTTGCTGCATTTAACGCCCACACCATCATTAATCCATATTCAGGACTTTCATAAGGTCCTTTCTCCCAAATAGCTACTGTTCCATAGTGAGGATATTGTGGTAATTTAACTGGAGGAGCAGGTAAGTTTTTCAAGAAACCCCAACCAGGTAAAGCCTCCGAAGGTAACCAACTAGAAGTAAATAACTTCTCAAACATTTCCATTTCTTGTAAAGTCTTAGGGTCAGTCAATATTGCTGCTTCATTTATGGAATTGCCTGGCTCAACAGTTACGTGTGAATCTTCCAAAAATAACCACCCCTTAAATAACTGCCTATATGAATCACCTACTTTGCTAAAAAACCTGATTAAGTCTGTTTGGCATCTTCCGGTAGAAATGCCTAACTCAACACCATTAGATATTAGTAACTGTAAGTACGTATTAAGATCAATTGGAATTCCATTTGTATCTTCAAGTGTTCCGTCAACATCAAAGAATGCCCATCCTCCATTCTTAAGAGTTTCTTTGACTTTTAGGATACCTTTATTTTCCTTAGCTATTTCTACTGGTACTGGTTTAATAGTTTCCATATTTATAAATTTAATTCCGTAGAGCCAATATGAGTTATTACAGACTCTGCTTGTTTTGCTCCAGAGTTTAAAGCTTGTTGAATATCTTTATTGTTTAAATAAGCAGTAACAAAACCTGCTTGGAATGCATCACCGCATCCAGTTGTATCAATAATCTTCTTTATTTTCTTTGCCTTTTGAAAATAAGATCTGTCGTTTTGAAACGCTAGACTTCCTTGGTTGCCAAGAGTAAGAATAAATAACTTCTCAGAAAATTTAGCACCGAGTGTTTTAACTCGCTTTATCAATTTTTCATTTCCTCCTATGAAAATAATGTCGAAATTAATACAATGTTTTGCGATTAAGTTATCCTCAGATTCAAAATCAGCAAATTTATAATCCTGAGAAAAGTCAATTATTTTTGTTATATTTCCTTGTAAATTAGCTATTGCATGAACTATGTCTTCCAGCCCATCAGATAGGGAAACAAAAACAACATTATGTTTTAAAATAAAGTTAATATCCTTTTTACTTAGATGCCATTTATTAAAAACTCCAGCATTGTATCCAACAAATTTTCTCTCTCCATTTTCTTTAAGCGCAATATTCTGCTTAGCTGTTTTCCCATTTACTTTCTGAAGATGAGATATATCAATATTTAAACTGTGCAATAGGTTTTTTAGCTGTTTTCCTTCTTGATCTTTCCCTATTACACTTAGCAAAGAACAATCAGTATTGTTTTTAATAACATTAACAGCAAAGTTAAAAGCAATTCCTCCTGGTTTTTTAATACCGAGATCTACATATTCATCAATACCTATGTCGCCAACGCTAATAATTTTCATATCTTACTCCTTATTTTTTTAACAACATTTATAAGATTTGTTGCTTTGACAAGATCAATATAATCTCCTGTTTTAATTGAAGTTCCCACAATTGCACCGTCTGCATATTTAAATAACTTCTTAATATTCTTACTATCCAAACCGCTACCAATAAGGAGAGGTGTTGCTTTTGCAGCTTTTTTTACTTTCTTGCAATCATTAATAAAAGGAGGATGACCTGTCCAATCTCCTGTAACTATCAGCGCATTAGAAATATATTGAGCTGCTTCTTTAGCTGATTGTTCTAAAGTCTTTTTATCTAACATTTGCGCATGCTTAACTTGAATATCAGTTAACATGACTAATTCTTTTGCACCTATTTTCTCTTTTAAGACAACCAGCTCTTTAGCTTGGGATGGTATTTTTCCCCATTTTGTCAAAACAGTATCTACGAAAACATCAAGGCGTACAAAATCTGCTCCCACTTTATGAGCGGTTTTGATAGTTTGTGGCATATCATAAATTATCTCCATTCCAACAGGTATTTTTGCTTCTTTACAGACCTGTTTCATTACTTTAGTAAACGATGCAGTAATACTTTTTGAAACTCCAATTTGATGTGGCTGATCATTGTCATTCTCAATTAACACCCCGTCAAAACCTGCTTTTTGCAATGTATTCAAATCTATTAGGGCTTTTTTTATCACTGCATCCATTCCGGGATGTTTTATATACCCCGGTAAGGGTGGTAAATGGATCATTCCAATCATTGGCTTATTATTTTTGAATAACTTATTAAACATACTTTGCTCCTTTTACTTTAATGGCGGAACCCTCCCCCATTTCCAATTAGCTTTCCATTCTTCTCCTTTAGACCATGTTTTTGTATGTCCAGGTAATACTCCAGTAAATTGGCCAGACTGCGCTTGAATAGATAATCGCCAAAGTTTTAACAACTCATCTTGAGGATTTATAACTTGTCCTTGACAAATGAAATCACTTGCTGCATCTTCAACACCCTGTAAAGCAGCTTCTGTCCAAGGTTGCAAAAAAGGTGAGTTGACAAACACTCGTGAACCTTTTACTATGCCGTCTTCTTCGACTAATTTTTTTACCTTTTTGTAAAATTTAGGGAATGCTTCCCATGTATCTGCTATTGTCTCAAGTACGTCTTCGGGTATATTTTCTCCAACAATATTGGTAAAGCCATAAATATTATTTGGCAAATGTGTATATAGGAAATAAACAGAATATTCTTCTGTGGGTATATCACCTTTCTTCATTGCTTTATTTAACTCATCTACCATTGAACCCCAGCAACCTACTTCTATAAAAGTTTTAGGCTGATCAGAGAAAAATCCCATTTGAGATAAAAGTTTTTGTACTAATGGGTGGGAAACTGACATTACTTCACCTTCTGGATCTTGATCTTCTTCATCTTCTACTCCCCATAGCGTTCTATTAAAATCAGGATTTACAATATCATCCATGGCTACTGGATAAGCATCTGGATTAAGCTTCTTGAGAGTTTTAGCGATATGGAAAAAGGGAGTTGCATCCCTTGCAGGAAAGATGGCTTTTCCATTACACCCTTTTAAAACAGTATCTACAACACTTACTGCCAATGGCCCTAAAACATATTTACCAACATGGTAAAACTCCTGTGATCCAGCTATTACTAGCTGTTCAAGTGTATTTGCTCCATTACCTACTAGTTTTTTAAATAACGAGCCAGCATATTGCCTTGCTAATCCATCGCTTTTAAGATCAGCTGCAACTAGTTCCATGTCTATCGCGAATTGATCTCTCAAACAATTAATTGCACCTGGCGTTAATACCTCATCACTATGCGCTTCTGCCACAAAAGAGCCAGAACCGTTAGCTATGCTTGGTCCTTGAACTAAAATTCCTTCCGGAATATAAAAATGTTGCCCAAATTCTTTCATATTTTCTCCATAAAAAAACCCGTCTTCATTTCGAAATTACTTTCGAAACAAGGACGGGAATTCCCGTGGTACCACCTTTATTCCTATCTATTTTGTACTAAAAAAGCTCTGTGTCAACCTTGACAGAGTCTATAGATAGCTCATTTATAAACCTACTTGCAAATGCTTTCTTCGGTTCTGTGCTAAGAAGCTCTTTTCAGTTAATTTTCGATTATGATGCTTTCAGCTGTCATCACTTGCTAAAATCTAATATTAAACTTACTCTTCTTCTTTAAACGCACTCTTTAATTGTTGGGTAAATTGTAGCAAAAAATGTAACAGATGTCAATAATTACTATGAGGTAGTTATGTATTCAACAATCCTCTATATAATAACCGCATATAGTTATTACTTAAACACTGCAAAATAACTGTCGAAAAACTTATCTATATTAACGTGTAAAGCAACTTGATTTTGACCCTCTCCAGGGGTGAAATAGGTCATTCCTTTGAGTTCTTCACTTATTAATTCAACTTCTACTTTTCCGTTTTCAAAAACACATACATCTTGGTTAAAAATTGTGATGGCTGCCAGTGGATCGTGGAAAGTAGCCTCGCCTTCTTCTTGAAACCAAATCTCAGCAAAGTCAGCTATAGGAGTAAGTAAATGACTAACACTTAATCGTTTTTTTAAAACCTCTTTCTTTAATTTTACCTTACATGTAACATTTAACCCCACCGATTTATGGGATTTAACAGCTGATTTATAAACTATATCTGCAGCATGTGGATCGACAAGAGCATTCCACTCAACAGAATCACAAGTACCCAAGTTAGCAGCCTTATCATTAAACGCCCCGCACATAAGCACCAAACCTTTTAAAAGTGAAGGTATTTCTTCATCAATTTTAAAAAGCTGTGCAATATTAGTTAATGGTCCTGTTGCCAACAGAGTTATCTCGTGAGGATTGTTACGAATAGTCTCTTGCAGAAAACGTACTGCTTCCCTTTTAGGAAAAGACTTTTTGTGCGGCCATTTATCCAAAGCTAAAGCCTGAGGAGCTTGGATTTGCTTTTGAGAAATCAAAAGAGGAGTCTCTGCTCCTGGAAAAATAGGTATATTCTTTCCCGCGTTTTGACACAAGGCGCTAATAATCATCGCTCTTTTCTCAGCCTCTCCGGTTACCGTAGTAACACCCAATAAATCACAGCTGGGATTAGCCAATAAATAGGCAAGGCATAAGGCATCATCTATGTCTGAACCGATATCTGTATCGAAGAGGATTTTCATTTTTTAATTATATCACTTGAGGTTTAGTCAAAAACTACAACCTCCTGCCTTGCCGCTTTTCTCTGATCAAGAAGTCTTTGTGCCTCAATATTAAGCTCTGTTCTCGTAGAAGGCTTATAGCCTGTTATATGCTCTTCTCTTATTCTTTTCCTACAGATATCTACCAACGCCCTAAATCTTTCATAAGTCCTTTCTCCTTTATTGTTGAAAAAAATAACTCTTGCAAGTTCGATGGGAGCAAAAATATTGTGATAGATATCCAAAACAGGAATTGAATATCTCGGATCCACTTCTGCATCGATTACTCTATTAAGCAAAACTTCTATTATTGGTCTGTCTTCTAACCGTAAATGTCTTCTAATCAAAGCGTATGTACCCCTACCTTCAGACCAAAGGAAATGAATAAGAAATGCCTGCTTATCACGCTCACTAATTCCAACATTTTTTAAATAATCAATAGTGTATTGAATATCAGGAGCTTCAGGTGCATGATAATCCTCAAAAGATCCCCCACCTTCAATCGTATCTTTTATAGGATATCTTCTCTCATACATAGCTTTCTTAACATATGCCATAACAAATACAGTGGCCTGAGCTTTACTTAATACTCCAAGTTTTTGATATATTCTTGTCCTGAGGTCTTCGATTGCACTTTCTGTATTACCTATTCTTTCTCCTATCTGCTTTCTGGTCATTCCAAGATTATCAACTGTATCAGCAATTAATACTTCTACTGCCCGAATTGATAGACTGTCAACATTTTCGTCTGATAAATTTAACCCTTTCGAGGCTTCGCGAAGACTAACAAGACCCTTTGTTAAACTTACTACCAATGCTTCATGCGGGTTAGAAACTTGCATGACCGGACGGATAACTTTTCTTCCTATTACGAACCCAACCATTTTCGTTGACATTCCGACTATCGGAGCAATTTCAGCGTAGGTAAGTCCCCTTCCTATTAAAGTTAATACCCTTTGGGTCATAGGCATTAATTCTCCATGGGGTTCTTGGTCAGGCATTTTAGGAGGAACATATCTTCTGAGCAAATATTCTGAAGACTTAAAATAGACAGGGGGTCTTTCAAAAACTCTTTGCATTGCCTCTTTGTGTCTTGTTTCTTTTTGAGGTGTGTCAAGTCTTACAGAAATCGGAAAAGGCGCTTGAACCTGATCTAAATCTCTTGGTGGTCTTGGCATGGCTAACTTAAGTAGAGTTGCTTCTTTTGGGTATTTTTCCGTAACTTCGTCTCCCAAAAGTTCTCTTATTTCTTCCAGTCCCTGTCTAAGTCTTACGCCGATGTGACTTGTGCTCATTCCTGCAGCAACGCCAAGATCTTTTAGGCTTGCATCTGTTCCGTAATATCTATCAATTAGTTCGCGTACTGCCGGTCTTAGCCCTTCTAAGACTCCTGATTCCCGTGCGTCAATTAACATACGAGCTGTTTCAGGCCTTGTACCGTGTGCGAAAGGAAAAGAGATTGCTTGTGCGGATTGCTCTATTGCTTCATTTCTTACTGCCATGCCAGATGGGATTATACAGAAAATGTTTCTAAAAGGCAAACTATAGGGCAAGAGCTAGTGGATTGGTTGTTGCGGTGTTCTTTTTATCTTTAGCCATCTGTCGCTTCTTCTACCCGGCGTATAAACGCTGTCTGTTCTTTTAGCTACCATTCCTTCAAGACCGAATTTATCAACTGCTTTTAAAAGCCTAAGCAGTGCTGCATCGGAGGTATATTCAAAATATGGAACAGTCGAAACTGCGCTTAACTCATCCGGAACAACTTCATTTAAATAAAGCTTTCTTTCCGAAAGAGGCTTTGTAGTCAAATGCCTTCCGTTTAAAAACAGGATATCAAATAACCTAAGTCTGTAATCTACGTGTCTTAAATGAATGGCTGAAAGAGAAAGTAAATTCCTGTCAGGAACCAAACCTCCATACATCTCAAAAAGGGCGTTTTCTTCTTGGGTTGTTATTCCCAGTGCATCTGGCCTTGGTCTTAAAGCTTCCATTTCTCCGTCTAATACGACTTCATCTTTTATGTCTGCAAGTTGAGTTGTAACCAAAGGAAATCTTTGGGTTATATCTTTTCCGTTTTTTGATAATAGCCTGACTATTGGGCCATCCTCGCCATGCCTAATGGTTACTATGGTTCTGTACCCGTCTGCCTTAACCTCATAGAAGCGTTTCTGCCTGTCAAGCAAAGACAGATTCCTGGTTCCTAATTCCCCAACCAACATTGGAGGGATAAAGCGTGGGACTTCTACGCGGGGGTCCTGGTCTCTGATTCCTTTTTTGGCGTTTTCTCTTGCTTCAAGTTTTCTTGACATATATCTATAACGCAGGAAGGTTGTAATGAAACAGATAATCTTCATGCAGATCTACAAGATTAGGCACTATGGGAGTATACCCATGTATCCAGGTTGCCGTCCAAACAAGTATGGGATGGAAAACTATCTCATCTGGTGTTTCTGTAACTTCGGCATCTTGCCTTATTCTTAAGGTTGAGGGATGAAAATCCCTTTTTAATTTGTCTTTTGCCGTTATTACATCCTGAGGATTTCTCGCCCAATCAGACTTAAAAACAGCAATCGTCTGATATGTATCTACTTCCATACCTACATGTTCAAGTTGTAATTCTGTACGCGGAATCATTTTTGAATTATACAACAAGGGATGGTTAGATAAAAAGGCTAGCGTCTAAGACCAAAAATGGTTGTTGGTTGATCTGGGTTAGGTCTGACTCTACCAATCGCAGTAATATTTTCTACCAATCTTCTTCCTTGTGGAGTTTCGCTTAGTTTCCAGGCGCAGTGAGAAACAACAACTCTTGCTTGATTGAATACATCTAAGGTTGTCGGGAGCTGACTTCTTAAGTTACGTCTTTCTAAAACAAAAGAGTAGCTTGTTTTTTGTTCGCCGGTTGGCAAATTGTATGTTTTATTTGTAAAGCCTGTTACCAAAGTTCTTCCTTGTCTACAAAAATCTAAAAGTTGCTGTATTGGAGGCTCAATTTCCATATAAGGTGGACTATAAAATTTTTAAATTTTAAAGTCAAGAGATATTTTAGGCACTTATGTAGTTTGAGCAAGTAATGGCAGACACGAAACTGTAAGTTGGCAGTTGATTTTTCGAGTGCTAAATGATATACCATATATAGTTGAGTTTCATATCGTTTACTCGGCTCTAGTAGAACGCCTTAGAAACGGGCTAGTAGGGCTAGGGTCGAGTTAACGACATGAGACCCTACGAAGCCTCAAGGTGAGGTAAGTTTCTAAAACAATTGATCATTGGTGCGACTTGGAACACGCTCGCCTTGTAGGTTTTACAAGTCGAGCTATTTTTTGCTATTTAACATGAAGTAAAAATAATTATTAAATAGTAAAAAAAGGGAAAGTACTTTAAAAGTTATTATAAGTGGTCCGTCGAAAGACTATTCTCTGGTATGCACGACAAAGAGAAGTCGGGCAGGCTTAAGTTCTTTGAACCGATGCCAGATAGAGGTGGTTAATCATGAATACGGACGATAAGTTCGGGGTAGAAATACCAACAGAGCTTCCGTACATCTTGGTAGATGGGAAGCTCTGGAAAACTCTACCTAATGGTCTTTTAGTTCCTAACGACTTCTAATCGTATGGGCTAATTAGTTAATTAGACGGGCCACTTTAGTAAGTTTTAACTATCAAAGCCGTAGCTCAACTGGACAGAGCAACCTGCTACTAACGGGAAGGTTACGAGTTCGAATCTCGTCGGCTTTGTGATAAATTCAATTTTAATGTACTTAGGGGCAGTACAAAGGACTGCAATTATAACACCCTGTGTAAATTTCTTCAAGATATGAAGAAATTACTTATACATATGTATAATTATCCAAGTCGCTTGGTTTGTCAAACGAATATTTGAATACTTTATAGCCTCAAATAACTATTTCAAACTAAAACAAAAGTTAACCTAACTATAGCAATTTCCTATAAGTCTCTTTTACTATTTTTACCTGCCCAAACTACATAAGAGTCATATTTTAATTGTGGTAATTTAAGTTACATTTCTACTTGCAATTTATTATTGTTAGGCGTAACAATTATATTGATGGCAAAAGATCCTATCTCAAAGTTTTTTAAGGAAAATACGCATTATTCAAAAACAAAGGATGATTTAATAGATATCCATGTAGGAAACCCCTTATATAGGATCGTTGAGCTTTTGGAAGATATAAAGAAACAAAAAGCATTTTCCTTTACTTTAAAAGGAAGTCTTGGAATTATGGGAGTATTCCTTGCTTTATCAGTATTTGGAATATTCGGAGGAGGAAAAATACTTTGTGATAAAGGATCCCAATCCCAGATTGGAGAAATAAGAGTATTAAATATAGAAGACAATATTCCTTCGCAGATTCCTCTTCTTGATCCATTCCTAGATTATTTTGCACCAAGACAAACTTATAAAAGAACAGTTCTTATTAAAAATGATGGAGATGTAGTTAGGCTTCCGTATGTTAGAAATCTAGATTTTAGTAAGTATTTAGATCAATATGTTATTGCAACTGGAAATTTTGATAGCTGCGGACAGACACTGACATTGGAAGATAAGGAAGGAATGGAAATGCTAGAAGTAAATGCAGAGTTTTAATTCTCCTAAATGGGCGATATTAGAATTTATTATACACAAATATGATATATAATCGACTCTATGGGACTATTCGAAAAAAAAGATGATAGAAACCGCAATAAATGCCCATATTGCGGAGCTATTTTTGAGAAACTACCTAAGAGAAAGACTAAATGCGAAAAATGTGGTGAAGAATGTTTCATTAGAACCACACAAACCATATTTAATTCAGATATTTTAACGCAGGAGGATGCCCTAGCGGCAGATTTTTTTAAAGAACTCCAATATTTAGGAGCTACTGTTAATGATTATTTAAAAATTGAGGCTGAATTATCCAAAAAATGGGGAACAAAACCAAAATCCTACGACATAGTATGGGGAGTCTCTAATAGATTGGTGGGACATCCGCCTGAAATTGAGAATGATTATGACAAGAGATCAAGTATTTTACACCATGCAAAAATGATAGCTTTTGCACAGGCACTTTATCAATTGCGTAGAGGACATGACCCTTATAGTTACTTAAAATCCGTTCATAACTATGAAATTCAATTAGGCACTATCGGTGGTATTTTACCCACTTATTTTGAAGTTGAAACGCAGGATTGCTGTGAAGAATGCAGTAAGTATCAGGGCAAAAAATATACAGCTGATGAATTGAAGAATAATCCAATACTTCCTATCAAGGATTGCACAAGCAGGATTGAACAAAAAGACTACGCTTGGTGTATGTGCTGGTATGGCATCCGCCATTCGTAATCGGTTTATTTATGCTATGAGAAAGGCGTAGAGGATTAAAACAAAGGTAAGAAGAAATAATAAAATGGCAACATAATGCTAACTTCATTTAATTCCATCTAGGGAAAATCCTTTTTTAATTGCTGTATTAAGAAGATATCTTCCATAGTTTGCTTGTTTAACTGTTAACTCAGGTTTCCTAGAAAGATATCTACCTAGAGAATAACAAAATTTATTTTGAAATCCAATAAATTGACCACTCTTTTTACCCCAAACCGACAACAGGAACCAAACTTCTTTGTTATTCAAATATGGATTTAAATCGAAATCTATCTTTATACCTTCATACTTACTTATTTTGGGTTTTGCTATAATAGTTTCTCTCTCAGAAGAAATTTTGAAATAATTTTTAATTTCATTTATAAATACATCCTTAACTTTGTTCTTATCTATCCAGTCTGAATATTTAATTCTATAGAAACTCCAACCTGCCGCCTCCAGAACAGTTTGTCTTTCTTCATCGCTTTCAACATAAATACCGAGCTCTTGATCAACTTCATTTTCGAAATGTGTTGGGCCATCACATTCAATTGCGAGTCTTTTACCTGTTTGCTTATAGGAGATTACAAAATCAATCTTAAAACCACAACTTTCTACCTGGTTTTGGATAAGATACTCCTTTGAGAGTGAGTCTTTTACATATGCGTAAAATTCTTTTTCAAAAAAAGAATCAAAATCATTTAATTCGCTCGAATAGAAATTAATTTCTCCATTTTCTTTAATATAGTCTATAAATTTTTTAATCCAAATTCTATCAGGAAGTGGGTCCATACTAACAAAGCAATGAACCTGTAATCTAGCTCGAGTAAAAGCAACATTTACCCTTCCCTTATTTATATCACCTAAAATATCTCCTCCTTCTCCAGTTAATGCTCCATATTTTCTTTTTTGATCGAGTTCTCTAATTACAAAAGAATACAAAATAATATCTTTTTCGTCTCCTTGAATACCTTCAATAATACTAACTATGTAGTTATCGTCTTCTTCCTTAAATCCTTCTTGCTCAAATAATTCTCTTATATAAGTTGCTTGTCCATTAAAGAAGGTTAAAATACCTATAGATTTATCTTTAGTATTAGGATTTTCTCTTAATTCCTTAAAAAAACTTAATATAGCTTTAGCTTCAGCAATATTAATATTATCTGCTATCTCTTCGTTATTATTTTTTTTATTCTCAACTTCGTGAACTAACATTATCCTGTTGGTATCTCTATATGTAAGATAGTTGTTGTTCAATGCGATTAATTCTTTACCCTTGGGTTTGTAAAAATATTGATTACTAAATCCGATAAGTTCCTTTGGTGACCTGTAATGATACTGAAGATTATTAGAATTAAATCCTCTAAGTAAGGCTATGTCTAGTACTGACTGGACTGCATTTCCAGTGGATTTTATTTGCAAATCACCTGGAATACTATATTTTTTAGCAAGCTCATCAAAATCCCTGTTTGCTTTAAATCGAATCGTGCTATCTCTCATTTGCTCTGGATCACCCACAAAGACAATTTTTTTAGCTCTGAACATTACTGGAAGCGTATAGGCTACATTGCATTGAGAAGCTTCGTCTAGAATTGCATAATCAAACATTCTGGGCATTAATGGAATAATTCTACTCGCATCGTCAAGCTCCATAATCCATACAGGCACTAAGTCAATAATAGAATTGAAATTTTCCGGATCTCTCCTAAGCTCATCGAAGGTTTTGTATGCTTTCTTCGACTTACCAAATGCTTTTGCTAATCTAAGAACTACTCTTTTTATATTTTGAAGCATCCACTTGTCCATAATTCTTTTGTTAATTATATTTTGAATATAGGAGCTTATAACATTTGATCTACTAATTTTAGAAGAGTTAATGCTTTTTCTCAATTCTGAAAGATCATAATTTTTTGCTAAATCTTTCAATTGTATTTCTAGCTCGTTAATCTTTTCAATCTTATCCTTGTAGATTTTGAAATCAATGCCAGTCTGTTTTATTATTTTTTCTATATTTTTATATTGGTCTATGTTTAGACCGATTACCTCTAGACCTTTTTTAATTTCTTCATTAATCTTCTGCTTTAAGACAGTATTTTCTCTAAATATGATAAATTCATTTAACTCAGTTAATTGCCTACTGGATTCATGTTTACTTATTTCACTATTTAGTATTTTGTCGATTTCATTAATAACTTCGGAGGGAAGGGCGGATCTTACATTTCTTAATATTATGTTTCTTTTAGTATTATTCAACCATCTAAAAAATTTTGAATTTCTATCATAACCTGTTTTAGAAACATTACTCAATATTTCATTAATCTTAATTGAATATTGTTCGTTTTGGAAAAGTTCTATTGGGAATCTATTTGAGAAATCGTTATTATTTTTTTTATATTTTAATAATTCAAGATCAACTGCCTGGAATTGATTAATCAATTCTTTAATCTTCTCCCATTTTTCAGAATCAGCATTTTCAAAAAAGTCCTTATTATTACCGATTTCACTTTTATATCTTAAGAGCTCATTTAGTTCTTCATGAAGAGTAAAATAATTTCTTTCATCTTCTATAACTGAGTTAAAACTTTTTTTTAATCCTCCTATTCTTTGAGAGATTGTCCCTAATGTCTCCTTTCTCTCATTCCAATAGTTTAATTTATAAGTCATCTTCTGTATAAAAGTATTTAAGGCAGTAAGCTGTGGGGCAATTCCATCCGTTTCATCTTCTTCGGTAACGCTTGCGGAGGCTGGATTGGGAACATAACCAAACATATAATTAATTCCAGTTTTTTTTAATTTATCTTTAACCACTTTCAATGCTTGGGATTTTTGACTTATAAACAAAACTTTTTTTCCATTAGCAGCCAAATGACACAAGATATTAGCAATAGTTTCTGATTTTCCTGTTCCCGGAGGTCCCTGAATTATGGATGCTTGATTACCCAATAATGAAAGTGACTTAAGCTGAAATCTATCGTATGGAAATGGGAAATATAATTGCTCCTCACTGGGTACTTCGCTTTCCAGATTTGTTTCCGCATCACTTACCCAACTCTCTAGCGCTGTTCCCTTAAGTTCTTCTGCTTCTATTTTAGACAATTTTAAAAGATCTTCAGCTAAAAAATAATTACTTTTTGAATTTAAAGACAGAGTACTTTCTTCTAAATTGAAGGATTCATCCTCAAATTTTGCATCTGTGAGTTTTAATAATGCTCTTACTTTATCCCAAGTCTCATAAAGTATGTCATGCTCAATTATGGGTAAAGAAAATTTGCCCTGGATCTCTTCCTCCCCAATCTTTTCTATCAATTGATAAAAAGTATCTGCTTTATTATTTTCATCAAATAATTTCTCTAATACATTAAGATTTACTTTAATCTCTTGGTCCGAATAATAAAGATAATACTTGTAGATTCCATTTTCTATTTGTGTTTCGATTTTTACTGGAAGAGAAAAAAGAGGATATTTACTTATCTTGACTTCTTTTTCTTGAATCTCCACATCTTGATCTTCTTCGTTAACATTATCCAAGGTTAATTCTATTTCAAAATATCCAAAGTTTATTGCGATTTCTTTGGTGAACTGATCGTTTCTAAACTTATTGTAAATTTCTTGAATTTTGTTGGCTAAATTTTTTTCTTTCAGATACTGCTCTTCTTCTTCCCCACTTATATTTTTAGGATCATTTGAATAAAACGTCTTTAAATTTATTATCTCCGCTAATTGACCATCTGCTTCTCCATTTAGCAAACCTTCAAGATTTAGTTGGTCCTTATCAAGCTCTAGGCTATTTTTTTGTTGGGAGAAAAAGGATCTTTGTTTCGTTAACTTAACATATCCAAGGCAATACTTAACAAAATTAGTTAAATTCATAATATTATTCTATATCTTTTCTGTATTTAAATCGAGCCAGAAACTTATTTTCAGAGGTTCTTCTTTCATGTAAGGATACATTTCAAACCGAACTATAGCCTGATATAATATATGCATGTTAAGTACTAAGCAAATAATAGACGTTTATATTTCTTTTTTTGAAAAAAGAAAACATAAACAAATTACCAACTCTCCTTTGGTTCCAGAGAATGATCCAACAACTCTTTTCACCTCTTCCGGCATGCAGCCACTGGTTCCATATCTTTTAGGCGAACCTCACCCTTCTGGAAACAGGCTTGTTGACGTACAAAATTGCTTCAGAGCAGTTGATATTGAAGAAGTTGGAGATAATAGGCATACAACATTTTTCAGAATGCTAGGCAACTGGTCCTTGGGAGATTATTTCAAATCCGAAGAAATCCCCTGGCTTTGGGAATTTCTAACCAAAGAGCTAAGGTTACCTAAAGAAAAACTATATATATCTGTTTTTAATGGATATGAAAATATTGGCTATGACACTGAAGCAGAAAAGATCTGGAAAGATGTACTAGTAAAAGAAGGACTTGAAGATAGAATTTTTGCAGATGATACTAACTGGTGGTCAAGAAGTGGAACCCCTGACAAAATGCCAATCGGTGAACCTGGAGGACCGGATACAGAAGTATATTTTAGATTCGACGATATTGAACATACTGATAAATGTGAAGGCGATAATCCTGTTAAATGTGAATGTGGTAAATTTTCAGAAATTGCCAATTCTGTCTTTATGCAATACATAAAAACAGAAGACGGGTTTAAAGAATTACCTAACAAAAACGTTGATTTTGGAGGAGGAGTTGAAAGATTATTGGCTGCAGTAGAAAATAAGTCTGATATTTTCCAAACTTCTCTTTTTAAACCAATCATTGACGCTATTGAATCCGCAACTTCTAAATCCTACAAAGAAAACCAAAGAGAGTTTAGAATCATTGCAGACCACCTTCGTGCCTCAGCTTACCTTCTTGATGCAAAAGTAGAACCGTCTAATAAAGAAAGAGGATATATCCTTCGAAGACTGATAAGAAGAGCCATCGATAACCTGGGAGAGGTAAACCAAGATCAACTCTCCTCTATTCTCACTGCAATTGTAGAAGAATGCTCTAAAACAGACGAAAGCCTTAAAGCAAACTTTGAACTCATTAAAAATTCCATATTAGAAGAAGGCCAAAAATATAAAAAGGCTCTGAGTGAGGCAAAGAAATTTTTAGAGATTAATGTTAAAGATGAAATCGAAGTAGGAGATGAGCTTAAAGGATTTAAGATCATTTCTGCAGAAACTGCCTTTAATCTCTATACATCATATGGACTTTCCCCAACACAGATAAAAAGCATGGGTTACACCTTTAACGATCAAGAATTTGCTGATTCAATGGAAAAACACAAAGAATTATCCAAAACAGCCTCTTCAGGCATGTTTAAAGGTGGCCTTGCTGATACTTCCGAGCTAACAATCAAAGGACACACTGCAACACATCTTTTACACCAGGCATTAAGAGACATCTTTGGAGATAAACTCCACCAATCTGGAAGTAATATAACCTCAGAGCGTCTCCGCTTTGACTTTAACCACGACAAAATGCTCTCCGAAGGAGAACTTCGAAAGGTTGAAGAAATAGTAAGAGGTAAAATTAAAGACAACCTCCCTGTCCACTTTGAAATTATGCCTCTTGCCAAGGCTAAGGAGCTTGGAGCCATAGGACTGTTTGATGAAAAGTATTCTGATAATGTAAAGGTGTATTTTATAGGAGATTATTCCAGGGAATTTTGCGGAGGGCCGCACGTTGAGTTTACAGGAGCGATTAAAAGTTTTAGAATAATAAAGCAAGAGAATTTAGGTAAAGGATATAAAAGAATCTATGCCAAAGTAGATTAAAAGTATATATGAATATTTCGACACTGCCCTTTCTTGATAAAAAAGAAAAATCCGAATATTTCTTATCTCTTATTTTAAGAAACGAAAAAGTTAAGGCTGTGGTATTTGAGAAAATTGGTACCACAATCAAATACCTAAACGACTCCGAAGAAGAATTCACCAATACGATTGAGGACGCCTCAACCGAAGAATTCCTAAACGTACTTGATAAGGCAATAACCGCTGCCGAAGAAGTACTCCCTAAGGATATCGAAACCCACAAAACTATTTTTGGTTTAAAAGAATCCTGGGTTGAAGACAATAAGATTAAAAAAGAGTATCTGGAGAAACTTAAAAAAGCAGGAGAAGAATTATCCCTTGATCCAATCGGCTTTTTGGTCTTTACAGAAAGCGTTGTTAATCTAATCCACAAAGATGAAGGAGCGCCGGTTACAGCCATCCTTGTCGACGTTGGCAAGAAATACCTCTCCGTTTCTTTAATAAGAGCGGGAAAGATAATGGAGGTAAGATCATCCGAGATACACGAATCAGTTACTCACACAGTTGATACCGTCTTAAAACACTTCCAAATCCCCGAAGTAATGCCCGCAAGAATTATTGTCTTAGATAGCGAAGAAGACGAACTAACCCAGGAATTTATAAACCACAAGTGGAGTAAATCACTTCCCTTTTTACATATCCCCCAAATTATGAGTCTTCCCCAGGACGCAGATATAAAAGCAGTGCTACTGGGTGCCGCAACTCAGATGGGAACGGCTCTTATCTTTGACCATAACCAAACTCTTTCTAAAGAATTTGCCAAAAAAGAGGATGAAGAGCCGGAAGTGATAAAAACCGACGATGAATCAATGGAAGAAGCAAAGCCAAAACCATTCGAAGAGGAAAAGAGTGAGGGAAAATTAGACTATGTGGGCAAAGACTCGTCTTTGGAGTTTTTCGGCTTTAGTAGTGGCGACGTTGTCAAGCAGGCTCCTCCTGTAGCAAAGGTAGCATCTGCCAAAGAACCTCTAGCCGATCTTCCCAAAGAAGAACTTGAATTTAGATCCGCCGAGATCCCCCAAGACGTAAAGCTTGAAGAAGAAAGCTATGGAACACCGGAACTTGCGGTTGAAACTGCAACCAAAGCTAAAACTGTCTCAATTGACGTAATGGGGTTACTTAAAAAGTATTTTATTCTAATTCTTCCTCTAATTAAAGTTCGAAGCGTAAAAGACATTAAATTTATTGCTTTTGCCCTTGGAGGTTTAATTTTGGCTCTTTTTATCTTCTTTACCTTCATTTTCCAAACAAGTGCCAAGGTAACGTTAATCGTTGATCCAAAAACAGATGAAAAAACCCAAAGTATAACTTTTACTCCAAACGGACAAACCAATATTGACGACAACACCTTAGGAGCAGAACTTATCCCAGTTGATGAAGAGGGATCAACGACTGTTAATGCAAGCGGAAAGAAAGATATCGGTACAAAAGCCAAAGGAACGGTAACAATCTTTAATAACGATACAGACTCTGTAAGTTTAAACTCAGGAACCGTAATTACCTCTTCAACCGGACTTAAATTTGTCTTAGACTCTTCTATTAAAGTAGCTTCTGCCTCAGGAGACGTCTTCTCAGGGACAAAACCCGGAACTACAAACGTAAACGTAACAGCTGAGGAAATAGGAACAGAATCAAATCTTCCAAGTGGCGCCAAATTCACAGTCGGCACAAGTAAAACAGTTGCCGGAAAAAATGACAATGCATTCTCTGGCGGAACAAAGAAAAATGTAACCGTAGTTTCAGATAATGATCTGGCAAAACTTCGATCTGAACTTCCTAAAACCTTGTCTGATAAAGCAAAAGGCGACATTGCATCTAAAGTAAAGGATGGAAGAACAATTCTTCCCCAGTTTGTTGATACAACGTTAACCAAAGAAAAGTTTGATAAAAAAGAGGACGACCAGGCAGATAAGGTTAGTCTTTCCGCAACTGTTTCTTTTGATTTTCTCTCATATGACAATAAAGACGTAAAGAAACTGTCTGAGAAAATGTTTGACAACTCTGCCTTTTCCATTGATAAAAGTGAGTTTAGCGTTAATGCCAAAAACATAAAATTACAAAAAAATGAAGATATAACCGCAGACTTGGTGGTTTCTGCAAAGCTCTTCCCAAACATAAATACCCAAGACCTTATTAAACAGATTGCAGGGACAGATGTAGTGAAGACAAAGAACATGCTTTCAAATCTGACAAATGTTAAAGAAGTTGATATAAGGGTAACACCCAATCTGCCCTTTGTCTCATCAACGCTTCCTAAAAATCCCAATAATATAACTATTAATATCTCTTCTAATTAAATGGTAAAGGTATATAAAAAAAGACGAGCAACAATAGGGAGGAAAAAATTCTTAAAGCTGGTTAGCCTTTTTATCATTGCTATGGGAATTTTAGTAGCAGGCTACGTCTTTTTCCCTTTGATTTCCTGGCAATTATACTTTGCACCTGTTTTTGCCAATTCCGAAATCAACTCACCGATTCCTAAAAGTACACTCGTAACCCAAAGCTCGATCAACTCTCTTTTAACAGGTGCTTCTCAGACTCTTTCCGGAGTTGATTATACAAATGCCCAGAACTGGTTTCCAAGTTACAAGTATGATAAATCGGAAAATATTAAAACCGCCTTTTATAAGATATCCATTCCCAAAATTGACATAAAAGACGCAGAAGTTTCGGCAGTTGATACAGATTTACTTAAACATTTGGTAAATTACGGAGGAACCGCTGTACCGCCTGATAACGGAAATGCAGTAATTTTTGGCCATTCAACTCTTCCCCAGCTTTACCAGGAAGGAAACTATAAAACAATCTTTACCTTTCTTTACAAATTAACCATAGGAGATGAAATAATAGTCAGTGCCGGAAATGTAACCTACAAATACAGGATTGAAAGTATATTGGTTGTTGACCCTGATAACACATCAGTTTTGGAGCAAAGCTTTGATGATAGCTACATTACTTTAATTACCTGTACGCCTCCTGGGACAATCTGGAAAAGACTCGCTATTAAAGCAAGACTGGTTAAAACCTAAATCATGAACCAAAGCAGAATTTATATTTTCCTAAAAAACATCTGGCCAAGTATATATCGCACAATCAACAACTGGTTTTCATTTCTTTTAAGAGTTTTAAAACAGGCAGCACATATTGCAATGCGCCAGATAAGGCCGTAAATTTATGGATGAAAAACACTTGGCAATAAATGCCGTAAGAAAAAAACTTTTAGGGAAAGGCCTTTCCTATGAGGAAATCTACGCCATCATGGATGAGATCTCTAAAAAAAGATTTGGTGATATTTTAACTACATATTTTGCAGCCTCAGGCTATTCCAAAGGATTTAGTGAACAAGAACTCTATTATTTAACCAAGGCAATGGTTGAAACAGGAGAAAAACTCGAGTTTGAAGGCATCGTTGCCGACAAACATTCAATAGGAGGAGTACCTGCAACCAGAACCACTCCTATAATAGTCGCCATAGTTGCAGCAGCAGGATTTAAAATCCCCAAAAGCTCGTCTAGGGCAATAACGAGCCCTGACGGAACAGCCGATGACATGGAAGTATTGGCGCCGGTTAAACTTTCCAAACAAAAGATTATGGAAGTAGTTAAAAAGACAAACGGCTGCATTGTCTGGGGAGGAAGCTTTCACATAGCACCTGCCGATGACATTATTATCCAGGTTGAAAAACCCCTTTTATTTGAATCCTATGATAAAGTCGTAATCTCGATAATGGCAAAAAAAGTCGCTTTTGGAGCAACACATATTGTCATTGATTTACCATACGGAAAACACGTCAAAGTCCACACCTTAAAAGATGCAAAGTTAATAAGTGAGAAATTTAAATATCTGGCAAAAAGGTTTAAGATGAAAATAAATGTTTTAATCTACAAAACCGATGAGCCTGCAGGACGCGGCGTCGGACCCGTACTTGAGATAAGAGACTCTTTAAAAGTTTTGGAGCAAGATAAGGATAGGCCGATTGATTTGGAAGTCAGAAGCTTAACTATTGCAACTGCACTTTTGGAGCTTTGCTTTGAGGATAGTCCAAACAAGGAGAAAATGCTAAAAGATTTCGGAAACACATATAATCTTGCACTAACAATACTTCAAAAAGGCATAGCTTTAGAAAAATTCAAGCAAATAATAAAAGCCCAGGGAGGAAATCCCAATATCACTTCTGAGAGACTAAAACCGGCAAAAAACGTATATGAAGAAAAAGCCACCAAAGCCGGAATCGTTAATGAATTAAATATTAAAAACATAACCCATATTGCCAAAATCCTGGGTGCTCCGGAAATGAAAGGATCCGGAATATATTTAAATAAAAAGATTGGAGAAAGTGTTGAGGTTGGCGAGGTTTTATATACACTTTTTAGCGAAAAAGTGTATAATCTTAAGGAAGGAAAGGACTCTTTAAAAAACTTTCCTATACTTAGTTTTGAATGAAAAGACTAATAGTAGTAGTCATCTTAGTTTTGGTATTTGCAGTAGTTTCAATATTTTGGTGGCAAAACGGAGTCCTGCCTGTAAACTCACAAGACACAACACCTAAAATCTTCGTGGTCAAAAACGGACAAGGAGTGCGGGAAATTGCCAACAACCTAAAAGATGAAAAGCTAATCAGAGACCCTGTTGTCTTTTTCTTAATCACCAAAAAAGACGGTCTTGATAAAAAGATCCAAGCCGGAGATTTCAGGCTCAATCCTTCGATGAGTGCCTATGAGGTAGCTGAAAGCCTGACTCATGGAACCTTGGACATCTGGATAACAATACCAGAAGGCTACAGGGCAGAAGAAATAGCCGACATTTTAGAGGAAAAAATCCCAAATTATGATGAGAGCTGGAGACTGACTTTGGACCAAAACGAAGGCTATCTCTTCCCCGATACATATCTAATCCCAAGAGACGCTGACATAGATATGATAATTTCCATTTTTAAAAGCAATTTCCAGACCAAATACGATAGCGTCAAAAGTCTTAAAACAAATAACCTGTCAGATACCCAAACCTTAGTTCTTGCCTCCCTTATTGAAAGAGAAGCAAGACTTGAAGAAGATAGGCCCTTGGTTGCCTCTGTGATCTACAACAGGCTAGGAATTGGAATGAAGCTTGATATTGATGCAACCTTGCAATATGCCCTAGGTTTTCAGGAAGATGAAAAAAGATGGTGGAAAAAATCCCTCACCAATGAAGATAAGAGACTAAATTCCCCATATAATACATATACAAATCCGGGCCTTCCGCCTGCTCCTATTTCAAATCCGGGCTTGTCTAGCATCAAAGCAGCATTAAATCCTGCCGAGACCGACTATCTTTATTACATTACCGATTCATCCGGTAAAAACAGATATGCAAAAACCCTTCAGGAACATAACGGCAACATTGAGGAATTCGGCCTCTAATTACTTAACCTTTTGAAGAATCTTTTCTTAGGAGCTTTTTCAACCACTTCTTCACCAACCGTCTCTTTTACCTCTTCGTTAGTCTCTTCTTGATGATGTTTGGGTTTATGGGAAGCTTCTTTTTTGACTTTCGGCTCTTCGTCAAACTCTTCAATATCCATTAAGTTATATTCCTCCATTAATTTTGAAATACCCTCAAGACCCTGTTCGGAGATAATTTTGACTAAATTTTTGCCTGATTTTGTACCAAATAAAAATATGCCTAAAGCGCCTACTATGACGCCAAGCAAAAATCCGTCAAAGAATCTGCTAGACTGATTTTGGTTATTCATCTTTTTTGTCGTGTTTTTTACCCTGGAATATTTTTGCAATGGTTGCTCCAGTTTTAAGTCCCATTGCAAGGGTAGATAAAGAAGAAATAGGCTTACTTACGCTTTCGGTTATTAGGCTTGCATCGTCTAGTACTTTATTGACCTTATCAATTGTTTTTCGAAGCTCCCTAAGTATAAAATAGACCTGAATTCCAAGTACTACAAGAAGTACCGTGAGGATGATAATTACTAAAAATAAAGCCGCTTGGGCAGGATCTGTCATATCAATAAATTAGCTTAAAAACAGCAAAAGGTCAATAGGCAGGTTTAATTTCTATTACTCTTTTAATCTCAGCCGTTTTACCAAATTTATTAACCGCTTTTACCTCAATTGTAAATTTACCGGGGAATACACTTAGTCTTTTTTCAAAACTTCCGTCTTTACCAACCGTTACTACATTTTTATTTACATAAACCGTTGAATCGGCATCTGTGGTCCCTGAGACCGTAATCTGAGTTGCTGCAACAACTTCTTCTTCCTTAGGAGAATTTAGATCCAAGGGGGGATCGATAAAAGCGTATCTGTACTGGAAAAGAATATAGCCAGTAAGCAAAAGAAAAATAAAGCCTATTACAAAAAAAGCTTGTCGTATCTTGATTCTTCTTAGGGGAAATTCTTCTTTTTCCTCAAAACCTTTCGGCAAAACCCTGTAAGCGGTATTTGTATCAAATTCACGCCTAAAAAGCCCCAGTACTTCTTCGTCGTTAAGGCCAAGGAATTTGGCGTAGTTTCTGACAAATCCGGATGCATGAGAAACAGAAGGAAGTTTTTCATACTCCCCCTTTTCAATGTATTCAAGATAAACGACCTTTATCTTCGTGCTTTGTGATACTTCTTCAAGACTTAAGCCTTTTTCTGCTCTTTCTTCTCTAAGCCTCTCACTTGCTTTAACCATATGGAAGAATACTTACTGATTTTGACTTACATTTGCGATGAATTCATCAGCGTTCGTAATTAAAACGTCCCTTGGTTTACTTCCTTCTTGTCTTCCTACAGCTCCTACTGCTTCAAGCTGGTCTAGTATTCTGGCCGCCCTTGAATAACCAATTGATAGTCTTCTTTGCAGTAGCGATGCCGATGCTTTATCGTGCTGGCAGATAATTCTGACGGACTCATCAAAAAGCGCATCTTTTCCGTCCCCCCCCATTGAAGCCATGCCTTTTTTGGCGGCAATAAGAGGTTCTGCCAATACTTCTTCTGTGTATTGTACAGGTGGATTTTCATTTTTGAGAAAATCAACCAATCCTCTTACTTCTTTTTCCGAAACAAATGCTCCCTGGATGCGCGATGGTTTTGCCTGATCAGGAGGGATATACAACATGTCCCCACGACCTAAGAGTTTTTCAGCACCGGGCATATCGATGATGACACGGGAGTCAATCATGGAGGAAACGTTAAAGGCAATACGGCAGGGAATATTTGCCTTGATAAGACCTGTGATAACGTCAACAGATGGACGCTGCGTTGAGACTACTAAATGGATTCCTGTGGCTCTTGCCATCTGGGCAAGCCTTGCAATAGCATCTTCAACCTCGACAGGAGCATAAGCCATTAAATCTGCAAGTTCGTCAATGAAAATAACAATATAAGGAAGTCTTTGGAACCCCGCCAGCTCATTATATGAATCAATGTTTCTGACTCCATGTTCTGCAAAAGTCTTGTATCTTCTGTCCATCTCACTCATTGCCCACTTTAAAGAAGCCAAAATCTTATCTACCTCAACAATGACTGGTGTCATTAGATGAGGAATGCCGTTATAACCCGTAAGTTCAACTCTTTTAGGATCAATCATAATTATCCTTATCTCATCGGGTGTTGCCCTAAACAAAAGTGAAGCTATGAAACTGTTTATCATAACCGATTTTCCGCTGCCTGTAGTTCCAGCAATTAAAACGTGGGGCATTTTCCCAATATCGGCAAGCAAAGGATTTCCTGATACATCAAGACCAAGGGATACCGCAAGTTTTGACTTGCTCTTTCTCATTGGCTCGGAAGACAACATTGTTCTTAACGAGACTACTTCCAAAGACTTATTCGGAATTTCAACGCCAACCAAGTTTCTGCCTGGAATCGGCGCTTCAATCCTAATTTGTCCTGTTGGAGCTTCTGTGTTTAATGCCAAATCGTTTGCAAGGTTTGTAATCTTGGAGACTTTTGTTCCAAGAGGAATCTGTAAGGCATACTGGGTGACGGCCGGACCAAGGTTGACTTCAACGACCCTTGCTCCGATTCCAAAGCTTTTTAAAGTATCTTCAATCAAGGTCGCAATTTTTTTGACGTCTCCCCTATCTGCTTTTTGAGAACTGTCAGAGGATAAAAGATCCAAAGGGGGAAGCTTCCAAACACCCGGCTTTCCCGGAGTATTCATAACCAACTTATCCGAAATGAACGGTTCGTCTTTTTTGACAACGTTTGAGTTAATTTTAATATCTTTATTTTTGTTGTCCTCCATTCCTTTTATGACCATTTCTTTGTTCCCTAATGCAGGAATTTGTTTTTTCTGGAAAAAGGCGAGAATTCTACCTGGGAATAGTTTTGGAATAAAGCCTAAGACCGCAGATATTACCTGGAATACTTCATCTAAAGAAGTATCAAACAAGACAATAATACCTATCAATACTCCTGCAAGGTAAATTGCAAAAGCTCCGAATCCGTTTAAGACTTCGGCGATCAGCTGGTTTAGATAGTTTCCTATCATTCCTTCTTTGGTAAGGCCAAGAAGGGATAAAAGCAGAATAAAGAATCCAACACTTACGTTTGGCCTTGAAAGAAACAATTTTAGCCTTAAAAAGAAAAAACCCAAGATTATTAAAAGTATTGGGACTAAAAATGATAAAAAGCCAAAATAGGCTTTTATATAATCATTAATCGTAGTTAGTGCCGGACCTGTCTTTGCAAAAGAGGAACCAAGAAGAATTCCGGAAAGGATTACTCCAAAGGCAAAAATGGAATAAACAGTATTTTTCTTTAGCTTAATCTTAAACTTTTGTTTTTGGTAGTGTCTTCTTTTTGCCATACACTTTATTATAGGAAGTTTGAAGCTTAACTACAAGTTAAATTAAACTTCTATAACAATGGGCAAAACCATGGGGTGTTTCCTGAATGCTTTGAAGATGTGTTTCTCAGAAACTTCACCAATTAGTCTCCTAATATAAATCCAGTTTGTGACAGGTTCTTTTTTACGTGATAATGCAAGCCTTAATTCCCTTGAGAGATTTTTGGAAAGATCCTGAGCATCCTGTGAAGGAAATCCTCTGGCAATGATATTTGGATTATCAACTATCTGTCCTGTTTCTTGCTCTACTTCACAGATTACAACCACAACTCCTTCTTTGGCTATTTTTTGCCTATCCATCAAGACAAAACTTTCCACTTCTTCACCTGATATTTGATCTACGTAGACATTCTTTAGGTTAAGTCTTCTTCCAAAATGGGAGCCGTTCTTACTAAAGACGACTTCCTGACCGTTTCCTCCTACAAAAATGTTTTTATCATCAATTCCCTGTCTTTTAGCCAAAGCTTTATACGCAACCATATGCCTGTAAGTGCCTCCTATCGGCATAACGTTTTGGGGTCTAGTAAGACTCATCATTAACATCAAATCCTCAGATGCGCCGTGTCCTGAAACATGAAATTCATCCGAAACTTCTGAATAAATTGCCCTTGCTCCCTTTTTGGCAATTTCATCTATCAAAGAGTTTACCGATATTTCATTTCCTGGAATTGCTTCCGCAGAAAAAACAATAGTGTCGGCTGGTCTTAACTTTATTTCTTTAAACTCATCGCTGACTATTCTGGTTAGTGCGGAATTTTCCTGCCCCTGGCTTCCCGCAACAACTAAAACCAAATCTTTATCTTTGAAGTTTCGAAGGTTTTTGACTTCGACCTCCATTCCTTTTGGAATATTCATATATCCCATTGATTGGGCAATTTCTTTACATTTAATGACAGATCTTCCGATAAAACAGATTTTTCTATTTAACCTTGCTGCCGCATGGATGACCTGATTTAATCTTGAGATATTAGAAGAATATGTTGTAACCAGGAATTTTCCTTCTGTTTCTTCCATGGCTTTTTCAAATGCCATAGTTAGTTTACTTTCTGACGGTGTCCTTCCAGGCTTTTCAGATCTTAAACTGTCTGAAAGTAAACAAAGAATTCCGCTGTCTCCTGCCTGGGAAATTTTTTTAAATTCTGTTTTCTTTCCGTCATAGGGAGTTAGATCAAATTTGAAATCACTTCCGTGATAGAAGTTTCCAACTGGAGTCTTGATAAAGATATTTGAGGTATCCGGAACGCTATGGGTTATTCTTATAAAAGAGATTGTGAAACTGCCTATTTTTAATTCTCCTCCGTTAAACTCAACTTTTTGAACTCGTTGTGTAACTCCAAATTCATTAAGTTTGCTGTTGGCAAACTCTGCTGTTAATGGAGTTGCATAAATTGGAAATGATGGAAGTTCGGGAAGAATATAGGGAAGAGCTCCCATATGATCTTCATGTCCGTGGGTTATTGCCATTCCGACAATTTTCTTACCAGATGTTTTTAGATATGAAATATCTGGGATTAGAAGATCTACTCCAAGCATTGTTTCATTGGCAAAGCCAAGACCACAATCAACCAAAAGTATTTCGTTTTTATATTCGTAGACATACATGTTTTTGGTAACGTCTGAGGCACCACCTAGGGGAATTATTGAAATTTTATCATCCATAATTAACTAATAAATTGTTTAATATTTTCGTTTGTTACAATCATTCTACCATTTTTATCTAATTTTCCTTCAACTATTAATCTTGCCGTTCTTCTTGCAATAGTTTCCAATGTTCTTTCCAAACTTCTTGTTCCGCTGTCAAAACCAAGGGGTCTAATAATTAGCGGCCAGACGCTTTCCTCAATAGCAATTTGACCTTCAACTAGCCCTGCTTGTTTAATTATTTTAGGCATTAAATAATTTTTGCCGATAACTGTTTTTTCTTCATCTGAATATGATGGCATTTGGATTATCTCCATTCTGTCTAGTACAGCTGTTGAGATATTGGTTGTATTATTTGCCGTTGCGACAAACAATACATGGGATAAATCAAAAGGATAATCTACATAGTGATCGGAAAATGCTTTATTTTGTTCACTATCCAGTAGCTCTACCAATACTCCCATAATATCTGCCCTGGCACTGTCTGAAACCCTATCGAGTTCGTCTAGAAGTATAACGCTATTTTTGCTTTTTGCATGAATTAACTTTTTAATAATCTGACCAGGTTCTGCATCGGCAAAACTTCTTGATTGTCCACGAAGTGCCAAAGCATCACCCATTCCTCCAAAAGGAATTCTTTCATAATTTCTTCCCAAAGCCTCTGCGATTGAGTAAGCCAGAGTTGTTTTTCCGGTTCCGGCAAGTCCCACAAGGCAAAGAATCGGTGCTCTTATTTCAGCGCTTGACGCTTTTTCCATACTTAAAATCAAAGCTGACAGATATTCCAAAATAGTGTTTTTGACCGATGTTAATCCGTAATGGTTTTTATCCAAAACCTCTCTTGCAAAATTAATATCCATTGTGTCTTTGGTTTCAGAGTTAAAGGGAAGTAAACAAATTAAATTAATATAATTTTGAATATTTTCAAAGTTTGAGATCTGGCTGTTGCCAGTTTTTAAACTCATTTTTATGATCGATAACATTGTGTTTACTTTTTCAACTAAATCCGAAGGAAGATTTGCGGCTTTTACCTTTTCTTCTAATTTCAAGATGTCACTATCGAGATTTTGGACAGAATCCATACATTTTTATAATACAAAAACTGGCTATAAGTTACTAGTGGCTTTAATAGCGTGGTTTCTTACTGTATTTATCTTTTCTCCAATTTTCTCTTCTTTCTCTTTTAAACTGCATTGACAAAGGATGCTCTGAAGAAGGTCCGGCTGTTCCCATTGGTGGTCTTCTATCAAAACTTCTTTGTCCTCCTCTTTGTGGACCTCTGGGCGTAAAGCCTCTTGGTTCATATCCGCCAGTTTGCGGACCTCTTTGTGGACCCGCTTTTTCTTTAGCTTCTGCATCAGCTCCAAAAAGCATCGAAAGATTTATTCTTCCCTGATCGTCAATCTCAACAACTCTTACTTTAACTTTTTGTCCTATTTGGACAATGTCGTTTGGATTGTTGACAAATTCCGTAGACATTTTGGAAACGTGGACCATTCCTTCTTTACCAGGCAAGAATTCTACGAATGCTCCAAACGGAAGTATTCTTTTTACTTCACCTTCAAAAGCTTCTCCGACTGTTATTTCTCTGGTTAATGATTTTACCCATTCAACGGCTTTTTGGACTGCTTCCTCAGAGGTTCCTGAAATTGCAACCGATCCGTTATCTTCTACGTCAACTGTGGCTCCTGTTGTTGCGATAATATTTTTAATTACTTTTCCTCCGGGTCCGATTACTTCTCCGATTTTTTCAACCGGGATTTTAACTATTTCAATCTTTGGTGCAAATGCACTAACTTCTTCTCTTGAAGTTGGGATTACTGAAAGCATTTTCTGCAAAATCTCAAGCCTTGCTATCTTTGCTTTCTCAAATGTTTCTTTTATCTGGGTAATATTTAACCCTTTTATTTTTACATCCAGTTGAATTGCCGTAATACCGCTCTCTGTTCCTGCAACTTTGAAATCCATGTCTCCCGAGAAATCCTCAAGACCCAAGATATCTGTTAATAAAACATATTCTTTATCGGGATCTTCACCCGTCATAAGACCAATGGCAATTCCTGCAACAGGTTTTAGAACTGGAACTCCTGCATCCATTAAGGCAAGCGTTGATCCGCAGGTTGACGCCATTGATGTTGATCCGTTAGAAGAAAGGATTTCCGATACGACTCTAATCGTATAGGGAAAAGTATCCTGGCTTGGAATAACGGCTGCAATCGCTCTTTCAGCTAGTGCTCCGTGTCCGATTTCTCTTCTGGATGGTGTTCCCATTCTGCCTGTTTCACCGATTGAATATGGAGGCATTGAATAGTGGTGAATATATCTTTTAATTTCTTCTCCTTCTGCGGATTCAATCAATTGTTCCATTCTGGGAGATCCAAGCGTTACAACTGTCAAAGCCTGTGTATCTCCCCTTTGGAAAATTGCGCTTCCGTGTGTTCTTGGCAAAAGTCCTACCTTTACTTCAATTTGTCTTATCTCATCGACTTTTCTTCCGTCTGCTCTTTTTTTCTTTTTTAGTACATCTACTCTAATTCCTTTAAACATGACTTTTTCAAGGGCAGTTGCAATTACTTTCTTGTCAATATTTTCTTCAGGGTTTGCCATTTTTTGGCTTTCATAGATTTTGTCAATTAAGGCTCCTGCCTCATTGCCGTTTCCTTCTTTACTGGCTCTTGAGGGAATTAAAGCCAATATCTCGTCTTTGTAGTTTTTATCTAGTGTTGCAACCATTTCATTTAAGGCTGCATCAATTGGTGTTTCTTCTTTTTTAGTGTCTACTTTTTTGGCAAAGTCTTCGATAAATTCAATTATCTTTTTGTTTTCAACGTGGGCTTTAGCAATTGCCTCAACCATTGTTTCCTCCAAAACCTGCAAAGCTCCTGCTTCAAGCATTAAGGTTTTATCTTTTGTCTGGGTTGCGACAAGATCTAGTTCTGAGAAATCTGATTCAGCACTTCCCGGATTAATGATTAACTCTGTCTTTCCGTTTCCGTTTTCTTTAACGTGTCCAACTCTAACTGCAGAAACTGGTCCGTCCCATGGGATTGGTGATGCGTGAAGTGCAGCGGATACTGCAATGATGGAAAGTACATCCGGTTCGTTTTCTCCGTCAACTGATAAAACAGTGACTACTACTTGGACATCTCTTTTAAATGCTTTTGGGAAAAGGGGTCTAATTGATCTATCAATTAGTCTTCCTGTTAAAATTGCATCATCCGTTGGTCTTCCTTCTCTTTTAACCCATCTTGATCCTTTTATTCTTCCACCAGCATAAAGTCTTTCAACGTATTCAACTGATAATGGGAAATAATCAAGTTCTGTGTTTTTAGATCCCGCAACAACGGTTGCCAAAACCATTGTGTCTCCAAGACGGGCCAAAACCGATGATGTAGCTTGTTTGGCTAGTTCACCTGTCTCAAGTGTCAATGTCTTTCCTGCGATTTCAGTACTTACTGAGGTTTTTTTCATTAAATCTACTTAATCTTTTAGTCCAACTCTCTTTGTAATTTCAGAGGACCTCTTTTTGTCCACTTTCTCCAAAAAGTTAACTAGTCTTCTTCTTTTTGCAATCATTGATAAAAGGCCGCGTCTTGAGTGATTGTCATGTCCGTGAAGCTTTAGATGTTCTGTTAATCTGTCAATTCTATGCGTTAAAAGCGCAACCTGAACTTCGGGACTTCCCGTATCTCCTTTGACTGTTTGAAATTCTTTAATTATGTCTTTTTTCTGTGAAGAACTAAGTGGCATATTAAATATTCTTACCTTCTATCTTTATAAAATCATTTGTATTATATCAATTTTGAATAAAATTAGCAATGGGCTAAAAGAACCCTTATTAACAATGGGTTTTTAGGAAAACGCTACTTACTTAGACAAATCTTCTAAATACAGTTTGATAGCATCGGCAATGTTATCTTTTGTTTTTTCAAATGTGTCTCCTTCGCTAATATAACCTGGCAAAGAAGGCACAATTGCAGTATAACCGCCTTCGGGCTGTTCCTCAAAGACCACATCATATTTTAAAACCTTTTGTTTCATATAGCTTATAATACACCTATGTTAAATAAAGCTGTTTTCTGGTCTTTCATCCATAAATAATAATAGCTTAGAAGTTGGTTGAGCCTTTATATATTTTGGGCTCCAGCCAATCATCCGGAGGAGGTGTTTGGTTTATCGGAGCTCCTTGACTAATTGGACTTTGCTGACTAATAACATTTTCTTTTCTTTCAATTTGTTCAGTTTTAATCTGTCTTTCTGTTTGTTTAATAAAATTATCTTGTCTTGGTGCCTGTCTTGGATCTAGAGTTTGTTGAGTTGCTCTTTGAGCACCAGTTCTCATCAATATACCCACCATTTCAAAAGCCAAGGAACTTGTATTTGGGTTTTGAAAATTATTTGTTGCAGCGGTTATTCCGTCTAATAAATTTTCTGCCGCATCAATATCAATTTTGTAATTTAAGGAAATGAGTAAGTTTGCAACAGCTTCAGAGATTGAAGAAAGTTTGTTTGAAACCATTACTATATCTCCGTATCCTTGATTTCCGGCTTTGTTATCAATGTTTACCAAAACCGTATCTTTAAGATTATTAACGTCATAAAGGGCTCCAAGATCGGTTACTCTTTCAGCGCCAATTACAAACAAAAGCTCGGGAGATGCTCCGCCTCTTGTAAACCTGACAGCTTTTTCATCAAAGTTAAGACCTAATTCTCCGGCTTTGACAACAATGTTTAAGAAATTATCATCTCTTGTATAGGAAACTTTTTCGATTTCTCCTTCCCTGTATGGGAAAGAAACGACCAGGTCTCCTGTTCCACCGCCTAATGTGTTTTGAACTCTGTCGATTCCGACGAGATTTGAAACTTCAACCAAAGGAGTTGTAGGAGATGCAATTGATACACTTTTGCCCAAAGTTGAAATTGAAAGATATAAAGAAAGCGCAGCAGCCATCTCATCCATTAAAGGATTACTTGGGACTGCAATAGCAATATTATTATATTTTTCTATTGCTTCTTTAATTTTTGTAAAGGTTAAATTGTCCATTTAAGTATTTAGCTATGGGATATTACCATATCTCCTATAGTAAAGTCAAGAAAAGGGGAGAGGATTATACCTGCTTCTTGGCCTTGTTCTACTTTTGAGGTCTGTTCTTTGCCTTTTCTAACAGAAATGATTCTTGTTTCGCCGATTACGCTCTCACCTCTAGTCAGTCTTACTTTATCGCCTTTTGCTATTCTTCCTTCTTCAACTCGTATTCCGCAGACTTTAGTTTTTTCAAAGGGGAAACTGGCAAGGATCTTGCCAATTCCCAATATTTCTTCCTGTAAAGCCTCAAGTTTTCCTTGGACAAAGTCGCTTATCTCATCGATCATTTCATAAATAATGGTGTAGGTTTTGACCAGGACTTTTTCAGTTTTGGCAAGAGTTTGAATCTCAGGTTTTAATTTGACGTTAAAGCCTAAGACTATTGAACCTGTTGATTTGGCAAATAAAATGTCTGAGACCTCAATGTCTCCGGTTTTTTTAATGACAAACTTTACTTTCTCAGGCATTGAATTGGCTATAGCCTCCAAAGACCCCTGGCTATCTGCACATAAGACAACTGAAAGCATGTTTTGGTTTTCTTCCGTAAAAGGAGACGTTGGCAGGTTTGAAATTTCTTGACTATACTCAAGCTTTACTTCTTTTGGCGTTGTCGTGACTACTTCTCCAACAGGTGGAACGCTTTCAAATCCCAAAACTTCAACTCCTTCACCAACCCCAGCCTCCGTGACTATCTTTCCGTTGCTAGTAACAAGGCTTCTTACTTTTCCCTTGGCGTTTGCCGCGTAGATTTCATCCTTGAATTTAAGCTTTCCGTTTTTAACTATAACAGTCGCTTTTGGTCCTGATCTTTGATCAAGTTTTGATTCAATGACAATACCCATAAATGGACCTGAGTCGGAAAAGGGATAGAAGTTTGCGTGTCTTTTGACTTCATAGACCAAAAGTATTAAATCTAAAAGTTTATCGATATTTTTATTCTCTTTGGCGCTTACTTCTATAAAAGGCACATCTCCTCCGTAGTTTTCAAGCATAACTTCCTGTTTTAAAAGCTGCTGGATTGCTTTATCAACCAATTTTTGAGGATCATCTGATTTTGTAAAGACAACTATAAAAGGAACTTTGGATTGTTTTAGAAGATTGATGCTCTCAACAGTCTGCGGCATTACCCCGTCAACACTTGATATAACAAGCAGTCCAATATCAGCTGCTGCGACTCCCCTTCCCCTCATATTGGAAAAAGCTTCGTGTCCGGGGGTATCTATAAAGGTGATATATTCTTTTTTACCCTCGTGTGTTACTTCAATTTGGGAGGCTCCGATTTTTTGGGTAATACCGCCGTGTTCTCGTAAGGCTACATTGGTTTTCCTGATTGCGTCAAGAAGGGTTGTTTTTCCGTGGTCAACGTGGCCCAATACCGCAACTACCGGTGGGTAGAATTTATTATCATTTTGTGACTTACTTGGTTTATCCATAAATTATTTTCTTTTATCGACAAGAATTTTACTTTTAATAAATAATTTTTCATATTATTTAGACTTGTCGGAATCTTCACTAGGTTTGCTTTCCTTGTTCATTGTCTCTTCTGATTCGCTTTGAGCCTGACCTTCTATATCTTTTTCAATTCTTTCTTCCTCAGCTTTTACCTCTTCTGAAACCGTAGGAGTTTTGTCATCAGCTGCAGCGGGCACTGCTTCAGCTGCTTTTTCTTTTCCCTTTGGTTCTTTGCTCGCTTTCTCTTTATCTACCTCTTCCTTTGGTTTTGCTTCCTCCTGGGGAATTGCTGAAAGCTTTTCGTCTCCTTCAATTTCAATTCTGTAGCCTGTTAACTTTGAAGCAAGCCTTACGTTTTGGCCGTCTTTTCCGATTGCCAAAGAAAGTTCTTCAGGGGCAACTTTTACTTTGGCCAATTTTTCATCTTCATCTATCTTAACCGTTAATTGTTTTGCGGGAGAAAGTGCTGCCTGAACATATTTTTCTATTGCTTCCTGCCATTGGATGATATCGATTTTTTCTATTCCGTTAAATTCGGCAATAATAGCCTGAACTCTGACTCCTTTTTGTCCGACACAGCTTCCGACAGGATCAATGCCCGACTGGTTTGAGTAGACTGCGACTTTGCTTCTGTTGCCGGGTTCTCTTTCAATTGACTTTATTTCTACCGCTCCCTGGGCGACTTCAGGAACTTCTCTTTTAAATAAACCTTCTAAAAGTCCGTTTGCGGCTCTTGAGACAACTACTTCTTCTCCTCTTAAGCCTTCTTTAATTTCAACAATATAGACGGTTAATCTTTGGTTTAGATGATATTTTTCATTTACAATCTGCTCGTTTGGAGGCATGATAGCTTCTGTTTTTCCGATATCGACTATCACATTTGGTCCTGCAAATCTTAGGACCATACCATTGACTATTGTTCCAATTCTTTGTCTAAAGTCAGAGATGATTGTTTCTTTTTCCTTCTCTCTTATCTTTTGCAGTATTACCTGTTTTGCGGTCTGGGCTGCAATTCTTCCAAAGCCGGGAGGAGTTACGTCTTCATCTTTATGAAATATTTTAGCCTCTCCCGTATTGGCATTAAGTTCAGCTCTAAATTCTTCAAGTTCAGCTTCAGGGTGATCTTTTCTATATGCTGCAAGAATTGCGTTTTGAACTGTTTCCAAAACAATAGCCGGATCGAGGCCTCTTTCGTTTGAAACCTGATTTAAAGCAAGAGCAAATTCACTTCTTTGTATTGCTGGCATAATGGAGACAAGTATATCATTTTGGGAGCCTTGCTTCAAGAAGATTAAGAGGGTAAATTTATTTGTTTATCTCAATATTGCCATTTGTGTCTACTGAAATTAAAATCTTATCTCCCCTTTTAATCTCATCTTTTAACATTTTCTGGGCAATTAAATCTTCAATGTTGTCCTGAATAAATCTTCTTAAGGGTCTTGCTCCAAAATCCTTATCAAACCCCTCATTTGCAATTTTTGCTACTATCTTTTCATCAAATGAAGCTACAATGTCTTTCTCTTTAAGTCTATTTGTAAATTCAGTTAGAAGTATTTTAACAATTTGTTGGATTTGAGCCTGATTAAGTGGCTTAAAGACAATAATTGCGTCAAATCTGTTTAAAAGCTCAGGTTTAAATATTTGCTTGGTTTGTAAATATTCCAACAGCTGGCTGTAAAAACTCCCGTCTACTTTTACTCCTTTACCAATTTGTTCTCTAATATATTCTGAGGCTGCATTTGAAGTTGCAATAATAACAGAGTTTATAAATGAAACTGTCTTTCCTTTATTATCAGTCAGTCTTCCATCGTCAAACACCTGTAAAAACAAATCAAGGATTTTTTGATCTGCTTTTTCAAACTCATCAAGTAAAACCATTGAATATGGATTGTCATAAATACTTTCTGTTAGTTGTCCTTTTTCATCTCCCTGACCAGGAGGAGCTCCCAATAGTCTTTTCTCTCCGTCAATTCCTGAGAACTCACTCATATCAAGCCTGATCATTTTTTTATCGTCTCCGAAATAACTCTGCGCCAAAGCTTTTGCCGTTTCTGTTTTACCAACTCCTGTTGGCCCCAAAAACAAAAATGAGATGGGTTTTTGGGAAGTTTTAAGTCCTGCCCTTACTCTTCTAATAGCCTCAGATATCGTTGAGACGGCTTCGTCTTGACCTATTACTCTTAAATGCATTTGCTTTTCGAGATTTAAGAGAAGATTTTTCTCTACCTGTTTTGGCTCTCCGACATTCATATGCACTTTCTTTGTTATTTGTTCCTCAACATTTTGTTCCTCAACTATTGCCTTTCCGGAGAGTGAAACTGCGTTTGCCGTATCCTCAAGTAGAATGACTGCGCTTCCGGGAAGAACTTTTTCCTTGATATATGAATTGGCAAAGTTAAAGCTGGAAAGTATTGCCTTATAGGTTAAAACCGTTTTGGTTTTTTCTTCTATAAAAGATGCTTTTCTAAACAGGATTTCAAGTACTTTTGCCCTGTCAAGATTCTCAAACTTAATGACCGAGAAGTTTTCCATAAATGAAGGATTTGCCTCGACATATTTTTTAAAAGAAGCTGGGGTTGCAGTTGCGATAATCCTGATATTGCCGTTTTTAATATAAGGAATTAATGCTCCGGAGATATTTAAGTTAAAGCTTGAATTCCCAAGGATATTATCAATATTTGGAATGAAAACTATGATGTTCCCACTGTGAGACACCTCTTGGATAATATTATCAAGCCTTTGTTCAAGTTCGCCCTGCGTTGTAGCTCCTGCCATAAAAGCATCTACCATTAATTGAAATATTCTTTGGTGGAAAAGGTTTTTTGATAAAAGACCAGTAAAGCTTTCTCTTGCCAAATGCTCAACAACCGCCGTCTTACCGCTTCCCGACTCTCCCACCAGAATAGTGCTTTTGCCTGCATATAAACTTTCGAGTAATTGATTATATTCGTTTATTCGCCCGATTGCGTTTTTCTTTTTGTTGATAAATTGGGAGGTTAGATCAAGCATGTATTTTTGCGTTTCATTTGTCCAGCCATAGACCCAGTCTTCGGCAATTCCTTCTCCCCAGAAAAGATGAGTGCGCTTTGGATTTTCCTCTTTTTTATATCTGTTTCTGGCCCAGATTAAAATTGCTTCCAGATCCTCAGGCTTTAGTTTTTTGGAAAACAAAAGTTTTGTCTGGGATTCAGATAACAAAAGATGGGAGGTGATTAAATCCATGGTTGTAACGTATTTTCCGTTTGCCTGCTTTGCAACATGAAGTGCTTCTTTGGCAAGCTCATTTTTATCTATATCGACCAGCTTTAACTGCTTTCTTTCAATATCTGCTTTTTCCAAAATGAACTTAACCTGAGGTTTATTTAAAAGATTTTCAATTAGTTTTTGGGTATTGGAGCTTGTTAAAAATGAGCTTAATGCCAAAAGCGTAAATGAATTAAGCGGATCATCGCTGTTTTCTGATACCAAAACCCTAGGCATTAGTCTTTCAACCTTAAACTTAAAAAATATTTCAAAGATTAGAAAAATCGACAAAACCGCAATTATAAAGTTTGGATAAAGTAAGTCAGTTAAGGAAAGAAAGGAAAGAGGAATTAGAGCGATAAGTAAGAAAGCCCTACAAAGCTTAATAACTAAGCTGTTGTAGAAAGAATAAAGTCTTGCGTAAAATTTCATAGTTTAATTAAAAATAGATAAACAATAACTGCCGGAAACGCCAAAAACCAGACAAATAATATAGCTTCTGATACTATTAGAAAAGCCAGGATAACCAAATCTATAAGGATAAAGAGAGTTTTAAATGCAATTCCCATAAAGATAGAAAATCCCACCAAGCCTTCCCTGTATTCATTCTTCCAGGGCCTGAAAAAAGTCTTAAGCATCAGGGGAAGAGAAAAAAGAGTTAAAAATTGCTTATTAACAATGCCGAAAAAACTGATTAAAGAAAGAGGCGCTTCTACATACCAAAATTTAACAAGGTCAAAAGGCAGTCTGTACATATATTTAGTATATAAGATTGAGGACAAATTACAAACAAAGACTGATTTTTATTTTTCAACAAACTTTACGTAGGTTATGATTAAAATCCCAATCCCTAAAAAACCAAGGCCAATTCCATGCATTAAACTTACTTTTTCTTTAAAAATAAAATAACTTAGTATTGTTGATAAAAATATTGATCCACCAAAGATAATTGGAATAACGATACCTACTTTATTTACAGCTAAACTTTTATTTAAAACCAAAGTAAAAAGGCCGACAATAAGACCTGCTATTATAGCAGCCATTACTCCTATTCTTTGATTTTCAATTGTTGCCTTATTTAAAAGCGGTATTGCAACAAGTGTTGGGATAATTGCAGAAAATAAACTGACAATCGCAGAAACCAAATTTGTATTTGCCATTCTAGAAGCAAATGTTCCAATAAGAAGCAACGATGTATAAAAAACTAATCCTAAAAAGATATATATCATTTTTTAATTATAAATTAAAACCAGCTAGATTTTTTCTTACCTTCTTCAAATTCTTTCAAAATCTCTCTTTGATGTCCTGTTAGGTTTTTGGGGACAGTTACCTTTATTCTTACGTAATGATCCCCATGACCTGACCCCCTTAACATTCTTACTCCTTTTCCTCTTAATCTAATCACAGTTTCCGGCTGAGTACCTGCAGGAATTTTTATTCTTACATTTCCCTGTACCGTTTCAACTTCCAGCTCATCTCCTAATGCTGCTTTCGGAAAAGATATTTCTTCCTCGGTTACGATATCATATCCCTGTCTTTGAAATTTCCTATGAGGCTCTACTTCAATTATGACTTCGGAATCTCCAAATCTTATTCTTGATCCACTATCAACTCCTGCCGGGATTTTAATAGTTTGAGTTTTTCCTCCTAAATTAACTTTCTTTGTTGCTCCGTTTATAGCATCCATAAAGGAAATTGAAAGTGCATAAGTAGGCCTTCTTTGAGTCCTACTGAATGGATTTGCTCCTCCAAAGAACTGTTCAAAGATATCAAAGGGGTCTGAAAATCCACCGAAGTCAAAACCACCCGCATTACCTCCTGTTGTATATGTATAAGTAAAGGGTCCGTATTGTCCGCCTTGTCCTTGAAATCCTCCTCCAAAAGGTCCTCCTGCGCCAGGCCCGCCTTGTTGGAAAGCAGCTTCTCCGAATTGATCGTAGGTTTGTCTCTTTGAAGGATCAGATAAAACCTCATAAGCTTTAGTCACTTCTTTAAATTTATCCTCAGACTCTTTCCCTTTATTTCTATCAGGATGATACTGAAGTGCAAGCTTTCTATATGCTTTTTTAATATCTTCTGCGCTTGCTGATTTTGAAACACCAAGAATTGAATAATAATCTTTGTCTGCCATAGGCTTTTATTATATTATAAAAGCGCGTATTACGCGCTTTCTTTTTTAGTTTTGGGATTATAATCTTCTAAATTGAGAGAATTCCATGATTAAAGTATGCGCTAAGCTCTTGTCTTACTAGCCATTTATTGCCTATTAAATAGCTTGCTAAATCTTCCGCCATTCGCAGATATCTGTTTTTATTAATATTATCAATTTCTCCAATCTTATCTGCCCATTTTAGACATATTGCCTTTATAACCTCATCGGGAATCCGTTCTATCTTTTTAACAAAAGGGAGACAATTTTCTAATTTAATTTTTGAATTATTTTTATTCCACCACCACACATTATTAATTTCATAATTCTTTAATTGATCTTGGCTTATATCTCCCCTTGGTCCTTTGAATATATGAGTTCTATCAATAATATAATAGGCCGATGAACCAGAAAGATTTTGGCCAAAAATTACACTATCATATTTTTCTCCTAACCAATCCCAATTTCTGTACCAAATCGCAGCAACTGTTTCACCCAAAAATGAATAAGGATCTAATCTTTTGAAAAAAACGGATTGAAATACTGATGAAGCCGTATGAAGAGTTTGGGTAAAAAAGGCATGAGAAAGTGTTCCTATAATCAATGTATTATTATTAAAAAAATAACTGGCTGTTGTCGCAGGATAGTCAAGACCAAGATACTTTTTACCCAATTCATAAGCAACGGGTTCATATAAAACCTCATAAATACCATCCTGATTCCTGGATTTAAAATGAACTAAACCTTTATTGGATTGATATGTTACATGATCTTCTGCATGCACATGCCATTTTGCTAACTGAAAATCGCTCTTTTGCCAATTTTTTTTAGATAAATCAACAACTTCTGCAGAAACAAAAGGAGAATCAATAGATCCTTCTAATCTCCCAAAAAAATTAATGTCTGAAGCTTCGCTTCTATAACGCTCGTAATTCATGTCTCCCTTTTATGTGTAAAATATAAACTATATAACTAATTAACGGGTGGGGTATTATTTACTACTTGATCAGGAAGTGTAACAAAAAAATTTATGTTTCCAATTTCCTTTTCAAGTGTTTTTAAAATAACCTTATATTCTCCAAATACAGGCAAGGGAAGACCAACTAATTCTGCTATAAAATTTCCCTTACCTGAAGAGCCCATAACTATCTCTACTTTTTTCTCAAGTATTATTTTTCCTGAACTATCTTTAATTATTACCGTAATGAGATGCTTTGAATTATTTTCCCCACCGGAAATACTAAAAACCAAAAAACCTCTAATAAACGAGCTTGGAGTTTCCTTAGTGAATATACGATCAAAAATTCCTATAATGCTTAGCTTTCCATCTTTTGAGAAATCTGCATAGTTTGCAAGTGCTAGAATCTCGGTTTTTAAATTTTTCATTTAGTTAACTACTTCTCCTTCAACAGGTTCTTCTTTTTTAGAACTTTCCCCACTGTCTTTTGAAGCTTCTCCATCCGGCTTAGGCTCGGCTGCATCTGAAGCCTGAGCATCTGGTTGTTGTCCTGGTTTTTGATACATAGCCTGTCCTACTTTTTGCAATGCATCTGAAAGCTCTTTGGTTTTTGCTTCCAAATCTTCTTTAGAACCTGAATCTAAAATCCCCTTTAGTGCAGAGACTTTCTCTTCAACCTGGCTTTTAACTTCTTCTGTTACTTTGTCTCCTGCGTCTTTGAGTGATTTCTCGGCAGTAAAGATAAGACTGTCTGCTTGGTTTCTTGCTTCAATTTTTTCGCGTTTCTGTGCATCTTCTGCGGCATGAACTTCAGCCTCTTTGGTCATCTTCTCAACTTCTTCTTTGGTTAAACCAGTTGATCCTGTTATTTTAATGCTTTGCTCTTTACCAGTTGCCTTATCGGTTGCTTTTACATTTAATATTCCAGAAGCATCAAGATCAAATGCAACTTCAATTTGAGGAACACCCCTTTGAGCAGGTGGAATTCCGTCTAGAACAAACCTTCCAAGGGATTTATTATCAGCTGCCATTGGTCGCTCCCCCTGCAGTACATTTATTTCTACCTGTGTTTGATTGTCAGCTGCTGTAGAAAAAACCTGAGATTTGGAAGTTGGAATAGTTGTATTTCTCTCAATTAAAGGAGTTGATACACTACCCAAGGTTTCAATACCAAGCGTTAGAGGAGTAACGTCTAAAAGTAATACATCCTTGACTTCTCCTCCTAAAACTCCCCCCTGGATTGCAGCTCCGATTGCAACTACTTCGTCCGGATTGACTGATTTGTTTGACTCTTTGCCGAAAAACTTGGTAACGGTTTCTAAGACCTTTGGCATTCTCGTCATTCCGCCTACCATTACGATTTCGTCAATATCCGAAACTTTAATTTTTGCATCTTTTAACGCAAGCTCTACAGGTTTAAGTGTTTTTTGAATCAAGGGATCAACTATTTGCTCAAGCTTTGCTCTGGTTAAAGTCATTGTTAGATGAAGTGGCGTTCCGCCTTCGCCTTGGGTGATAAAGGGTTGGTTAATTTGTGCTTCCTGAGATGAAGACAATTCTATCTTTGCTTTTTCAGCAGATTCTCTAAGTCTTTGAAGCGCTTGTGGATCTTTCCTAAGATCAATACCGTTTTCTTTTTTGAATTCTTCGGCCAAATAATCTATTATTGTCTGATCAAAATCGTCTCCACCAAGATGGGTGTCTCCGTTTGTTGATTTTACCTGGTAGACTCCTTCTCCAAGTTCCAAAATTGAGATATCAAAAGTTCCGCCGCCTAGATCATAGACTGCAATTGTATGGGCATTTTTCTTATCAAGGCCATAGGCCAAAGCCGCTGCTGTTGGTTCGTTTATGATTCTTAATACTTCAAGTCCTGCGATTTCACCAGCCTGTTTTGTAGCTTGTCTTTGACTGTCATCAAAATATGCTGGGACTGTGATAACAGCTTGAGTAACTTTGCTTCCAAGGTACGCCTCTGCATCGGATTTTATCTTTTGCAATATCATTGCGGAAATTTCCTGAGGAGTAAATGTTCTTCCGTCAACTTCGACATCGGCCATTCCGTCTCTTCCGGCTTTGATTGTATAGGGAAGCCATTTAATATCAAACTGAACCGAATCATCATTAAATTTCCTTCCCATCAGTCTCTTTATGGAAAAGACTGTCGTTTTAGGCTTTAAGACAATTTGTCTTTTAGCAACGTCTCCCACGACATGAGATATCGGATCAACTACCGATGGAATAACATTACGCCCTTCAGCAGAATGTATAATTTTGGGAGTTCCTCCCTCCATTACCGCAACAGCGCTGTTTGTTGTACCTAAATCAATTCCAATTATTTTTCCCATAATTTATTTCTTTCTATATTATAAAATTAAAAATGAAAAATTCAAAATATTTCTAAACTTTTCGCTTTTAACTTTTGCTTCCTACTATTACTTGCGCTGGTCTAAGTACCAAGTCAAAAAGCGTATATCCTGCTCTTAACTCTTCTACTACCTTTCCTTCTTCTCCAACTCTTGTTGAAACCGCTTCCATTGCTTTAGGGTCAAAATCTTTCCCCTCTGTTTCAATTTTTTTGACACCTTCTTGTTCCAAAATATCCAAAAAGTGTCTTATTGAAACTTTAACTCCATCATCTTGGGTATGTTTCTCGGCTAAAAGCAAACTGTCAAGTCCGGGTAAAAGTCTAAGCAGTAAATCCTTATTAGATAACTTAATCCACTCGCTTTTTTCACCTGCTATCCTTTTTTCCAAGTTTTGATAGTCAGCCAATGCCCTTTTTAGTTGATTTTCAAGGTTCTCAAATTCATTTGTATCGATTTTCTTTTCATTTTTTTTCATTTTACCAACCCTTTGCTATCTCTCCTATTAAATCTCCGAAATATCTTACAGTTGGGACAACAAAGTTATAATTAAGTCTTGCCGGTCCCAAAACGCCAACTTTTCCTGTTAACTTCATAGGCGTATGGTATTTTATATAGACAAATCCGTATGGACCGTTTAATCTTGGTCCAAGATCTTCTCCAAGGAGTATATGGATCTCGTCATCATCTTCCTGTTCTGAAAACAGGCTCTTGAAATATTCAAATTCGTCAACTGCCGATAATAAATTCTTGGTTACATCAATATCCAAAAACTCCGGATTGTCCAAAACATTTGCATAGCCTGCACAGAAAAGATCTCCTTCATCGGTTGTTGTTATTGCCAAAGCTTTTGTTCGCTCAGCCAAAGTTTTGGTTAATTCTTTTAAGAAAACTCTTTCTTTTTCTCTTAAATCCCAAACTTTTTCCTTTAATGAGACTTCTTCTGCAACCGAGAGCTCTTTTTCTTTCATCAGCTGCTTGACGTAGAACCTCATCCCCAAGGGAGTCGGAACTCTACCAGCCGAGATGTGCGGTTTTTTAAGGTACCCAAGCTCTGTAAGCCGAACCATTTCGTTTCGAATCGTTGCAGGGCTTGCAGACAAATTATGCTTTTTTTCTAAAGTCTCAGAGCCGACCGCTTCCGCAGTCTCTATATATTCTTCGATGAGACTTTTTAAAATATCGACTTGTCTAGACGTTAAGTCGTGCATAATAAATCCTTTACCCAGATAAGCGCCCGTATAGATCTACAAATATATCTTACTGAAAATGCGTCGTATCCAGGTTAGCAGTAATATATCACGACTGCCAAAATCTTGTCAAGAGGGAAATTGGACCTCAATTAATTCCTGCACATTTAATAACACAGTTAACAAAACCTACTTCCAAAGCCTGAAAGAAGTTTGTTTATGCTAAACTTTTATATATGCGAAAAAGAAAGAAACTTTTAATCCTTCCTGTTCTTTCTGTTATTTCTTTAATTTGCTTAATCTATCTTGTCTTTGCCTTTTCACCCAATACAACTGTTTCTTTTTCCTCTCTTAAAATAACAGCAATACCTATTGGTTTTTTACTTTTGTTTATTTTTCTTTGGACAACCGTTTGGTTTATTTTTGCAAATAAAATCCAAGGGTTACTTCTTGCTACTTTTTCTTTGATTTATTTAATTCTTAGATTAAATAATCTTAACCAAACCTTCTTCCTGGTTTTGCTTTTTATATTATTTGCAGCAACTGAACTTTTCTTTTTTAGAAAACATTAATTCTTTCCTTAGCTTGCAATCTTTGTTACAATTCAATCGATGAACAAATACTATATTACAAACGCAATACCATACGTGAATTTTAGGCCCCACCTGGGCCATGCGCTTGAATTTATTCAATCAGACACGATTGCAAGGTATCAAAAAACTCTTGGAAAAGACGTTTTTTTGTCATGTGGCTATGACGAAAACTCTTTAAAAAATGTCCAGGCTGCAGAAGAAGAAAGAATAACCGTTCAGGAGCTGGTTGATAAAAACGGAAAGCTTTTTTTGGATCTTTGGGAAAAACTTGGTATTAAATTTGACAGCATAGTCAAAGGAAGCGAAGAAAAACACATCAAATCCTCCCAGAAACTTTGGCAACTTTGTCAAAAAGATATTTATAAGAAATCGTATAAAGGTCTTTATTGCGTAGGATGCGAGCAGTTTTATACCAAAGAAGAACTTGATGAAAACGGAGAGTGCCATGAACACCCGGGAAAACCACTTGAAGAAGTAAGCGAAGAAAACTATTTTTTCAAACTCTCAAACTATACTGATAAAATCTTAAAACTAATTGAATCAAACGAGCTTGAAATAGTTCCTGACTTTAGAAGAAACGAAATGCTCTCCTTTGTTAAAAAGGGTCTTGAAGATATAAGTATTTCAAGATCAAATGAAAGGGCAAAAAACTGGGGAGTTCCGGTCCCTAACGATCCGACACAAAAAGTTTATGTCTGGTTTGACGCTTTAAACATTTACCAAACAGCGGTTGGATTTGGATCCGATGAAAATCTTTATAAAAAATGGTGGCCAGCAGATCTTCATGTTATCGGGAAAGGAATAATCAGATTCCACGCCGTTTATTGGCCTGCATTTTTAATCTCGGCCGGACTTTTCTTACCCAAAAAAATCTTTGTCCATGAATACTTTACGGTTAACGGACAGAAAATGTCTAAAAGTTTAGGAAACGTTATTGACCCAAGTGTTTTAATAGAAAAATACGGAGCAGACGCTCTTCGCTATTACTGTCTTTCCAAATTTTCTCCTTTTAGTGATGGAGATTTCTCAGAAGAAAAGTTTAGGCAAGTTTATAACGCAGATTTGGCAAACGGACTTGGAAATTTAATCGCAAGAGTTAGTAAGCTATGCGAGACTTCGGGATTTAAAACACTTGCCGGAGAGAAAAATTTCCATTTCATAGACATTATTGAAGACTATAAAAAAGCATTGGATGAATTTAGGTTCAATGAAGCACTAAGCCTTGTTTTTCAAAAAATTACAAAATTGGATAAATTCATAAATGAGGAAAAACCCTGGGAACTTCTAAAGGTCTCAACCAATCACAAAGGAAGAGAATTGTCGGCAATTCTCGCCCACGCTGTAGATCAGATTGTGGAAATTGGTATTTTACTTGAGCCTTTTATGCCGCAAACCGCAAAGAAAATTGTCGACCAATTTACAAAGACCGATATAGCCTTACAAAAATCTCTATTCCCAAGAATTTAGAAGGCGGAATTTGCAGCGTAGGCTGTAATAGCAGCGGCGATATATGGCTGGAGCAGGTATCCCAAAACTACACCTATTAAAAGGTCAGTTACTGTAAAAATTGCAATCTGTGCCCTCTCATATTTACCGTAGAGCTTAAAGCTTTCGTATTTTGTCTTTTTAGCTGCTTTCTTTGCCATATACAATTATTGCTCTTTTTTAAATGTATTTGTCAAGGGTTTTAATTACTATTGACTATTGAAAATTTGCGTTATATACTCTTTTTTAATGTTAAAACAAAAACAATTAATTATCGCAGCCGCAGTTATTATTCTTCTTTTGCTTGGGCTTGGCGGATACTTAATGTTTGGTAAAAATACTACTCCCCAGCAAAACCAAACATCAAATACTACTTCTGGAGAGCAAACCACAAATTCAGCTATGAATTCCTTGGTTAACCTTATTACAAGCGGGGCCAATGTCACTTGCAGCTTCGACATGACAGGCACAGATAATGAATTCTCAGGAAAAGGAACCGTGTATGTTTCTTCAGGCAATATGCGCGGAGATTTTCAAACCACCGTAGATGGAAAAGTAACAAATATGAGTATGATTAGAAAAGGCAATGACAATTATATTTGGGGAGATCAAATGGAAAGCGGGATAAAAATGACTATTTCCCCAGATGATCTAAAAACCGAGACCAATGAGGCAAATAAATATTTTGACTATAATAAGCAACTTGATTATAAATGCAACCCATGGGGAGCTGATCAATCCAAATTTAATCCCCCATCCAACGTTAAATTCACAGACTATTCGAAAATGATGGAAGAAACGACAAAAATAATGAAAGACAATGAGGGAACAGGTTATGATTCATCGCTTTGTGATTCAATAACAGACGCAGACGCAAAAGCAGCATGTCAGAATGCAATGAATCAATAATTTAAAGTATTGTTCATCAAGAGAGCCCGCAAAGTAGCGGACCGGCAACCGAGAAAGACTACGGTGCCTGGAGGATGAGGTCTTAAAAAGACAAAATCTTGACTCTCTTTTTGAGAGTTTTTTTATGGATTATATTTTTACGTCAGAATCAGTTTGCAGCGGACACCCGGATAAGATTTGTGATTCAATATCGGATGCAATCCTAGACGAGGTCTTAAGACATGATCCTTATGGAAGAGTTGCGGTTGAAACAATGGCTGCCTTTAACAGAGTCGTTCTTGCGGGAGAAGTAACCGCCAATGCGAAGATAGACTATGAAAAAGTTGCCAGAAAAAGAATAAGAGACCTAGGATATACAGAGGATATTTTCAATTTTAGCGACAAATCCCCTATTGAAATATATATCCACGAACAATCAAGGGAAATTGCACAAGGAGTAAAGAAAAAAGGCGCAGGAGATCAAGGCATGATGTTTGGATTTGCCTGCAGGGAAACAAAAACATTAATGCCCCTTCCGATAATGATTGCACATAAATTAACGCAAAGAATTGACGAAGTCCGAGAGAAAAAGATTTTAAAATATCTTCGCCCTGATGGAAAATCTCAGGTAACTATAGAGTATAAAAACGGACTGCCTTCTAGGATCCTCCAGGTTGTAATTGCAGTTCCCCACAGAGAAGATGTTGACATAAAAGAGGTTAAAAAAGACCTTTATAAAGAAGTTGTAGGGTATGTTTTGGATGAATTTGGATTTAAGATAAACATTAAAGACTTGATTGTAAATGGAACTGGTGTTTGGCATATGCCAGGACCCGCATCAGACGCAGGACTGACTGGAAGGAAAATTATCGTTGACACATACGGAGGATATGCAAGGGTTGGGGGAGGAGCTTTTAGCGGAAAAGATCCGACAAAAGTTGACAGAAGTGGGGCTTATGCTGCCAGATACCTTGCCAAAAACATTGTTAAAGAAAAACTTGCAGACAAAGCAGAAGTAAGGCTTGCCTATTTTATCGGAGCTAAAAAACCCGTTATGCAGGATGTTGAAACTTTCCAAACAGAGAAAAAAAATATAAAAGTTATAAAGGATTTTATGAAACAACTTTTAGATACCTCTGTTGAAGGAATAATTGAAGGATTAAATCTACAAAGACCAATTTATTTAAGAACTTCTGCTTATGGCCACTTTGGAAGAGACCACTTTCCTTGGGAAAAATAGCTAATATCCCAAAATATTCTTTCTGTTATTAGAGGTTATGTTGTCCGGTTTTGTTTTAAAATGAGCCTTTACCAATTTTCCGTTTCTTTTATATGCCTTTTGCCAAAATAATCCTCCACCGTGTGGATATGTTCTTTTTAAAGAATTCCCTTTCACAACCTTTGTATACTACTGTCAAGTTTTCCTGTCAAGAGATGATAAAAATTAAATTATTGACTTAATTTTTTCCAAAGATAAATCCAATGCTTATTTGATGTTTGAAATGATCGTTTATTATAAAACCTATAGAGCTGTTTGTTATTTGCATCAGCGAAAAGACCGACCTCAGATACTCCTTTTTTAGATAAAACATCTTTAGCAAACTCGACAAGCTTGGTTGCAATTCCTTTATTCCTATATTCTTTTTTTACAGCCAACCTAAAAATAAATGATACTTTTGAACCAAATGAAATTAAATAAATAACTGCAATAAGCTTTGTATTATCTTCAGTAACTAAAATAGACTCTGGATTTTTATCAATCATTCCCTTTAAGTTTTCTTCACTATCCCAAATCTCGTCGTAAAGATCTGATTGTTTGAGTATTAATTTAACTGAAGAATAATCTGAATTTTTATAACCTCTAATTTTCACCAGCTTCCTCCTCCCCCTCCGCCTCCACCACCGCCGGACGATCCACCTGAGAAACCGCTTGACGAAGAAGGAGCAGATGTTGTCATATTAGAAGCTGACGCTGCGTAAAAAGCCGCATAACCTACATAGAAATTTCCGCTATATCCTCTATACCAGGAGGGGTTATAATCTGGTTTTATTATTTTTAACGCTTCCATAAACTTATCAATGTAGCCAAGTGCCATTGCATAGGGGATCATTTGTTCAACGATATAGAATTTTTCCGCCTGCCATTTATAGTTTCTATCCATTGATTTTAAGAAGAGTTTAAGACCGTCAATTTTATAATCTATTTCATCACCAAGAGCCGTTCTTCCATTTAATTTCTTAGCAAGGAAAAAGAACGTGAATGCAAGAAAAATATTTAAAGTAAATAAAGACCATATTCCAAAAACAATAAGGAAGGCTTTTTGATTTTTTGGATTTTTAATATAATACCCTTTAGCAACTAATTCTTTGAATACGTCTTTTTCCATCTCAGAAAAAGTTTTATAAAAATCCAATTTTAGGTCCGATACTTTAACCGTATCTGAGGTTTCAAATAACCTGTTAAACAAAGTCTTTTCAAAACTGTCTAGCTTGGAATCCGCCTCTTTTAACTTTATAATTTTCTGCTCGTTTTTATCTTTATCAAAAACTCCCAATATTTTAGTTTTTTCTTTAACTTCTTCAAGTCTTATATACTTTCTCATCGCCAAATCAAAAATAGTTGCAACAACGTCATCTCGTTCAAGCTTTGCCGTATCTATTGTTCCGGAAAGAGCCGGGGCTATTCTTTTTCCTTTTTCATCTTTGGGTATTTCAAAATTAACGGCTGGAGGACCAAACCTTTTTTTATTCTTATGGGTCTGGTACCAATAAATCAAAATTAAAGGAAATATTATATTTAGAAAAAGATAAATTAAATATAAATTTCTCAAAATAAAACCGCCTATTTTTTCAGCAGTTGTTTTGGGTAGCTCTTTTAATAAAATGCTTTTAGGAAATGTATTAACAGGATAAACAGCAACTATTGTAAGGCCGTATCCTGGATAGAGGATTTGAGAGGAAGATGCGCTGTTTTGGGATATCTTACATTGTTGATCTTTTGATCCAATTGGTCCTTCAAAACAAATAAGATCTGTTAGATTTACCGAGAAATCAGTTGAAAGAGTAGCCGTTGCTTTTTCTATCTCTACTTGCCAATCGTTTCCCGTAATATTCCAATAAATCTCGTCATGATCTTCAAAGTTACTTCCGATACCGTTTTCAACCGTATAGGAAATCTTATACAGATGTGCCCCGCTTATTGTTTTATCAGCGTCACCGATTTTGAAATATATCTGCTCCTTATTGTTTGAGACAGTAAACTTCTCACTTTCTCCGTCTCTTTCTATCTTTATTTTTTTAACTTTTATAACTCTGTATAAATCTCCTACCTTTGAGTAAAGAGGTATATATCTATAAATTCCGTGTTTATATAAATTCTCAAAGTCATAATTTATATTTTCGACAATATCCATCTCCCCGTTTTTGTAAGCCGTGATATTTACGTCAAATGAGCGAATTACTTCAGCAAAAGAGATTTGGGGACTTAGTAAAAATACAAAAAGGAAAAAAATTAGGAAAATAAATTTCTTCATTAAGTCGATTATACTATTTTTATGGCAAATTGGAATTATAAAACTTCTTTTTACCAAACAAAAATTGTACAATTATTCTAAATGAAATTATTGAAAAAATTATTCTCTTCTGAGGCCTTTATCTTTAAATTACTTCTTATCTGGGTCTTTTTGTTATCCGTTCTTTACAGTCTTTTATCGGTTTTAAGACATATTCATTTCCAGTCAGGAGCTTTTGATTTAGGCATTTATGATCAAGCAATTTTTCAGTATGCAAATTTTTTATTCCCCTATAACACGATTAAAGAAAGATTTATTTTAGGAGATCATCTAAGCCTAACTCTTCCTCTGCTTTCTCCCCTTTATTGGATTGTAAAAGATGTCGCCATTCTTTTAATTTTCCAGGCAGTTTTTATAACTGTCTCAACAATTGCAATTTATAAATTAGCTCTCATTAGAAAACTCTCTCCCTTTGTTTCGCTTTGCATCAGTTTTATTTACAGCCTTTTTTGGGGAATACAATTTGCCGTTTATTTTGATTTTCATCCTATCGTAATTGGAGTAGGACTGCTTTCCTTTCTTTTATACTTTTTAGAAAGTAAAAAGTGGAAATTGTTTTGGATCACTTTAACACTTATCCTTCTAACCCAGGAAAATATGGGACTTGCACTTGCCTCTTTGGGTTTTATTTATTTATTTAAAAAAGACTATAGAAAAACTGCTTTGTTTTTTATCTTTGGGGGAATTTTGGTTGGACTACTCAGTGTAAAAATAGTAGGAATAATGTCTTCGGTTGGATATCAATATTGGCCAACTTTTGATTTAAATCCAATTAATCTTTTATTTAAATTCTTTGACAATAACGACAAAATACTCGTTTGGTTTTATTCATTTAGCTGGTTTTCATTCTTACCACTGCTTTCTCCCCCAACAATACTTGCCGTAGCTTTTGATCTGTCTCAGTACTTTCTTCCCCAAAAACAATTTGGCCATATGGTAACACCCTTTTTGCATGAACGGGCAATCCTTGCTCCCATTATTACCTTAGGTCTCTTGGACACACTGCAATTTTTAAATAAAAGAAAAATTAATATAACAATCGTTGTTATACTTTTGGTTTTAAGCGTAGTCTTGCAACAGTTTATTTTTCACTTTCCGCTTAATAAGCTTTCCAAATCCGATTACTGGATTAGCCAACCATGGATGAGCGATAACAAAAGATTGTTTAGTGAAATCCCCCAAAATGCCAGTATTGCCACTTCTCAAAACCTAGTTCCTCATTTATCTCAAAGAAATCAAATCTACCTTTTATATCCCAGGCTAAAAGATCTGAAGGATTGTAAAAGCTGCTGGTGGCTTGAGTTTGCCGGAAAGCCGGATTATATGGTCTTGGATTTAAGACCCAATCAATGGCCCACTCAACTTCTTGAATCAAATGAAAACCTCCAGTCAGCTGTTAAAAATATGGAAAAAGCAAACAAGATTAACAAGATTGAGAATATTAACAATGCCTATCTTTATAAAATTAACTACTAAATAATGCGCTATGGCAGAGGGATATTTGAGAGGCCACCCCAACCGGTATCAACCCACATTCTATCACCGTTTATAATAAAGTTGTTGATATCATTTGAAACTAAACCGTTTTTTACGGTTACAATTTTCCATCCCTGATTTTGGGGATTATATTTCACGAGACCTTTATTTGTTGAAATCCAAAGTCCGTCATCAATAAATCTAATGCTATATAAAGAAAACGGGCTTTCCTCAATATTTGGCGTTGCATTCGGGTCAATTACTTGAATTTCCGAAGACTGTTTTGTTTGTTTATTTATTTGAATTAAGCGTGTATTTTGTCCAGATACGAGTTCCCATTCAAATTCATTATTCTCTACTTTTTCCAGACAGGATTTCTCGACAAAAACATCATTTTTAAATTCAAATGCTAAATTACATATTGTCTCTATGTTTGTTAGTGGAGTTACCGACTGCTGATTTAACTCTTTTTCTTCCAAAGAGAAGTCTGTTGTGTTGACAATTAACTGCTTGTCATAATCTTCAAATGAAAATATAAGCTTTTTTTCTTTAAAATCATATTTGTCAAACCTAAACCCTCCATATCCAAATTCACTCTTTACATTTAATATTGAACTCACATTAATAGTTTTTGCTTCTCCTGTTTTATAGTCAAGGACTACAGCCTCGGGCTTTGAACATCCCATTCCGCATGATTGAGTCATTATGAAAATTTTAGAGGTATTATAAATAGGTTGAAAAGTCGGAGATATCGATGAGTCTTGTAAAAAGTTATTCAAACTTATTGTTTTTAACTTTTCGAATTTACCCTCTTTAAATTGCCAAATATCTTTGTTGACCAATATTGCATTGCCATTTACAGACGCTATCAAATTAAAATTCTTTGGTCTATTCTGCAAAGTTATTTCACCTTTTCCGAGAGTTTTTAAATCAACCCATTTGAGAAAACTGTCTGTCCTGGAATAAAACCACAATTTATTAGATACATTAAAATATCCAAACATTCCTGTCCCAACATCTTTTAAAAAATTTGAATTACCTAGGTTAACCTTTGCTATTTGTTTTGAATCGGGATTATAAGAAAAAATCTGCGCAACTGAATCATTCAGAACAAGATAAGCTTTATCACTTTTGCCTGAGATTAAATACAATGAGCTATCAGAATCTTGTCCGGTTATCTGAGATGATCCAGGGACAGAAATCCAACTCCCATCCTTTTTATCCTCTATCTGCCAGAAGACTTTTTGAGAGTAACCAACCAGAACGTGGTTTCCGGCTAAAGCTAAGCCATACAAATCAATCCTTGATCTGTCTTGATTGTATTTTTCAGATGAATCGACCGGAAATGATTTAGGACCGAAATATTCCCAAACCTCAGTTTTTTTGTCAAATCTTACTACTCCACCGGGATTCAAATCTCCTGCTAAAATTATGGCATAAACGGCATTGGGCGTAACAAGTAAATTACTAATATTATCTTTTACTGAATTATTACCTAAAGCGCCTTGATATGATTTCATCTCGCCTGTTTTGGTGTCGTATCTATTTAATCCTTCAAAAGTTCCGACCCAGAGATAATTTCTATCAAGAGCCAATTCAATATTGCTATTGCTGATAAGTCCATTATCCGAAGTAAAACCTCTTATGTTTTTTTCTTTTAAATCAAAAATGTTAAAGCCTTTTTGGCCTCCAATATAAAGAATGTCCCCTTCTTTCTCCAATGATGTAACAGTTTGACTGTTTAATCCTTGCGCCATCGTAAGCGTATCTTTAACATTTCCTTTTTTATCTAAAATTAATACTCCTCCCAAACAGGCAACGTAAATAGTATTTTCTTCTTCAATTACATCTCTTACGTCATCGCAATCCGACCATTGTCGTGGTAATGTCGGCTGTTGAGAAGTTTTTACGCTTGTGTCATTATCTACATCATTTTCTGCAGCAGGAATACTGACATTTTTAGAAAAATTTAGGACCCATATGGAGCCAGAAACAATAAAAACCGTTAATATACCCAAAGCGAACAATAACTTTTTAGAAACTTTTATTTTACTTTTAAAATTTTCCTGATTCTGCTGCGCAATTATTTCTTCCTTGACATCTCCCTGATTAGAAGTTTCTTCCATACCTAAACTATGAATTATTTATATATAACTGTCAAATATTAAGCCGTTAATTGTTATAATATCTTTATGGTAGACGTTCATTGTCACTTAAATTTTAAAGCTTTCGAAGAAGACTGTAACGACGTTATAAAAAGGGCTAAAAAAGAAGGGGTTGAAATAATAATCAACACCGGGACTTCGCTTGAGACTAGCGCTAGAGCTGTTGAATTAGCAAACCAATATGACAATCTTTACGCAATTGTCGGAATTCACCCCCATCACGCCGACAAACTTGAAGACGGATGGGAAGAAAAAATAAGAAAAATTGCACAAAGTAAAAAAGTAATTGGAATTGGAGAGATTGGGCTTGATTATTATTCATATAAATCAAACGGCATAGTTGATCCAAAAATTCAAAAAGAGGTTTTTCTAACTCAAATTCAAATAGCTTACGAGCTTAACCTTCCTCTCCAAATACACAATAGGCATGCCGGAGAAGATATAATCGAAATTCTCAAGGAAAATAAAGATAAATTACATAAGATTCCAGGGATGTTTCATTGCTTTGCGGGAGCTTTAGATGTCCTAAGTCAAGCTCTAGATTTAGGCTTTTATATTGGGTTTGACGGCAATATTACTTATAAAGGGCTTGCACCAGGAGAAACAGTCAGCCTACCTGATCTTTGCAGAAATACGCCTATTGAGAGAATTCTCACCGAAACTGATGCGCCATTCCTTAGTCCCGAGCCTAAAAGAGGTGGAAGAAATGAGCCGTCCTATGTTATAATTACGGGAGGAAAAATTGCCGAAATTAAAGCTATTTCCCAAAAAGAGGTAGATCTGAAAACTACTCAAAACGCTAAAACAGTTTTTAACATATGACAAGTTTTTTTGACCATATATTTACTACCTATCCTATAAAAACTAGAAGAGCTTTGGAAATTCTTCCCGGTTTTGTTTCATGGTCTTTAATATTATTCCCTGTCTGGGGATCTTTTTTTATCCCCTGGGCTGTTGCATATTTTATTCTTTTTTTTGACGTCTATTGGTTTTATAAATCATTCTCCCTTGCTATAACTGCCTTTGTTGCTTCAAGGAAAATCAAGCAGGCTGAAAGCCAGAATTGGCTGGAGCTTGCAAGACCACTGGAAAACTTTGAAAAAATGACACATATTCTGGTTATTCCAAACTACCAGGAAAACGTAGATAAGATTAGAGTAGGAATAAAAAGCCTTGCCGAGCAGACTTTCCCAACGAAACGGATTTTTGTTGTTCTGGCTATGGAGAAAAGAGAGGAAGGAGCTAGGAAAACAGCGACAATTTTAATCAACGAATTTAAAGGCGTCTTTGGAGATATCTTTGCAACCTACCATCCCGATATCAAAGGGGAGGTAAAAGGAAAATCGTCAAATGAAGCTTATGGAGGAAAAATTGCCTATAAAAAACTTGTTAAGGGTGGTATTATAGATGAAGACTTTACAACAATTTCCTCTGTTGATGCTGACTCAATTTTTGATCCCCAGTATTTTTCTTATCTTTCCTATAGCTTTCTAAAAGATGAATTAAAGTACAATAAATTCTGGCAATCGGCAAACGTAAACTACAATAATTTCTGGAATGTACCGGCACCTATAAGAATAATTTCATTTTTCGGAAGTCTTTGGAGAACCGGCCTTTTAGTCCAAAAAGACAGACTTGTTTCAAATTCTACCTATTCTCTTTCTTTAAAACTTCTTCAAAGAATAGGATTTTGGGATACCGACGTAATCCCTGAAGATTATAGAATATTCTTTAAGGCATTCTTCAAAATGAAAGGGCAAGTTTGGATGGAGCCGATATTTCTAAAAACATCTATGGATGCGCCGCTTTCGTCTTCATATTTTAAATCTTTAAAAAACAAATATCAGCAGGAAAGACGCTGGAGCTGGGGAGCATCCGATGATCCCCTGTTTATTAAATGGGCATTAACGGTTCCCGGAGTTCCGTTTGTTCGAAAAACCTTGCTTTTGGCAAATGTACTACTTGATCATTTCCTTTGGCCCGTAAACTGGTTTATTATCACGATTGCGGCAAACATTATGCCTTTGGTAAATCCTGTTTTTGCCAGAACGACTTTGGGCTACAACCTTCCAAGACTAGCCGGTTTTATTCTTACAATTTGTCTTATAGCAACAGTTGCGATGATAATCATAGACTTTAGACAAAGACCAAAACATCATCATGTCTCTAAAAAACGACAGCTCCTGTTTCCCTTAGAGCTTTTACTTCTTCCGATTGTAGGCTTTTTCCTCTCAGCATTACCTGCTCTAATTTCTCATACTCAACTTATGCTTGGAAAAAGGTTAGAATATAAGGTAACAGAGAAATTATAATTTTATGAGACTATTGGAAAGGTTAGAGAAAAGCAAGAACTTCTGGTTTCTTCTGATTATTTGGGTGGTTTTCTTCTTTCTTAGATTCCCTTCTCTTTTCGAACCTTATTGGTATGGAGACGAAGGTATATATCAAACACTAGGTCTTGGTATAGATAACGGAAGACTATTGTATAGAGACATCTTTGACAACAAACCTCCCTTTCTTTATCTTCTCTACGGATTGTTTGGCGCCGATCAATTCATGCTTAGACTTACGTCTTTAATCTTTGGCGTATTAACACTTGGTGTATTTTTTAAACTATGTAAAAAACTTTTGGAAAATGATAAGGCTTCATATGTAGCAACAATTACATTTGCCTTTCTTTTCGGCCTTCCTTTAATTGAAGGAAACATTGCCAATGCAGAAAACTTTATGTTGTTTTTTAATATCGCAGCAGGATTTTTGGTCGTCAGATCCTTAGACCACACAAATTCAAAAAGATATAAAGTGTTATTTTTAGCAGGCTTAACTTTAGGAATTTCCTTTTTGTTTAAGATAGTTGGGGGTTTTGACTTTGCGGCGTTTTTAGTCTTTTTGTTTTTTGCAAACTTTGCTAAAAACTTTAGGGATATATTTAAACCCCAAAATATACTTTCCGAAATAAAGAATATCTCCCCTTTAATAATAGGGTTTTGTCTGCCGATTTTATTAGTTACTCTCTATTTTGTATTAAACGGCGCATTCCCATATTTCATCAAAGCAACTTTTGCAAACAATATTGGCTATGTTGGATATGGCAATAAATTCATTATTCCCCAGGGACTTTTGATTTTAAAGCTGGCAATTGTAGCTTTATCTCTTTCGTTTCTTTTTATAAAAAGAAAAGTTTTGGGAAATAATCAAATTTTTATCTTTATTTGGTTAGTCTTTTCTTTGTTTAATGCGTTTTTCTCGCAAAGACCATATACGCATTACGTCTTAGTTGCTATACCTGCACTTTGTCTTTTAATAGGTCTTGTAATGCTAAAAAATAAATTTTTTAAATTCAGTTTACTTGTCTTAATCGTAACGCTATTTTTACTTATCACCAACTTTAGTTTTTATATAAAAACAGTCTTTTATTATCAAAATTTTGTGCAGTTTTTAGCAAACCAAAAGAATGTTTATCAATATCAAAGATTTTTTGACGGCAATACTCCCAATGACTATGAACTTGCAAGTTATATTAATAGAGTTGCAGGTGAAAAAGACAATATTTTTATTTGGGGAAACAATGCCCAGGTGTATAAGTTGACCAATAAACTTCCTCCGGGAAGATATACTGTTGCCTATCATATAACAAGTTATGAGGACGGAATGTCAAATACCCTTGAAGGGCTTAAAAAGGCAAAACCCAAGCTTATCATCATAATGGGAAACGTCGCCAAGTTTCCTTTTGCAATTCCACAATACCTTCATAAAATGAATATAAACGGTGTAGATATTTATGAGAAAATTCTTTAGCGACATTAAAAAAGACAGAATTACTTTAGGGGTATTTGGACTTAGCTTTCTTATCCTTGTCTTAACGATTATATTTATTTTATTAAACTTAAAAAATATTCCCCCATACATTCCAATTTTCAATCAATTGCCCTGGGGAAATGAAAGATTGACGCAAGGTTACGGAATTTTTATTCCCGTAGCTTTATATATTTTTATTTTTGTTTTTAATTTAGGATTTAGTTCCGTTTTGTATCAAAAGAATAATCCTTTACTTGCAAGAATTGTAGGCTCGGTTAACCTTCTAATTTCTGTGATGATTTTTGTATTTATTTTAAAAACATTACTGCTTATTTTATAATGCTAGACTTAAACTGGGTTGTCATTTTTCCATTTTTAATTTCACTTCTTATAACGGTTGTTACAATTCCAGTCTCTTTGTATTTTTTAAAGAAATATAAGGTTGTCGATGATCCTAAAAAACATAAACACCCTGCGATAATTCATAAAAACCCTGTTCCAAGAGGAGGCGGTATTCCTCTTTTTATTGGAGTGTTTGTGGCAAGTCTAATTTTTATTCCCTTTGATAAAATTATCGTTGCAGCGTTTTTGGCTGCTTTTGTTTCGCTTGTTGCGGGAATTATTGATGATAAATTCGATATCTCCCCTTATGTTAGATTTTTGATAAACATAGGCTGTGCAGTATTCGTAGTTTTAATGGGAGCCAACATCCCTTTTATAACAAATCCGTTTGGGGGAATATTGTATCTAAATGCAATTCAGATTCCCTTTGTGAATATCCCCGTTATTTCAGTATTATCGGATTTAATAGCCGTTATCTGGATAGTCTGGGTTATGAACATGTTAAATTGGAGCAAAGGTGTCGACGGGCAAATGCCAGGTATTGTTGCAATCTCTGCAATTGTAATTGGAATTTTAAGTCTTCGTTTTTCTATCGCAGACCAGTCTAGTATTACCGCTGCGACTCTTTCTTTCATAATCGCCGGGGCATCTTTGGGCTTTTTGGTTTTTAATTTTTATCCTGCGAAAATATTTCCCGGATACGGTGCAACAGCTATTTATCTTCTCCTTGCTATTGCCTCTATTCTTTCAAGTGCAAAACTTGCAACAGCAATACTTGTTATGGGAATACCTATGACTGACGGTCTTTTTACAATACTTAGAAGAATTCTGTCCGGCAAATCTCCTTTTTGGCATGACAAAAAACACTTGCATCACCTTTTGCTAGGCCTTGGTTTTAGTCAAAGATCTGTTGCGGCATTTTATTGGATAGTTTCAGCAATTTTAGGAAGCCTTGCACTTGTTTTATCAAGTCAAGGAAAGCTTTTTGCTATAATAATGCTTGTAATACTGGCTTTCGGAGGAATTTTATTTTTGCAGTTATTAATAAGAAGGATTAATGATAAAACTCGCTTTTAACATACTAAGATTAGTCAGACCAAGGCAATGGATCAAAAACTTTGCCGTTTTTGCCCCTATTACTTTTGCCGGAGGACTTTTTGATGCTCAATTTCTTACCAATGCAATCGGAGCATTTATTGTTTTTTGCGGACTATCTTCCGCAACTTATATCATCAACGATATCTTTGATATTAAAAAAGACAGACTCCATCCTTTTAAAAAATTCAGGCCCATAGCTCATGGAGATATACCTGTTTCGTTTGGGATAAGCTTTGCAGTACTACTTATTGTCGCATCACTTTATCTTGCTAAAGGTATTACCCCAACTTTTTTTGCAATCGGAATAGTTTATCTTTTTATTCAGTTTTTTTACTCGATGTTTCTAAAATCTCTGGCTGTTGTAGACATTTTGGCAATTGCCAGCGGTTATATTTTAAGAGTCTACGGAGGAGAATTTGCAACCGGACTTCATATTTCAGTCTGGCTTTTACTTACTACAATTTCCATTTCGCTTTTTATCGCAATTGGAAAAAGAAGATCGGAGTTAACTCTTCTATCGGCAAACAAAGAAGCAGATATTGCAGCAACCAGAGAATCGCTCTCACATTATTCAGACAGACTTTTAGACGTCTACGCATCTATTTTTGCAACTTCTACATTTATTGCATATTCCCTTTTTACTTTCCTGGAAAATCCGGGGGGATTTAGATTAAATGTCAGCGTCTTGGTTCCAGATACTCTATCAGCTTTTTTTGAAAGAAAGTGGCTTATGATAACAATCTTACCTGTTGTTTACGGGCTAATGCGTTATCTTCAAGACATTTATGAAAAACATGAAGGGGAAAGTCCGGAAAGAGTTTTGCTTTCTGATAAACCGCTTTTAACCTCTGTAATTATTTGGGTAATTATGGTTGTAGTTTTAATTTATTTCGTAAGCCCTAACTCTGCTTTCTGATCGCTTTTTAACTTTGATATAATCTTTATGTGCTTAAAATAATCGTAATTGGTAATACAGGATCAGGAAAATCTACGTTTTCAAAAATACTTGGTAAGAAACTAAATCTTCCCGTTATCCATCTTGATACATATTTTCATAAAAAGAATTTTATCCAGGTCAGCCGTGAAGAATGGGATAAGATAATTGAAGAATTTATTAATAGAGAAAAGTGGATCATGGATGGAAACTATAAAAGAACACTTGATAAAAGAATCAATTCCGCTGATGTGGTTATCTTTCTTGACCTACCTAAATGGTTATCTTTATATCGTATTTTAAAAAGGAGACTTTCCTATAGAGGAACCACCAGACCCGATATGCCCGAGTATCTAAAAGAGAGATTAACTTTTATGCTAATAAAAAAATGCTTACTTTTTTCTAGAAAAACAATATTAGAAATTTTGAGTAAACATAAAGACACAAAAAGAATTTTTATTCTTAAAAATACAAAAGACATGGATTCATTTTTAAACAAGATTAAGTAAGTTATGGAGATTATTGTTTCTTAGCGTACTGAGCACTTACCCAACCCTCTATCCCATTTTCAAGCTTAATTTTATACCAACCGCTTTGTTCGTCTAGTAAATCGTAGGTTTCGTCGGGATTGACTCTGCCAACTTCTGCACCAGCTGTATTTGGGGTCTCCCTTACTCTTAAAAATCCTGTTGGAGTACTAAGGATTGTTATTTTCTCCTCTGTTGCAACTGTTTGTGCCGAAGGTGAAGAAATTAAAGTTGCAGAACTGGTTGCAATCTGTGGATCAATACCAAGATAGATTACGGTTTCCAGTTTATATCCAAGAACAGTTTTTATTCTAACTGTTTTATCTTTATAACCTTGTCTAATAACTTTTACTTCATGATCAGACTGGGTAATGTTTTTTAGAAGAAGAGGGCTTTGACCAACCAACTCACTGTCTAGATAAACTTGTGCGTCCGTAGGAAATGAGATGACTGAAATTTGTGCGTCGTTTTTGTCGTCAATTTTGGCAAGCGTAATTATACTTGCTTGGGAAAGCGCAGTCTGGGAAAAAGTTCTATCGACAACTGTTAGGACTTTCGGGCTAATGGTTATTTTTCTCTGGAAGGGTTCAAAGTTTCCTGCTTTTGGAACAAGTCTTATCGTATATTCTCCGGAGTTTAACATGTCTTTTGCTTCGCAAAGACAAAGCGGTGTTTCTCCGACGAGTTTGGAATCAACATAAACTTGGGCTTTAGGATTTGAAGTAATCTGCAAAGCTCCTTTTTCAGGACGCTTGCCAAGAAGGTAAACTACCAAACCAAAGATTAAGAAAGCTATTAAAAAACAAGCTAAAATGAAAAGCAACTTTCTCATGTGGTTTATTATATCCTAAAAAATCAAATAAAAAAACCGCAGAGTTTAAAGACTTAAGGAGTTAGTAATCCATTCCACCTGGGGGCATTCCCGGAGCATCTTTCTTCTCATCAGGCAAATCAGTTACTAAGCTTTCTGTCGTAAGTATCATTGTCGCAACCGAGACAGCATTTTCAACTGCGCTTCTGGTTACTTTTACCGGATCTATAATACCCATCTTTATCATATCTACATATGTGTTTGTAAGTACGTTGTATCCAAAACCTGATTCTTTTTTTGCGATGTTATCGATAACCACGTCTCCGTTGATTCCTGCATTCTCGGCAAGTTTTCTGGTTGGCGCTTCCAAGGCTTTTCTAAGTATAGACACTCCTGTTGCCTGGTCACCTTCACCTGGAATATTTTTGAGTAATTTTGGCTCTAACGCTTTAATCGCTTCAAGTAAAACTACTCCACCGCCACTTACTATTCCTTCTTCTAGAGCTGCTTTTGTTGCGGCAACTGCGTCGATAACTCTTTCTTTTTTCTCTTTCATCTCAACTTCAGTTGCGGCACCGACATTTATAACGGCTACTCCACCAGCTAATTTTGCCAGTCTTTCGGAAAGTTTTTCTTTATCAAAATCGGATGTTGAGGCTTCAATTGCTTTTTTAATCTGGGAGACTCTTGCAGTTAAAGCTTGCTTACTTCCTTTTCCGCCGATTATTCTTGTGTTTTCCTTATCTGCCCAAACCTTATCTGCTCTTCCACAATCTTCAACCGTAACTGAATCAAATTTTCTTCCCGTGTCCTCACTAATTACTGTTGCCCCAGTTAGAATTGCTATATCTTCTAACATTTCTTTTCTTCGATCTCCAAATCCAGGTGCTTTAATTGCAACTGTATTTAGTATTCCTTTTAATTTGTTTACTACCAAAAGCGCCAAAACTTCTCCTTCAACATCGTCTGCAATAATAACAAGATTTTTGGAAACTTTAACTAAGTTTTCAAGAAAAGGAACGAATTCTTGGAGATTGGATAACTTTTTATCGGTAATTAAAATATGGGGATCTTCTACTTCGGTTTCCATCCTGTCTGGATTAGTGACAAAATATGCACTGGCATATCCTTTATCAAATTCCATTCCTTCTTTATACTCGATTTCTGTCGTTAAGCCTCTTCCTTCTTCAACCGAAACGACTCCGTCTTTACCCACCTTTTGCAATGCTTCTGCAACAAGCTTTCCGATTACTTCGTCGCCTGCTGAAATTGTTGCAACCTGAGAGATTTCGGCATCGTTTTTGATATTAATATTTTTTGCCCTGCCCTTAATAAACTCAACTACTGCTCTGCTTGCTTCTTCTAATCCTCTTTTTAAAAGCATCGGATTTGCGCCTGCGGTTATATTTTTAATTCCCTCATCAACAATTGAGGCGGCAAGAACAGTTGCGGTTGTCGTCCCATCTCCGGCAACGTCTGCGGTTTTGGAAGCTGCTTCTTTTACAAGCTGTGCCCCCATATTTTCAAACGGATCCTTAAGTTCTATCTCTTTGGCAACGGTTACGCCGTCGTGGATTACGCTTGGAGCTCCCCATTTTTTGTCGACTGCAACATTTCTTCCTTTAGGACCAAGTGTCGTCGCCACAGCTTTAGCTAACTGGTCAACACCGCTTTGTAATTTGCTTCTTGCTTCTTCTGAATATAATATTTGTTTTGCCATATTAACTTACAACAGCTAGAATATCACCTTGTTTTACGAGTATATATTCCTGATTCCCCATTTTTGCTTCGTCTCCTCCCCATTTTTTGTACATTACTTTTTGTCCTACCTTTACAACCATTGGCTCCTTATCTCCTTTGGGGGTAATTTTGCCTTCTCCAACAGCTACAATTTCTCCCATTTGAGGTTTTTCTTTGGCGCTGTCGGGAAGGATAATGCCTGAAGCCGTTTTTTCCTCAGCTTGAAGAGGTTTTATTAAAACGTTATCAAATAGTGGTTTTATGTTTATTTTTGACATATTTTGCCTAAAAAATATCACTCCTCGTAAGTGACTGCTTGATTTTAACGTAAAAGTTTTTTAATGTCAATATTTAAGCTTTTAACCTTGACACAAAGATGCATTTTCTATACGATAAAGTTAATCTAAAATATGTCGTTGTTATCGGGCAAAAAACTTTTGTTCTTTGGCTTTATCATTGTGCTTCTAATCGCAATTCCCGTTACCGTGTATTTAGTGGGTCAGCAGCAAAGAACAAGATCCGCGGCAGAAGCTGCGACCACGCTTTCAATGTTACCCACTCCCCAAACAAAAAATGTAGGGGAAAACGTCAGCTTTGATATTTATATTGATCCCTCAAATATTAACCAGATTTCCTACGTTAAGCTTGTCCTGTCGTATGATTCAACAAAGCTTGCAACCATGGAGGGAAGTTTTGTTGTTTCCCAATGGCCGTCGGCTGACGGCTCTACTTTCACTCCAAGTATCCCCATAGGGCCTGACTACGGCCCCGGCACGATAACGGTTGCTATGTCTGTCGGCGGAACTCAACAAAATGTATTAACAACGAGAACAAAAATAGCCAGTGTTACTTTTAAGGCAATTGCTCCAACAGAAGAAAATGTTCCGACTCAGGTCACATTCGGAAATCAAAGCCAACTTATATCCCAAGGCGGAACCACTAATACCGATGAAGTCGGATCAAATCTTATTTCCGGTCTTTCCGGAGGCTCTGTTAATATAAAATCTACGACTTCACAGGCACCAGTTTGCGTGGATCTTTCTTTGGATAAGCCAACAAGCGGACAAGCGCCGTACACAGTTAAACTTACCGCAACTGGAAGTGACAATGACGGAAGCGTAGCGGGTATAAAAATTGATTTCGGAGACGGAACAGACATTAGTCCATCTGATGGCGCGGAAGGGACCGAAGGTTATGGAACTCCGCTTGCTACAGCCTCAGCAGGTCATACATATGATAAAGCGGGAAGCTACACGGCATCTGCCACAATAACAGACAACCAGGGTTTACAAACCCCAGGATGTTCCACGCCTATAAATATAACAGCCGCATCAACAACTGTTACTGTTACAACTTCTCCTACACTTACCCTTACTCCGACTCCGACAACTGCAGGACAGGCAGAAACCCTAACTTGCTCAAGTCTTAACCTTGATCCTGCGACAAGCGGAACAGCGCCTTTTTCAGTTAATTTAACTGCAAATGGATCAAGTACGGATGCTGCAATTAGTAAAGTCAGTTTTACGTTTGGAGACGGACAAACTCAGGAAGTAACGGATGCGGGAGGGGTAGGAACAAATTCTGTAAGCGTTTTGGTTTCCCATACTTACGCAACTTCAGGAACATTTAATGCCGTTGCAACTATTACCGATGAAAATGGTAAGGTAAGCGCGACTGGAACATGTACTGCCAAAGTTACCGTCGAGGGAGGAAGCGAAGCTTCCCCAACCGAGTCTATTGCAAGTCCTTCACCTCTACCACCAACAGGACCAACCGAACTTATCACAATTGGTGCAATCGGAGTGCTAATGGCCTTTATCGGAGCTATACTTCTTCTGGCGCTCTAGCTTTCAATCATTGATAAAAGCGCTTTTTGAGGAATTTCCACCTTAGAAATATTAATAAGTTTTGATTTTCCTTTTTTCTGTGCTTCCAAAAGCTTATCTTTTCTTGTTCTATCTCCTCCTGACATCTTTGCTAAAACGTCTTTTCGAAAAGGGGAAATTTCTGTTCTTGCCAAAATTTTTGCACCGATAGCTGCTTGGATTACCTGTTTATACTGCTGTTTTGGCAGATTTTCTTTTAATTTTGCTATTCTTTCCCTGGCTACAAAAACAGCTTCGTCACTATAAACAAGCTCTGATAAAACATCGATTATATTGTCGTTTATCAAAATATCCATTTTTACAAGGTCAGCTTTTTTATATCCCAAAATTTCGTAATCCAAGCTTGCAAAACCCGAAGAAACGCTTTTAAGATCTGAAGAAAGTCCTCTTATAAACATTGAATATGGCATTTCATATTTTAAAATGGCATTTTGCTTGTGATATGACATATCAAGTAGTGTTCCTCGTTTGTTTTGGGCAACGGTTAAAACAGCTCCTACATAATCTGCCGGAACAAAAATAGAAAGGTTCATATAGGGCTCGAGCATTTCACCGTTTTCTTCTTTGTATAAAACTCTTGGCATTGTTAAAAGAGGGTTTATGTTTTGCTCCTGGTTTAATCTTTCCTTAACAATTTCAGCGTGCAAGAGTCCTAAGAATCCTACCCTAAAACCGCTTCCCAAAAATGCCGAATATTCGTTTGTAACAGTAAGAGAACCATCGTTTAAGGCAAGTTTATTTAAAGCCTCTCTTAGGTGGACGTATTCATTAGAGGATTTGGGATAAACCCCGAAAAAAACCATTGGTTTTGGCATATCGTAACCTGTTAAAGGAGAGACGTTTGATCCTAAGAATCTAAGTGTATCTCCTACTCTTGTAAGCCTAATGTCTTTAATACCTGTTACGACATAGCCAATTTCGCCCTCACTCAGTTCTTCTTTTCCTATAAGACTGGGAGAGAAAAAGCCAACTTCTGAAACCAAAACTTTGGTTTTACTTTGAATAAATTCAATCTGGTCGTGTTTTTTAACCCTTCCGCCAACAACTTTAATAAAAATAATTACGCCCCTATGTTCATCGAAGATAGCGTCAAAAACCAAGGCCCTGAAAGGATCGTTTTCAGAAACTTTTGGAGGTGGAATTTTTTCTACAACTGCTTGCAAAAGTTTATCTACGTTTTCTCCTGTTTTTGCGCTTACAAAATGAACTTCTTCCTCTTTAAATCCAAACAATTCAACTATATCTTTTGTAACTTCTTTTGTATTGGCACTATCAAGATCAATTTTGTTTACCACGGCAATTAGTTTTAGATTTTCTTTTTTAGCCGCATTAAAATGGGCAACTGTTTGAGCCTGAATCCCTTTTGTTGCATCAACCAAAAGTATAGCTCCTTCGCACGCTGCTAAAGTTCTTGATACTTCATAGGAAAAATCCATGTGACCCGGAGTATCGATTAAATCAAGGGTATATTCTTTTTCCCAAAGTTTATACTTCATCCTTACAGGTGCCAGTTTTATCGTAATACCGCGTTCTCTTGAAATTGGACTTTGATCCAAAAACTGCTCTTTGAGCTTGTCTTTGCCAATGGTATTGGTAATTTCCAGAAATCTATCTGCAAGAGTTGATTTGCCATGGTCAACATGGGCAATGATGGCGAAGTTACGAATCTGTTGATATTGCATAGAAGCGTATTCTACGGGTTAAGTCTTGTTCCGTCAATTGTCTCTTCACTCTTTTTAAGAATCTGTCTCCAATCTCCAATTCTTTTAAATAGAAGTACAAACATGGTTGCTTCCTTAACATTAAAAAGCCAGGTTAAGAAAAGATACAGAGAAAGTCCGATAAAGCTTGATATTCCAGTTAAAAGAATGAGGTTAACTGTTTTGGTGGTATCAAAGACTAATTGATCTAAAAGTTTTATCGGGACATATAAAGCAAAAGCGGTGAAAAACGAGGCAAGGGAGATTTTTGACATATTGATAAGAAAAGTTTTCTTATCAAATCCTCCGACTTTAATATCCAAAAATATAAACATAATTAAGAAATTTAATATTGAACCAATCGAAAAAGCCAAAGCTATACTTTCTATGCCAAACTGATAGACAAAAATAAAGATAGCACTTGTTATAATCATTAAAAATGTGGTGATTGCTCCGATTACAAGCGGCGTTTTTGTATCATGTAGTGCATAGAATCCTCTTGAAGTTAGATATGAAAGAGCTTGGGCAAACAAAGAAATACTGAAAAATGCCAGAGTCCTTCCGGTTAAAACCGTAGCGTCCCAGTCAAAGGCCGATGCTCCGTAAACCAGTCTTACAAGAGGAATTCTTAATACAAGAAGGAGTATTGAGATGGGAAGGATTAAATATAAAAGCTGGGTAAAACTCGTCATAAATGTCACTTTAAAATCAGAAAGTCTGTCTTTTTCTTTAGATAAAACCGGAAATGCCGCCTGGGCAATTGACTGTCCTATTAATGCAACCGGCGCAAAAGCAAGGGTTTGGGCAAAGTCCAAAATTACATAATTTCTTCCCGGATTTTGCAGGTAAGATACAAGAGTAACCGTTACCAAAGTCCCCAGTTGAAAAATGGCAATCGAAAGCGTCCTTGGCCAAATTAACTTAAAAATATCCATTACCGCGCTATTTTTAATAAAATCCAAAGAAAGTGTCGGCCTAAAAGAAAAACCGAGTTTTCTGATAAGCGGAACCTGAGCTAAAACAAAAATCAGAGCACCCAAGATTACTCCATATGCAGCCGAATAAATACCAAAGGTTTCATGTAGAAAAAGGATGCTTAAGATTATCCCAAGGTTATAAAGTGAAGATGCGATACCGGGAATAAAAAAATGGTTATAAGATTGAAGCATGGCAGAAAGAAAGCTTCCAACGATAAAGATTATTTCTCCAAAAATAATAATTCTTGTAAGACTAGTCATTAAGTCAAGCTGCTCGGGACTAAATCCGGGAGCAAGGATTGCTGAAATACCATGAGCAAAGATAAATAAAAAAACGGCAAAAATACAAAAAATAATAAGACTAAGTGCAAGTAAAGTTGAAGCGACATTATGAGCCTCTTTTTCTTTTCCTTTGGCCAAAAAATCAGAAAAAACAGGAATAAAAGCAGATGAAAGCGCTCCTGCAATAATAAGCTGAAACAAAAATTCAGGCATTTTTGAAGACGCAAAATAGATACCCAAAGTATTAGATGCGCCGAAAATACTTGCTAAAAGTCTTTGTCTTATAAGACCCAAAACTTGGGAAAAAATAATTGTTGCCATTATGACGAAGGCTGCGGATAAAATATTATTTTGTCTCTGGAGGATAAGACTTATACTTTTTTTCAAAAAATCTTTCGGCATAGTGTTGTTTTATACAGTATAACATGCTAAAATAGCGCCATGCCAGTAATAAAATCAGCTAAGAAAAAGTTAAGAAAAGACAAAATTAGAACACAAAGAAATTCTCTACTTAAGGCAAAATTTAAAAAAGCAGTAAGCCAAGCCATTAAAAAACCGTCATCCGAGGCTGTCAGAAAAGCAGTGCAACTAACCGATAAAATTGCCAAAAATAAGCTTATTCATAAAAACAAAGCTGCCAGAATCAAATCAAGACTCTCAAAACTTATAAAAACAGCGCCAAAGAAAAAGGTTGCCCCGAAAACTCCAAAAACCAGATCTTCCAAGGCTAAAAAGTAACTTTTTCTTTTGACAAAAAGCTCAAAAACCCCTAGACTAAATTTAGCATGGCAAAACGCTTTGTTTCCATAAATTTAGTCAAAGACCAAAAGAGTGATTTATTTGAAAGAATTATCAATTGGGCCTTAAGCGTAGGAAGGGTTTTAATCATTATCACCGAGCTTATCGCTTTGGGTGCGTTTCTTTGGAGATTCGGCCTCGACCAGCAACTCGTTGATCTTCATACTAAGATAAAACAAAAACAGGCTATTGTAGTAGCATTTAAAAAACAGGAAGACGAATATCGCAATTTACAAGACAGACTGTCTATTGCCCAAAACTTCTCCCAGATAGGAGCAAAAAAAATACAGATTTATAAAGATATTTTAAACCTTGCGGAACCAGGAATTAATTTTACTAAAGTTTCTCTTTCTTCTGATTCTATAGCTATAGAAATAAATGCCGACTCAGTTGCAGCTCTCAGCAGCTTCACGAATAAGCTAAAAACATATGAAAACATCGAAAGCGTCAGTATAGGGAAAATTGAAACAAAAACAAGTAGTGCCATAATTGTAATTAACATCACGGCTAAACTAAAACCAATAGCAAGCGAATATGAAGACAATAATTAATAAATTATTTAAAAAGGCGAATAAAGAGAAATACAGTAAATATTTGGAGCTTATTCCAGACTTTAAAAAAGAAAAAGCCCAGAAGTTTACAACAGTTGTTTTAACTCTTATTGCAATTATTATCCTTGCACTTTTTGCCATTAATCCGACCCTTTCTACCATCGCAAACTTGCAAAAACAACTTGAGGACGCGAAATTCGTTAGCGACAGACTTGAGCAGAAAATTAATAATCTTTCGGTTTTACAAACAAAATATAACAGTATACAAGACGATCTTCCGATTATTTATGAAACAGTTCCTAAAAACACGGAGGCACCAAAAATTACAGGACAATTACAAACTCTTGTAGTAAATAGTTCTATGAAACTTGTCAGTATTCAAGCATCAAATATCGTTTATTCAAAAAAGGGAGATTTTTACTACTATACTTTCAATATTACCGCTAAAGGAACAATAGAAAATGCATTGGCATTTTTAGAAAAAGTTGAAAATATGCAAAGAGTTACCGATGTTTCAAACATCAGTATAAACATGTCTGCTTTTGATAATTCATTGCAATTTAATTTACAAGGAAAAGTATTTTATAAAGAGTAATTTTATATGAAAAGAAAAGACGTTTTAATATTATTGGTTCCCCTAGTTATTGTTGTAATCCTATGGGTTGTTTTTAACATTTACCATAGTTTTAGGACTTCCACCATCCCCCAAGATGTAAACAAACAAATTCTTTTTATAAACCCTGATTTTGATTTGAAAACTATTGAAGAACTTAAAAAAAGAGAGATTATTGAACCAAGCTATACCTTTGAAGTCTCAGAAGATCAAGTGGAACAAGGCCTTTCACCGCTTCCCACGCCAACCGTTACAGAATCCAATGAAGGAACAAATAGTGCTCGGGAATCTGTAGGAGGCGAATTAAGTCCATGAGGGAAAGTATTTGGAATAAAAAAATACCTAATCTACTAGGTATACTTCTTATTGCTATTGGAATCGGCGTTACGACTTTTTTAGTAAGAGAGGGTGGAATATTCTCAATTAGAGCTGGCCCCTCGCATGATCCTCAAGAAGTAAGAATAAGTAATATTACCCAAGAATCTTTTACCGTTTCTTATTATACAGAAGACAAAGTAACGGGAGCGTTAAGCTTTGGGGAAAGCCAATCCCTTGGGCAATCTGCCCTTGATGATAGAGACCAAAATTCAGGAAGCATCAATAGCTACAATATTCATAACATTACAGTTAGAAACCTAAAACCTGACGCAAAATATTATTTTTCAATAATTAGTAGTAACGATACCTATTTAAATAATGCAAATCCCTTTGAAGCAACAACTGGAAGCGCAATTGAAAACCAACCAGAGCAACAAAATCCAATGAGTGGAAAACTAATGCTTCCAACCGGAGTTAGCCCAGGCGAAGCAATTATTTATCTTACGACAGATAATTCACAAGTAATCTCTACTCTTTCCAAAAATGATGGGACATATCTTCTTCCTTTAAATTCCCTGAGAACTTCTAACCTTGCCACATATTTTAAACTCGAAAAAGGACAAATCCTAAAACTTTTGGCCTTTGGAGACGGACTTAGGTCAAATGCAGTTTTGTTATCCGAACAAAGCGATCCTGTACCTTTTATTACACTTTCAAATGATTATGATTTTACAATCAATACAACGCCAGCTACTACGGCTTTAACTACCGAAAGCTTCCCTTCTTTTAGTAGCAGCCTAGTTGCTCCTGAAACAAAAAGAAATCCTCAAATTTTAACTCCTCAAAAGGACCAGGCTTTTGTAGACAATCAACCTGAGTTTAAAGGGACAGCACCAGCTAATGAAACCGTGCAGATTATTATCAATTCCGAAACTCAAATAACAGCAGACGTTAAGGCTGATGCAAACGGAAATTGGAAATACAGACCAGACCAAGAACTTCCTCCCGGTGATCATACAATAACTATAGTTGCCAAAGATTCAACCGGAGCGGTAAAGACAATTACCCAAGCCTTTATGGTTAACGCATCCGGATCTCAAATTAGCACAGAATCTGGCTCGCCGACTCCGACAAAATCTCCAACGCTTACGCCAACCACGTCTCAAACCGTCTCTTTAAGTCCTACCTCCTCTTTAATACAAAGTCCGACTCTTACTTCAACTTTAACGATAACGCCATCTGTTGCCATCTCAAGCCCGACTCCAACTACCCCTTTACCACCAACGGGTAATGCTACTATAATTACCGCTGGAGCCATTGGCCTATTAATAGCCTTGATAGGTGGTTTACTGCTTCTTGTCTCTAGGGGAACCATTTCACTATGAAAATAGCAATTATCGGCGCAGGCTTTGCAGGCCTTGCTGCAGGGTTTGAATTAGTTAAAAAAGGACACGATGTTAAAATATTTGAAAGAGATCCGAGTCCCGGAGGACTTGCAATCGGATATAAAGAGAAAAATTGGGATTGGTCTTTAGAAAAACACTACCACCACTGGTTTACCAATGATAAATATATCCTAGGTCTTGCCAAAGAAATTAACTACCGAGTAATAATTAAAAGACCTAAGACTTCCGTATTTGTAGAAAACAATATTTACCAGTTTGATTCTCCGATTACAGTTTTGAAGTTTCCCCTTCTTTCCTTAGTGGACAGACTAAGAATGGGTATTATTGTAGGATTTTTAAGATATGAACCGTTTTGGAAAGTACTGGAAAAATACAACGCCGCAACTGTCTTGCCAAAATTAATGGGAAAAAAATCCTATCAAATGATCTGGGAACCACTTTTTGTCAATAAATTCGGTAAGTTTTCCAGAAACGTTTCTCTTGCTTGGTTTTGGGCAAGAATTCAAAAAAGAACTCCTTCACTTGCTTATCCGGCTAAAGGATTTCTAGAATTTGCCAAGGCGCTTGTTAGAGAAGTTGAGGCAAAAAAGGGTAAGGTTTTTTTCCAAACAGAAATTTTAGAGCTAGATGGGAAAAACCAAACAAACTTAAAAATTCAATATCAAAACGGAGAAATAGAAAATGAAAACTTTGACAAAATAATTGTAACTACTCCATCTTTCCTTTTTCTTAAAATCGCTCCTACTCTTCCTGCTAAATACAAAGAGAGTTTGGGGAAACTAAAAGGACTAGGCGCAACAAACTTATTCTTAAGACTTAAGAAGCCTTTCTTTAGGGAAGGCACTTATTGGCTAAATGTCTGCGATAAAAAAGCACCTGTAATGGCAATTGTTGAACATACTAATCTCATCGATAAAAAATATTACGATAACGAACATCTTTTATATTTAGGAAACTATAAAGCCAGTGATGATTTGTACTTTAAGATTACAAAGGAGGAGCTGTTAAAAATATTTGACCCATACCTAAAAAGAATTAATCCCGACTATGCCAAAAATATAATAGACTACCAGCTTTTTAAAGCTCCTTTTGCTCAGCCTATAATTCCCGTTAATTACTCAAAAATCCTTCCCTCTTTTAAAACTCCTTTTGAAAATGTCTTTTTGGCAAATATTGAACAGGTATATCCCTGGGACAGGGGTACAAATTATGCCGTAGAACTTGGCCAAAAAGTTGCCAAACTTGTTGATAATGAAACTTAGATTGCAAAATATCCTAAAATTGCACTTTGTAGAAATTGTAATTTTAATAGGTGCCTTAATTTTCTCCTCGTGGCTTATGTTTTCAAGCTTTTCTTATAGTGGTAGCTCAATGATGATTGGATCAAAAGCCTGGAGCGACTTCTCAAGTCACATTCCTTTAATTAGATCCTTTTCAATTGGGGATAATCTTCCACCGCAATACCCCCTGTTTTCCGGTCCAGCAATAAAATATCATTTTCTTTTTTATCTTTTAGTGGGTTTTTTGGAAAAAATCGGACTTAGAATTGACCTTGCTCTAAATATTCCATCTATTTTTGGTTTTACCCTTCTAATATTAATGATCTATTTTTTTGCAAAAGAAATATTCAAATCAAAAGCTGTTGGAGTACTTAGCGTTATTCTTTTCCTGTTTAACTCAACACTTAGTTTTGTTAATTATTTTGCCAAAAATGGATTGTCTTTAGATTCAATTTATGCAGTTTTAACTAGCACTAAATTTGCTTCGTTTGGCCCTTATGACAATAGCATTGTGTCAGCTTTTTGGAACCTAAATATCTATACAAACCAAAGGCACGTTGCCCTCTCTTATGCCTTGTCACTTCTTATTATCTATTTAATACTTAAGTTTAATGAGCATACAAAACACAAAAATTTTGAGAAAACTTTTTTAATAGCAATCGTTTTTGGATTGTCTTTCCTTTTAAATATTGCTGTGTTTTTAATGACTGCTCTTGTTTTAGCTTGTATGTTAATATTTTTAAAAGAAAAACGCATATATATTTTCTTAGTACTTTTAATCGGGGGTATCATTGCCCTTCCACAGTATTTATTCCTTTCCCAAGTGCCATCAGAATCTGCAATTGCAATTAATCCAGGCTACCTGGTTGAAAATCTAAATCTGGTTAGCTTTGTAAATTATTGGTTTTACAACCTTGGATTTAATATCTTTTTAATACCTTTAGGATTTTTTCTTACAAATAAACTTAACAAAAAGATTCTTATCTCTTTTGTTAGTCTTTTCATAGTTGCAAATTTAATTCAGTTTTCTCCGGAGATTGCAGCCAATCATAAGTTTTTTAATTTTTCCATAATTGTCGGGGGTATGTTTTCGGCTTTTGCCTTATATATTCTTTGGAAAAAAAGAAATATCTTTAAACCTTTAGTCGTAGTCTTGTTTTTCTTTTTAACGCTCTCTGGAATAATAGACTTTTTCCCAATCTTAAATGATTCAAAGATTACTCTTTCTGATTATCCCAAGAACAAAAATATTTCATGGATAATGGAAAATACGAGTAAAAACGCTGTGTTTTTAAACAACCAGTATCTCTATAACTACGCATCCCTTGCTGGAAGGAAAATATTCTTAGGCTGGCCATATTTTGCCTGGAGCCAGGGGTATAACACGCAAAAAAGGGATGATATCAGAAAAAAGTTATTAAATACCAGTGACTTGGAGTACTTCTGCAAACAGTCTTTAAATTTTCATCTAAATTATGTCGATATTAACTTAAATAACGAAGATGCAGTCGTTAATAAAAGTTTTTTTGATAAAAACTTTAAAAAAGTATTTGAAAATACTAAAGATGGATTTATAATCTACAATATTAATTCAAAATGCTAGATTTAATTGATTTATTCTCTATTTTAAGATTTTGGTTTGTTTTCTTAATCATTGGCGCATTGTTTTTTCCAATAACTTCAATTCTTTTTAAAAACTTTAAAGACAAAGGTTATATTTTTGGAAAAACAATCGGCATAGCTCTTATCTCGTATAGTGTTTTCATTCTTTCTTTTCTTAAGATATTTAAATTCTCGTTTTCTGAAATCATCTTCGTTTTGTTTTTATTCCTCTTTTTAAATTTGTATCTTTTAAGAAAAATAGATTTTAGGAAAATACTAAAGGAAAGCTTAAGGCTAATAATTATTGAGGAAGCTTTGTTTTTGCTTGCTTTAATATTTTGGTCTTTTATAAGAGGGAATATGCCCAACATCAACGGCCTTGAGAAATTCATGGACTTTGGTTTTGTAAATTCAATCCTAAGAAGCGACTATTTTCCGCCAAAGGATATGTGGTATACAAACTTTTCGATAAATTATTATTATTTCGGACACTTAATAACAGCCGTACTTTTAAAACTTTCCGGTATTGCTTCAAACATTGGTTACAATCTAATGCTTGGTCTTTTATTTGCCTTAACTTTTACCCAGGTTTTCTCTCTGGTTCTAAATTTATTCGACAATAAAAGATTTTCCTTAAAATCAGCTGTTGCTTCAATTCTTTCAGCAAGCCTAGTCGCTCTTTCAGGAAACCTAACAACAATCTATGCTTTCTTTAAAGCTTACATACCGCAGGACCATCCTATTGTTTTCTGGAATCTTCCTTTTTTGCCGCTTAGTTTTCCAAACGGATATTGGTATCCAAACGCAACAAGATTTATTCAATTTACAATTCATGAATTTCCATTATATTCCTTCGTAGTCTCTGACCTGCATGGTCATGTTTTAGATATTCCGATTGTGCTTTTGTCAATAGGCTTAATATTTGCAATGCTTTTAGAGGAAAACGTCAAGAAGCTTTATATTGGGATTTTGTCATTCTTACTTGCTGTAATGTACATGACAAATGCATGGGATGGAATAATTTACGGTTTGCTTACGTTTTTGATAATTTTACTTATCAGCTTTCATAAAAAGGTTTCTTTTTCAAACTTTTTTTCATCTGTCTTTATTTTAGGAGTAGGTTTTTTTGCTTTCTCTCTTCCTTTCAGCGTTAACTTCAAGCCGTTCGTCTCGGGCATTGGAGTTATCTGTGCACCGGAAATTCTAACCAAAATGGGAAAACTTGGCCCATTACTTTTCGAATCAAATCACTGTCAGACATCTCCCATCTGGCAACTTATTATTCTTTATGGATTCTTCTATTTTTTCGTCATCTCTTTTATTCTGTTTTTAAAATTTAAGAGAAATTATAAAACTACAAAAAGCGATATTTTTGTAGCATTTCTAATAATACTCTCCACTCTTCTTATCCTTATTCCTGAAATAATCTACGTAAAAGATATTTATCCAGCCCATTACAGAGCAAACACGATGTTTAAGTTAACTTATGAAGCCTTTATTATGCTTTCGCTGTCATGCGGGTACATAATCGTAAAAATATTAATGCATTTAAGAAATAAAAAAACATTGGTACTGTTTTTTATCCCAACACTTATTCTTTTGTACTTGGTTTTTTCCTACCCGATTTTTGCGATCAATTCATATTACGATAATTTGAAAATCTATAAAGGGCTTGATGGAACAAAATATCTAAGTACCACTCATCCTGAGGATTTTGATTTAATAAACTGGTTAAATATTAATATTAAGGGTCAGCCTGTGGTAATTGAAGCAGTAGGAGATTCTTATACGGATTATGCCAGAATTTCTGCTAATACTGGCCTTCCAACAATCATGGGCTGGCCAGTCCATGAATGGCTTTGGAGAGGAACTTACGACGTTGTCGGACCAAGAGTGGATGATGTTAAAACTTTTTATACAACCAAAAATGTTGAGACGGCAAAGGAAATTATCAAAAAATACAATGCTTCATATATTGTTGTCTCTTTACTTGAAAAAGAAAAGTATCCTGAGCTAAATGAGGAAAATATTAAAAGCTTAGGAGAAATTATTTATCAAAAAGGTGAGGCTAAATTATATAAAATTAATTTTTAGAGTTTGTTGTCAGAGGACATTCTCCTCCGCTTAGCCGGCAGTCAATATACTGATGAATTTCTGAAAAGTCTCCGTTTCCAACCCTGGGTATCAAAACTGATAAGAAATTATATTCCTCTTTATATGGGGCCTCGTCCAAAAGACCCGGTCTATCGTTAACCTCATCTCCCGTATCGATAACGAGACTGGTTATTTGAGCATCTTTCATTTTTTGAGCAAGTCTTATGAAATCATCAAATTCTTCCTGTTTTATATTTGTATCAATACTATCTTTTAAGATGTCATATAGACTTAAGATTTTGGCAGGATTAATGAGAGTTTGTGCGGAAAATATTTTATCTTTGAAAGCGGTTATTACTTTTTGCTGTCTTTTGCTTCTGGCAAAGTCGCTTCCCTCACCGTTTACTCCATGTCTTGATCTAACAAATTCAAGTGCCATTTCTCCATCTAAATGTTGAGGGCCGGCGTCAAAATGTAAATGTTTATAGCGGCAGGAGAATTTTTCTGCCAGTTTTTGTTCCGCGCTTTCAGTTGCTACAAAAGCCTGAATATCTTCTTCTGAGAAACCACACGTGTCGTCTTCTTTACCGCTAATCGGATATCTGTAATCATCCAGAGTTTTATCAACAATAATATCCAATCCTCCGATAATGTCAACCGCTCTTACAAACCCGTTAAAATCAATTCTAACGGCATAGTCAACTGGTTGTCCCGTGACATTTTCAACTACAGCTTCGGAAAGTGCTATTCCTCCTCCCTTTCTTTTTACTTCTCCTTTTGCATAAGCTTCATTAATTTTTTTATTGCCACCTTCTAAAACAGGTATCCATAAATCCCTTGGGATTGAAGTAAGTGTTACTTTATTTTTGGCCCCGTCAATATTTGCCAAAATTATCGTATCAGTTAAATTTGGGCCATCATGCGATCCTCCTCCAATTCCTAAAATGAGGACGTTTATTTTGCTCGGCTCTGCTTGTTTTAGTTTTACTTCCTTGTCAAAAATTAGCTGAAACAAAAAAGGATAAAAACTTGCAGTTTTTGCAATAACGATAAGGACCAAAATGGCCACAAAAACCCCGATTGCGATAATGGCTTTATTTTTAGGCATTTTTAATGATTTTGATAAACTCTTGTGCCTCAAGACTTGCACCTCCCACTAAAACTCCGCTTAAGCTAGATTCCTTAGTAAATTCCTTAACATTTGTAAAAGTTATGCTTCCCCCATATAAAACCGTAGGTATTCCTTTTGTTTTTATCGCTTTTGCTACATTCCCTGCATTATACGGGGTATCGGGAGTACCAGATCCGATGGCAAATATCGGCTCATAGGCAACTATTGTTACACCTTGGGGAATAAACGTATCTTGATTTTGCACGCAATAGATAGGAGTAAGTCCGTATTTAAGGCTTAGATTGACTTTTTCCTGCAACAGAGGGTCTGATTCATTTAAAAGCTTTCTTTCCTCGGAATGGCCGATGATTACATAGTCTGCAAAATCTTTAATCTGTTTTGCGTTTACCTCTCCCGTATGAGCTCCTTCGTCAACGCTTGAAACGGTTTGTGCTCCAAGACTTACTCTAAGGTTATTTTGACTAATAAACGTCTTAAACGTCTGAAGTAAAACAAAGGAGGGACAAATGATAACTTTTTTTTGTTCCAAAAGATTTTTATCAATTCTGTCAAAGGTGTCCAGCCACAACTTAGCCTCAGCATAAGTCTTGTTGGATTTAAGGTTAGCGACTATAAAAAGCGAATCCATGTGGTATCATTATACGGTATGAACAAAGACTTTCTCAAGGACCTCAACAGGGAACAAATTGAAGCCGTAATCCAAAAAGACGGCCCCATGATCATACTTGCAGGAGCAGGAAGCGGAAAAACCAGAGTTTTAACCTATAGGGTTATAAACCTAATCGAAGAAGGCATTGATCCTACAAATATTCTCCTTTCTACTTTCACGAATAAAGCAGCTGGTGAAATGAAAGAAAGAATTCAGAAATATTTTCAGAAAAATAATAAAAGCATGCATGATCTTCCTACGATTTCAACATTCCATGCTCTTTGTGCAAAGATATTAAGAATTGACGGACATTTTATAGGAGTTCCCAAAAATTTCGTCATTTACGACACGCAGGATCAAAAAGACGCAATCAAAGAAGCTTTTACCCTGCTTGGTATTTCCGCAAAAGAGTATAAACCCGCTTCGGTTTTAGGAACAATATCTTCGGCCAAGAATGAATTAATTGATGAGAAGAATTATCCTACATACGCAAGGGGCCACTTCCAAGAAATAGTTGCGAGAGCTTACGTTATTTATCAAAAGCTTTTAAAAGAAAATGGAGCTTTGGATTTTGACGATTTGATTTTAAAAACAGTTGAGCTTTTTAAAACCTTCCCATTGGTTTTGGAAAAATACCAAAATAAATTTAAATATATTTTAATTGACGAATATCAGGATACAAACCACGCACAATACCTTTTAACAAAACTACTAGCCAAAAAGTGGAATAATGTTTGTGTCGTAGGAGATTTTTCCCAAAGCATTTATAGTTTTAGAGGAGCTGATTTTTTAAATCTTTCTAAATTTAAAGAAGATTTTAAAAATACCAAAACTTTTTCTCTGTCCCAAAATTATAGGTCAACCCAAAAAATCTTAGATGCGGCATCTGCTGTTATTTCCAAAAACAACACTCACCCGGTATTGAAACTTTGGACTGAAAATGAAGAAGGAAGAGACGTCTCCGTATTTGAGGCAATCAATGAACAAAAAGAGGCTGAATTTATAGTTTCTGAAATTGAGGCAATAAAAAGTCAAAATCCGCATCTTAGATACTATGACTTTGCCGTCCTTTATAGAACAAATGCTCAGTCAAGATCTATTGAAGAAGTATTTATTCACCAAAGCATTCCTTATATTTTAATAGGTGGAACGAGATTTTATGAAAGAAAAGAAATAAAAGATGTTTTATCCTATCTTAGGATTTTAGCTAATCCAAAAGACAAAATTTCCCTAAAAAGAATTGAAAAACTGGGTAAGGGAAGATTTGAAAAGTTTCTGGAATTTAGCACAAATGTTTCCGAAGAAGATTTAAGTCAAAAACAGACAATTGAATTAATGGATAATGCTCTTAAACAAACGGATTATCTTTCCCTATATGATGAAAAAGACGAAGAAGACGTCGAGAGACTGGAAAACATTAAAGAACTTAGATCCGTTGCCATTGCCTTTCCACTTTTACAAAACTTTTTGGAAAACGTTTCTTTGGTTGAGCAAGAATATATGCCCGACCATATAAAAGATGAAATGGGTAAAAAAGATGCGGTTAACCTTATGACTTTACATGCGGCCAAGGGTCTTGAATTTCCCGTTGTATTTATGGTCGGCATGGAAGAAGGATTATTCCCCCACAGCCGAAGTCTTATGGATAAACACGAACTTGAAGAAGAAAGAAGACTTTGTTATGTTGGAATGACAAGGGCGAAAGAAAACCTATTCTTAACGTATTCAAGAAAACGTCTTTTCTTTGGACAAAAAACTATGAATATTGTTTCAAGATTTATCTTAGAACTTCCTGAAGGAACTTTGGAGAAAAGCTTAAATAGAATGCAAGAAGACGTACCCGAATACCTATGACAAACATTCATCCGTTGCAACACCCTTTTTGGGGAGAATTTAGAGAAAAAACAGGAGTAGAAGTTGTAAGAGAAAACGATCTTCAATTAACTATTCATTCAATTCCCTATACAAACTATAAAATCGGCTATTTTCCAAAGGGAGGCGATATTACCCAAAAAATGTTAGATGACCTTTACAAAATTGGGAAAAACAACAATTGTATTTTTATTCAAATTGAACCAAATGTTGAAAAAGTAGGGGAAAGAAAATATAACTTTAAAAATTTCTACCCTTCGGCTCATCCTATTTTTACAAAATATAATTTTGTACTTGATTTAACAAAGTCTGAAGAAGAGCTTTTGAAAAACATGAGTCAAAAAACCAGGTATAACATTAGACTTGCCCAAAAAAAAGGAGTGGAAGTAATTGAAGACAATAGTGATAAAGGCTTTGAACAGTATTTGAAGTTAACCCGGGAAACTACTCAAAGACAAAAATTCTTTGCTCACAATGAAAAGTATCACAAGACTCTTTGGGAAACTTTCAAAAACAAAAACCACAAAGAATTTTCCATTCATTTATTAAAAGCCGTCTATAAAAACCAAACTTTAGCTACCTGGGTCTTATTTGTATTAGGAGATACTCTTTACTACCCATACGGAGCATCAAGCGATAAATACAGAGAGGTTATGGCATCAAATCTTGTTATGTGGGAAGCAATAAAGTTTGGCAAAAAACTAGGTCTTAAAACTTTTGATATGTGGGGAGCAGCAAACGTAGTTGATCCCAAACCCGACAATATCTACTATGGATTTCATAGATTTAAACAAGGGTACGGGCCAAGGCATGTTGAATATATTGGAAGTTTTGATTTGGTTATCAACAAAAACCTCTATTTTGCTTATAAGGTTTTGGATAAAATCCGCTGGTTTGTCCTAAGATTTAAATGACATAAAGCCTTATGTGGTTTTCTTTATCTTCCTTTTTTAAAGGCATTTTCATTTCATAGCGGTAACTTACGATTCTCGTTCCTTTTTTTAATTGCTTCCTAAACCTTGGCAAAAGTTTGTCTAATGTCTTTGGAATTAAATAAACAATAATAACCGTAGCATCTTTATATTTTTCATTAAAGAAATTATTTCTTTTTATAACAATTTTCTCATCAAATCCGTTAATAAATACTCTTATCCTTGCGATTATTACTCTTAAGGGATCAATCTCTATTCCAACGCCTTTTGCACCTCTTCTTGCAGATTGAATCAATACTTCACCATCTCCACAACCTAAATCATAAACTATATCTTTATTGTTAATATCAGCTAACTTACAAATCGCTTTTGCTGTTTTTGTATTTGTTCTCCACCACGGAGCCCAAGGACTATCAGGCGGCCAAACCATAGAAAGAAGAATAAGTAAAAATGCAATAACTGAAAGCAAAAGAACTGATAATAGCATTATATTTTATAAATAAATTTTCCAAGTATTTGATTTCTTACTATTTCCCCAAATTTTCTACTGTCAAAGCTGTCTTTTTTGTTTTCTCCTAACATAAAGTATTTTCCTTTATTAATCTTCTCTATCCTTTTAATAAATACTTTGCCTTTGCTATCTTTAAAAACAACTATATCATTAATCTTAGGTGATTGAAATAAATAAAAAAGGCCAGTTGCGATAATTTTATCTCCGTTTTTTAAAAGAGGTTCCATACTGTGTCCTGTGATTTTGTATTTTGCCAAAAGAAGCATTATTTGTAGGTAACGATTTCACCCTCAGTTGGATAGACACTTTTTACTCTAACTGGGGTAACATTTTTTGTCTTATAGAATATTTCTGAGATAAGTAGAACCGTTTCTAAAAGTTCTTTGGCAGATTCCATATCAATGTTTTGTCTTACCTTAATTGAAAGTTTAACTGCCTTTTCCAGTAGGTCTTTAAGGTTAGGGTGTGCTTGGAAATGTTCGGGTTTAAAATAATCATTTTCTAAAGTTCCCAGTTCGTCTTCGACCAAATGCCCGTGTTCTTCTTTTACATGGGTAAGTCTTGCTATATCATGCTCTGCTTTTACTTCATCTTCTCGTTTTAGATCTTGTAGCATCTGGGTCATTCTAATTACGGTGTGGGCTCCAATTTGAGCGTTATGTGGATCATAAATACCACAAGGAATGTCACAGTGAGCAAGGACAATGTTTTCTAAAAGAAGTTTATCTAAAAATAAATTTATGATTTTCATTATTAAATGATAATAGTTAACTGGTCTAATGTCAAAGTCATCAAAAGCCTATTGCCTGGTTTATTAAAATAATTGTCGTTCTGTCAGGATTTATTTCTTCATTAAAGATTAATATTTTTGAAACCGTGCTTTTTTCCATTCCATAAGCTTTCTGTACTCTTTTGCTTTCTAAGACAAGACAGTACTCAAAGATTCTCTTAATCCCCTCATTTATATTTTCAACTATCTTTTGTATTCCTGCTACCCAGATTACATGATCTGCGCCATATGCGTATCCTGGGATCTGGCTTCCCGACCTTGAAGCAATTAAAACATGCCCGTCTTTAGTAATAGCATGAACGCTTCCTACTGCCCACTCGGGAGCACTTCCTAATTGCTGCATTTGCCTATGCTGTGTTTTTCTATCCATTGAGTTAAGTTTATTTTTAACACTGTCGTATTTACCTGATTCGTTTATTTCTTTTGCTATTCCAATTGAGTCAAGGGTTTTTGAGGAACTATTGATTATGGATGCGCCTTCTGGCACTATCTCAAAGAATTTCTTTTTAGCATCTTCTGGCGTTTCGACCAAGAACACATTAAATTTATTTTTCCTTAACGCATCCATTGCCTTCCGAATTGACTTTCTATCAGCAGGTTTTGACCATTTATCCATAAGGAAATTTTAAAGATTATGTTATATAACGTCAAGTGCTGATAAAAGTTTCTTATTTAAGTAAGGGGCCTTTTAAAGGAGGAATTGGTACACCACTATCTACATTTATCCATCCATTACTAATATCTCCCATATCGTGTATGTGTATCTTAACAAAATTACCCATTTTTGTTGTTACCTTTTCGTCTGGTTCCAGCCTACCTGGGCTTACTGTATGACCAAAGGGTAAGAACCACCAGGGCAATGCGTCAAATTCACGTTGTGTTTTAGGCACAGATTTAGCAAAGGGCGTTCCGGCACGAAAATAGAGTTCGTCTGACTGGGAAGCTTCAGTGGGTAGATTTGGTTGCTGGTCAAAAAGCGAAACGGAAGCAGCTTCCCCCTCGTGTCTCCTTCCTTGTCTTGGGGGACCATATAGACTTACATCTGTAATACTGCCGCGAAGATGACTACCCTTTCCCACTCTTCTTAGGCGTTCATCTAGACTCATGGGCTGATTATACCATACTATAGGTTGAAGTCAATTTAAGGTTACTGTACAGAGCCTATAATTTAAGTTAACATATAGTTATGCTTGATCTTCTCTGTATTGGTGATGCGGTATTAGATATCTTCTTAAAAATTCCCGAAGACGATCCCCACTTTGATTTAAATCAAGATAAGTCAAAGTTGTTAATAGATTACGGTTACAAAATACATGTAGAAAACTATTTAAAAGATATTGGCGGAAATGCATGCAATACGGCAGTTGGTGTTTCAAGGCTTGGTAAGAAGGTCGGTCTTTGTGCAGAAATTGGCGGAGATGAGTTTTCAAGCTTTATTTTGACAAGGCTGGCAAAAGAAAATATCAATACGGCTTTCGTTAGACAAGATAAAGACAAATCCACTTCTTTTTCAGTCTGTCTTAGTTTTAAAGGCGAAAGGACTCTTCTGGTTGAACACGTTGAAAGACAACATTTATTTGAATTTGATAACTCTTCTGCAAGATTTGTCTATTTATCAAGTCTTGGCAAACAGTGGCATAATGCATACGAGAAAACTTTGGATTTTGTTAAAAAGACCGGCTCAAAACTTTTCTTTAATCCTGGGACCCTGCAGCTTGATGAGAAATCAAGATTAGTTATGGAAATAATCGAGATGTCTGATTATTTATTTGTTAATAAACAGGAAGCATTAAAAATCCTTTTCGGAACGGATAAGCACTTGGGTAACGACCAGACCGATATTAAAAAATTATTATTTGGCTTAAAAAGTCTTGGGGCAAAAAATGTGATTATCACCGACTCCAGCAATGGATCGTTTGCATTTGATCAAAATAATATAGCGCACTTTTTAGATATTTTAAAAGTAGACGTAGTTGAAAAAACAGGAGCGGGAGATGGGTACAATGCGGGCTTTATTACGGCAATTTTAAACGGAAAATCTTTGACTGAGGCAATGCTTTGGGGAACTGTTAATTCTGCAAGCGTTATCCAAAAAATAGGAGCTCAACAAGGATTATTAACCAAAGAGGAGCTTGAAGATAAATTAAGTTTGGTAGGAAATTTAAAACCCCAGATTATTTAATCTGTAATAATTCTAGTTCAAAAATCAGCGTTGCATTTGGAGGAATCGCATACTGTCCGGGAATTGCCTTACCTTGTTGATCTTGTGCCGGTATTCCCTGCTCTCCGTAAGCTAAAGAGCCAGGAACAGTAAGTCTTCTTTTGCCCCCTACCTTCATTCCAATTACTCCCTCATCCCATCCTTTAATAACCTGGCCTGCTCCGATTTTTGTTTCAAACGGCTGATTTCTATCAACAGAGCTATCAAATTTCTGCCCGTTTTCAAAAGTCCCAGTATAGTGCATAACTATCGTGTCTCCTGTTTTTACTTCAGCTCCGTCTCCAATTGCATAATCATCGATTTTTAAACCATCGGGTAGTGTTTGAGAGCTAACTATTGTAGGAACCGGAGTCGGAGATCCGGTTTGAGTCGGAGAAGCAGGGTTTGTATTTCCAGCTGCTTTCTGTAAAGAATTAACGTTGGTATTGGTATCTGTATTTGTACTTGATTGGTTCATGACTAAATATACTCCTAATGCTCCGATAATTATAACAGCTGCAACGATTATTAATGGAATTAAATTCTTAGACATACTATTTACCGGGCAAAAAGTTATTTAAAAAGGTGTTGACTATGGATAAAGCTATACCAAAGATTAGTGCTGCTAAAAATCCGTCTACGCTAAATCCTGGAACAATATTACTTACCAGAAGAATCAAAAGCGCATTTAAAACAAACGTAAAGAGCCCAAGAGTTAAAATTGTTATCGGAAGAGTAAGTATTATTAAAACTGGCTTAAGTAGCGCATTTATTATTCCCAAAACCAGAGCAACAACTAAGGCTGAAGTAAAATCAAATACTTCTGCACCCGGAAGAACGTAAGCGACGCTAAAAATAACCATCGCGCTTACTATCCAGTTGACAAGAAGGTAAACCATGCTCCTAGATTATCTTGATTTCAATTAAAAAGCAAGTGTTAGAGGTTTTTTGTTAAAATCTTTATATGAGACACGACCTAAAAGAAATTTATCAAGCTTTTGACGGAAAACTGATAGGCAATAAGCAAATGAAAATATTTGTTTGCGAAACACTTCTATCTTTTCCGCAAAATATCATTGACACTGTTACTTCAACGTGCTGGTTTTTTGCCTCAATGGAGGACGCATGGGCTTTTACCTTTACCGGAAATGATTTAAAAGATCAACATCTTATCTTTCTATCAGATGAGCTTTTGTTTCAAAATAGAGATCAAATACGATATACTATTATTCACGAAATTGGACACGTGATTTTAGGACACAGAAACTCTGTTTTGGAAAGACAAACCAAAGAGGAAGTAAAAAAACAGGAAAAAGAAGCTGATGAGTTTACGAAAAAATATGATAAGTAAAGAAGTAGCAACGCTTGCCAATGGGTGTTTTTGGTGTACAGAAGCGGTCTTTAAAAGACTTAAAGGTGTTCTATCTGTAAAACCAGGCTATAGCGGTGGAACAGTAGAAAATCCAAGTTATGATCAGGTCTGTAGCGGAGAAACAGGTCATGCCGAGGCGATACAAATAGAATTTGATCCATCGATAATATCTTTTGAAACCATACTTGATATTTTTTGGCATACACACGATCCAACAACTTTAAACCAACAGGGCAATGATATGGGTACCCAATACAGATCTGCAATTTTTTACCATGACGATATTCAGAAAGAACAAGCTGTCAAATCAAAAAAAGATTTAGAAAAAGAAGGAGTTTATAAAAACCCTATTGTTACCGAAATTACTCCGTTTAAAGAATTTTACGAAGCAGAAAACTATCACAAGAATTACTATGACAGGAATAAAGATTATCCATATTGCAGGTTTGTCATAGATCCAAAGCTTAAAAAGCTTTTAGAGAAATATTCAGATAAAGTTAAAGAGGAATATAAAAATTAATATTTACTTACGAGGCTTTGATGTCTTAACTGCAATTAAATATAAGATTATTAGAGCTGGTATCACATACGGAAAAACACCATACAAAGTATCACTCGCTGAATGAGAATTGGCATCAATCACTAAAAAAACGTTTATACAAAATATCGCAATAAATCCTGTTATTAAAAACCCCTTCCAATTTATTGGAACATAAATTAATCCTACTTCCTTAAACCATCTTTTCTTCATAAATAAAGCATAGCAAATTTTGCAAAAAATATTTGTAATATCGCTGACAAATACCATCTGCTGTGCTATTATTAGCGGTGGTAAATTTGAATATGGTAAAAATAACGAGAAAAATTCCTGCCACAATGGTCACCCAGCATCCAGACCATGCGGGTAAACCCTACTGGCATAACGAAAAATTTATCCAAAGCCAGTTCGAAGCACACGAAGCATATCTTTCTTTTTCTGAACTGGGTGCAACAGAGTATAAATGGGACTGGGAGGGTAAATTGGTTGATGAATCAGTCTTGGAAAGATTATTTGGAGAACATTTCAATTATTTTAAAAAAAATCCCCTAGGACAAGAAAAATTCTTAACTTTCAGGCTTCCCAATCCCAAAGTTGAAACGGAATTTAGAGTAGGACGGGCTTTTATCAACCTTGCATCAGCCGCATCAATTGCAAAACATTTTAACTTACCAACGCCTCCTATTTTTGAGGTCATTTTACCAATGACTGAGACAGCAGAAGAAATATTGGAAATTCAAAAAGCCTATCAACAAGTACATTTCCTAAAACACTCTTTATACAAATTGGATAAAATCCTGACTAATTTAAGAGTTATTCCATTATTTGAACAAACAGAAGTGATTATTAAATCAAGCGATATTTTGAAAAAATATTTATTAATGTACAAGAAAAGGTTTAAGAAAACTCCCCCATATTTAAGACCTTATCTTGCAAGATCAGATCCTGCGCTTAACTCAGGGATAGTTCCTACGGTTTTGGCTATTAAAATCGCACTTTCTAGATTTAGATTATTGGAGAAAAAACTAAAGATTCCGTTATTTCCCATAATTGGAGCCGCAGCTCTTCCTTTTAGGGGTGGAATTAGTCCAAGAACTGTCAGGCAATTTGCCAATGAATATAAAGGAGTAAGAACGACCACTATACAAAGCGCTTTTAGATATGACTTTGATAAAAGAGAGGTTATAAAAGCAATTAAAGAGTTGGAAGAAATACTTCCCACACAACAAGCTGTTCTAATTTCCAAAACTGAGGAAAAAGAATTACTTAGAATAATTGAGATCTTTGAAAAACATTACAAAGATACAATCGAACAACTGTCAGTATTAATTAATCAAATATCTTTGCATATCCCAAAACGAAGAGAGCGTGTCCAACACACTGGATTATTTGGTTATTCAAGGGGGGTTGGGAAAATAAAATTGCCACGTGCAATTCCCCTAACAGGTTCCTTATATTCAATAGGAATTCCCCCCGAATTACTTGGAACAGGAAGAGGATTAAATAGTCTAAATAAAAAACAACTTAAATTGCTTGAAAAATATTACATAAATATAAAATCAGACCTTTTAAAAGCGGGCGGGTTTTTAAACAAAAGAGTTTTAGAAGAATTATCTAAAAATACCAAGTATGGAAAAGATATTGCAGAAGACGTAAAAGCAATTGAAGATTATCTTGGAGTAAGCCTTCTTCCTATTTCTAAAGAAGAAAAGCTTCACCAAGCACTTTCAGAAAGAATCTACAAAGGCATTAAAAATAAAAAACAAATTGGAAAACTTATTGAAAAAGCAGCAGTCTTTAGAAGAAGTTTAGGATAACTATACGTACCCAGGGAAAAAGTCTTTTTTAATATTTGTTTTACTTATTCCCATTTTCCCAAGTACTTCCTCAAAACCCATAACCATCGAATGTGGTCCCGAAAGATAGAAAATCCTTTCTTTATAATCAGAAACGTATTTTTTTAGCATATTCTCGTCTAATCTTCCTTTTTCACCCTTCCAATCTTTTGGAATACTTTCCAAATCGGTTAAATTATAGATTATCTTAATACCAAGTTTTTGCTCTGCTTGATCTAACAAATCTTTATAGACGATATCTGACTTTTCTTTATTGGAATAAAAAACCACAGCCGGAATCTTCATGTTTTTATCCAACAAATACCTAACTATGCTTCTAAAAGGAGTTATTCCGATCCCTCCTAGAATAAAAACGAGTTTTTTGTTTGCATCATCTGGCAAGACAAAATCCCCGGAAAGACTTCCTGCCATAATTTTATCTCCAGGTTTTAAGGAGAAAAGATTTTTCTTAAAACTGCTTGAATTAGGATAGAATTTAATTCCTATTCGTAAATTTTCTTCTGTTGGAGATGATGCGATTGTAAAATACCTTCTGTTGCCTCTACTGTCAGGATTTTTAAATCCCAAAGTCCATTCCAAATATTGACCGGGAGTAAAAGAAAATTTTTTGTTAAGGTTAAAAACAAAATCATAAGTATCTTTGGATAATTTTATTTTTTCTTTTAAAGAAAGCGTTAGTTTCTCCTTAGGACTTACCAAATATGAAAATATGTTTCCTGCAACAAGCGCTGCTTCGGGGGTAAAATAGAAGCTTGAGATGTGAATTTGGGGATAGAATAGTATTCCAACAATTGCTCCGTAATAAATCTGCAAGATTTGCCTAGGAGGTGTAGTTGAAGGTTCTGTTAACATAACAAATGCAAAAAACAAAAGCGGGGATTCTAAAAGTGTGTTTTGTAAAATTAACAAAGCATCAAATCCACTAATCACACTAAAAAATTCCATGGCTGAAAGAGATGTAATTAAAAAAGTTAAAACCAGACTAGCTCTTTGAATCTTTCTAATAACTAACAGTCCAAACAGTACCGGAAGCAACATGACTGTAGTACCAACCCACCAACTCGCCCCTCCTATGGTAAATAAAAGCATTATCAAAACAGAAATTGCCACTGGATTAAAAACATGTTTTTTATTGAAACTTAAAATATACTTTGAAGCCATTGCAAAGAAAGATGCCAGAATTATAAAAATGTATTCGTTTATACTCCTTGCCGGAGTTATTATCAAGATAAGTATGAAAGCGGAAATATAAACTGATTCAAGATTTGTAAATGTATTAAAAATTCTTGCAAGTAATTTATTTGTCAAAAAACTTACTGAAATTATTATTGCCGAGGAAATTAATAATTCTATAAAGCCAAATGGGAAAAAGCCAAAAAAACTTAAGTTAAATGCAGCTAGCCATAGGAAAATAAGGTAATACAAAACCAACCTGTACATTGTGATTTTGTTTAAAATATCATCTAGGGGTTTTAAAAAAGACATTGGAAACATTCATCTATTATTATATATCTTTAAGGTTTTTAAAAGAGGTTTTAAATTAAATCAGTAACAATATTGACAATTTCTTTAGCTAATTTTTCAGAGTTGTGTCTTATAATGCTTCTTCTTAGCTCATCTGAGCTTTTTTGAGAAACTAAAACGTCTTTTATTAGACTCTTTCTGATGATGTTGTATTTCTTACTATCCAAATCGTCTTTTACTGGATATTCCTCGTACTCTTCATACCAGGAAAGTGTTTGTTGCCTTGGCATTTTTGAATTAATTAGAATATATTCAATAACATTTTTACCGAGATATTTCTCAAGATCAATTAAATGATCTTTTGCGCTGTACCTTGTTGTTTGGCCGTATTTTGTCATAAGATTCATGATAAATATTTTTTTTGCCTTTGAGCTCCTAATTGCCTTTGGAAGTCCTTCTACCAAAAGACTTGGAATTATACTTGTATAAAGATCTCCAGGCCCTATTAAAATAAAATCTGCATTCTCTATTGCCCTTTTTGCATCTTGATTAATTTGTGCTTTTGGAGAAAGATAGGCTTTTATTATTTTTGCCCTTTTTTCTTTCTTCTCAACTACATCTATATGTGTCTCTCCGATAATTCTTGTCCCATCTTCAAGGTCAACACATAAATCGCTTTTTGTAAAAGTAGAAGGAACAACGTTTCCTTTAATTCTTAAGATTTTACCAACTTCTGCAATTGCTTTTTTCATACTGCCCGTCTGTTTTGCAAGAGTCGATAGGAAAATATTGCCAAAACTATGTCCCCTTAATCCTCCCTCTTCAAATCTGTAGTTAAACATTTCCCTAAGTAATCTTGGTGACTCTGCCAAAGCAACGAGACACTGTCTGATGTCTCCGGGGGGAAGGACTCCTAACTCATCCCTAAGTTTTCCACTTGATCCACCACTATCGGCCATTGTGACAATAGCTGTTAACTTAACAGGATACTTTTTAAGACCCATTAAGGCAACATAGCTACCTGTTCCTCCGCTGATGGTTACAATTCTTGGAATTTTGTTCATTTTGGGTGTTTATTATATCATTTTAGAGCTTTTTCTTTATAAATTGCGGGGATAATATATTAGTTTTTTACTGTCTTTTTGACTATCAAAAATGAGAGAATGAAAATAAGCGTGATTACCGTTGTGCAGGCAATACAGATTGGACAAATTGTCTTAAATTCAAATAATTCCCGGTAACCTATCCAAAGACAAAACAGAAAGCCAAATGTTGCAACGGAAAATAGTGCTTTTTTCTTTTGCAAAAAGGAAAAAATAAAAATAAAGACATAGCCCAATAACCCCAAAAGGGGTGTGGAAATGCCAAAGGTTTTTGCCAGTTCTCCTTTTACTATCGGGTCGCAATTTATTGTCTCGCTTATATTGCAGGGGCTAAATGGGGAATTTGTGAATTGTTCATAAAGAAGATAGATTGCAAGACCTATGCCAATAAGAGAAAGTACTTTTATGTATGTATAGACTGAATTTAGTCTCATTTATTTATAATCGTACGCCTACAAATTTTTAAATGCAACTAGAAAGCTTATCCTCGTTTTTCCATTTCTTCTTTAAGCTTTGCAGGAACGGGAAAGCAACTGCAATTTTTAATATGGTCTTTATGCCAAACAATTCTTTGCTCAGTGGAAGGATTTTTGGGCATTTTATTTGCTTTATGCCACTTAGCATTTATCTTCATGAATCTACTCCTCCTCTCTTTCTACAGAAATTGTGCATTCCGCCATTAAAGCAGCCAATGCTCCAATTGCGGCAAGGACTGGTGCAATCATGGTTCCGACTACTCCGATTGTTAAAGGAAAGGTTATCAGTTCCTTTCCGCTTTTGTCTTTGATGGTGATTTTTCTGATATTTCCTTCCTTTATTAGTTCTTTTACTTTCTTGACTAAATGTTCCCCGTCAATTTTAATTTCCTCTTTTCTTGTTTTTGCCATATAGGTTCACCTGCCTTAAAATTAAAATAAAATCTTTGTAATAATTTTGAGAAGATTATAGCTATTTTTAGACGAAATATCTGTGATTTTTGTACGTGGTAGTATTTAAATCTTTTTCCAATCATTAACAACTAATCCAAACCAGTTAACATCAAAAAATTTGCCGTTTATCAAACCTGCCTGTTTGAAATATCCTTCTTTTTTAAAACCCAATCTTTGAGGAATTGCGCAGCTTTTGCTATTTCCGTCTGCGCAGGAAATTTCAATTCGATGCAGCTTTAATTTATTAAATCCGTGTTCTATTAAAAGCTTGCAGGCTTTAGTCATAATACCTTTTCCCTGGTAATTCTTGTCTAGCCAATAGCCAATCTCTGCTTTTTTATTTTCTTTAGAGATTGTATTAAAACTTATCACTCCGACAAAGCTTTGGTTGTAAAAGATTTTAAGATGTAACGTTTCCTGTCTTTTGTCTTTTTCTTTCCATTCTAAAAGAGTTTTTTTAACATCTTTTTCCGAATGTGTTTTGGAAACCCAAGAAAGCCACTGTCCAATATGGTTTCTATTTTTATCAATAAGCTGAAATAGTTTGACAAAATCTTTATCCGAAAAGCTTCTTAAGGAAACTTCGTCTTTTTTAATAATTGCCATGGGTAGATTATAGCAAAATCGTACAATTAACTTTTATTAAGAAGGTTTATGTTTTTTTGATTATTTGGGTTTAAAATGTATATGCTTAAAATTTTATAAGTATCTATATCAAATCTATATTCTTTTACTAAATCATTTAAGCCATCTGGTTCATGCTTGATACTTCCAAGATAACACCATTTATCAACTATCAGAGTTTATTTAAGGCTTTAAATAGTTATCAGGTTTTTTTCAGCTCTATTCAAAAGCACTGCATTTGTTGCTACTATAATTGAGGATACACTCATAAGAAGTGCTGCAAACTCAGGACGAAGTTCTAGGCCAAATTTAGGATATAAAACTCCTGCGGCAATCGGAATTGCCAGTAAATTGTAAATCGATGCCCAGAATAGATTTTGTTTCATTTTTGTAACGGTTGCTTTTGAAAGCTTAATTGCTCTTAAAATATCAAGAGGATCTGATTTCATAAGGACTATTTTTGCAGTCTCAATTGCCACATCTGTTCCTGCACCAATTGCAATTCCAATGTCAGCCTGTGCAAGAGCCGGAGCATCATTAACTCCATCTCCAACCATTGCAACGAATTTACCTTCATCCTGAAGTTTTTTAACATATTTTGCTTTATCTTCGGGGAGTACTTCAGCAAAAACCCTATCTATTCCAAGCTCCCTTCCAATTGATTCTCCGGTTTTTTTATTGTCTCCCGTAATCATAGCAACTTCCAGTCCAAGCTCTTTCATACGCTCAACTGCGATTTTTGCATTTTCTTTTATTGGATCTAAGGCTGCCGCTATTCCGGCAATTTCCCCATCAACCGCCAAAACCATAATTGTTTTTCCCTGCATTAGTAATCTATCAATTTCTTTTTGTAAAGATGTTATATCTACGCTCCTATCATTCATAAGCTTTACGGTTCCAACAAGAACGTGCTTTCCTAAAACTTTCGCCTCAACCCCATGTCCTGCAAGATTTTTAAAACCTTCAACCTTAGTTGGAATAGTTAATTTTCTTTTCTTTGCTTCCTCCAAAATTGCCTGACTTAATGGATGAGAAGATTTGGCTTCCGCTGCTGCGTCAAGTTCAATGATTTCGTTTTCCGAAAATCCTTCTGCGGAAACGATGTCGGTAATGGTAGGTTTGCCTTGGGTCAAAGTCCCAGTTTTATCTAAAACTATTGCTTGAATTTTTGAAGCTTGCTCAAGGGTGGGTGCATCCTTAATAAGGATATTGTGCTTTGCACCAAGTCCTGTTCCAACTGCAACAGCAGTGGGCGTGGCAAGCCCCAAGGCATCAGGACAGGCTATTACTACAGTAGAAATTGCAAAAGTTAAGGCAAACATTAAAGTTTGACCAATTACAAAAAACCAGATTGAGAAAGTTAGCAGTCCGCCTCCGACTGCAACAATTACGAGATATTTTGCAAACCTGTCTGCAATTTTCTGTCCCGGAGCTTTTGAGCTTTGCGCTGTTTCTACCATTTTAACAATCTGAGCAAGAGCAGTATCCTCTCCGACTTTTGTTGCTTTAAATCTAACTGAACCGGAAGTATTAATTGAGCCTCCAATTACATTATCTCCTTTTTTCTTGGCAACCGGGAGTGACTCTCCCGTTACCAAAGACTCATCTATTGCTGTTTCGCCATCTAAGATTTGCCCGTCAACCGGCACTTTATCTCCTGGTTTAAGAATAATAATATCTCCAAGCTTTACCTGGGAAGTTGGGATAAGTTCTTCTCTCCCGTTTCTAAGTATTCTTGCCTGAGGGGGTACTAAATTAAAAAGCGCCTGCAGAGCATCTGTTGTCCCCCTTCTTGATTTCATTTCCATCCAGTGCCCAAAGAGAACAAAAGTAATAAGAAGTGCTGCAGCCTCATAATACGAGTCTAAGCTTCCAAGAAGAGTCAAAACAACACTAAAGACATAAGCTGCTGTAATACCGACCGCAATAAGAACTGCCATATTTAAGGTTTTCGCCTGTAATGCTTTGTAGGTTGAATACAAAAAAATCCATCCGGAATAGAAAAAAACAGGAGTTGTGAGTAAAAACAAAAGCCAGGGTGTTGGAATAAGTTCCGGCAAACTTATTTTTAGAAATTGGGTTCCAAGTGGAGAATAGAGAATAATCGGAAACGATAAAAAAAGTGCAAAGAAAAACTTATTGCGAATATCCTCTTCCATAAGTTTTGCCATCTCCCTCCCAGCCAACCCTCCATGCTCCATACCCATACTCATGGTCATGCTCATTTTGAATTTATCCCAGAATGACATTTCAGAAGTAGGCTGCATTACATGCTCTCCGTGTTTCATAGTTTGATTTCCATCTTTGTGGTCTTTCTCCACTTTTGTTTCAATAAGCCTCATACCGCATTTTGGACAGGTTCCGGGCTTGTCTGAGCGAACTTCCGAATGCATCGGGCAAGAATAAACTATTATTTTTCCATTTTTAGCAGCAGCATTCATTGTTTTTCTCCTTTCCTTTTTCAACTAATTTCATGCCACACTTTGGGCATCTACCGGGTTTATCTAATTGCACTTCTTTATGCATTGGACAAATATATGTAGTCATATTTTTATTCATATCCTAAGTTATATAAATCTTTATAATTTTTTTGAGAATTTATACCAACTAAAATGTTCGTAAATACTGCTCCACATTGCGCCAAGAGAGGCCGCAAATAAAAGTTCTTCGATAGGAATTCCGACAATCAGAATTCCTGAAATTGCCTTTAAATTCCAAACTGCTTCAACGTAACCTGGAAAAAGCCAAACAAATAATAGTAAAATACTGGCAATTAAATAGGCATAGGTAAAATCCATATCTGTTTAGTTTTTGCGAAAAACCCGCATTAGCTCTTCTGTTGCTTTTTTCTGATTACCACTTTTGAAAGAATCACCAACGCAGGTTTGTAAATGGTTTTCAAGCATTATGTTGTCTATTTGCTTCAATGCCTCCTGAACAGCTTTGGATTGATGAATTACATCAATGCAGTATTTATCTTCTACTACCATTTTTATAACAGCGTCCAGTTGTCCTCTGGCAATTTTAAGGCGGTGTATGATTCTTTCCTGAGTATCTTTTGGTCTATATGCCATATTTTTCTTTCTTTACAGATATCCCCCTATAGGGGATATATTAGCAAGACTTCTTATATTTGTCAATCACTAGAAATATTTACTGATTATCTCCTTGTATTTTTTTGGGTTAGCAATTCCTGCCATCACTACGTCTCCCTGGTATCCCCCCGACGCACTTGTTTTAAGTATAATCTCCGTAGCTGAATATTTTCCTCCATAAAAATATAACCCGCCAAATACTATAATTACCACTCTGTAAAAACTTAATCGGTAACGCTAGGATCTATTCTGCCCATTTATTGTACAAAACAGCCCCGGCGTAGAAAGTTACCCAGACTAATACAGATAGCGCTACTGCTCCTAAGGCCAATTCCACAATGTTTAGCGAAGCTGCAGTCTGCGCGCTGTCAATGTTAAATGCATGAAACCAGCTTTTGGCAACAACGAAAAGAAAGTCAGGAGCAACAAGCGCCAAAATCCAGCACAAAACATAAATGCCTAGTGCAACAACTGCAGACGCATTTGCTAATGCTATTGGTTTTAACATTATTCTCACCTCCTTTTTTAATAGTTCATCATTCCATTACCGCGATCGTTCATTTGGGAACCTCTTTCCTCCATCATTCCTCCATTATCTTCCAATTCTTTACCTTTTTGGGAAAAATCCTGATCTCCCATTTGTGTTCCCATATTTTGCATCATCATTCCGTTTTCCCTCATCATTTTTCCCATCTGCATCATGTAAGAACCGTTATCTTTCATCATTGAGGCGGCTTCATTCATGCTGTCTCTTTCAAATGTCTGATTGTTTTGTCCGATTAAAAATCCAAAAAATCCTCCGACAACCAACGCTCCTATAACCCAGGCCACTAAATTATTTTTCATATACTTAGTTTAATTCCCATTCAAAAATCCTATCCTGATTATCAATTCCCGAAATTGTTAATGTCACAGCCCAAGCATCTTCTGATAGTTTAGGGAATGTAAGGATACCCGATAGATGATGTCCGCCTTTCCCTCCAGTCCAGGATAGGGCTTTAGATGTATTTCCCTTATCGTCTTGAAGTTTTGCAATAGCAGCAATATCATAGCTAAGATCACCCGAATGGGTCGTAAACGTAAGATTAAATGAAACATTGTCTTTTGGTATTAACGAAAGCGGCTTGACCTCTACTACTACTGATCCCTTTTCATCTGTTTTTGATTCGTATAAAACACTTGTTTTACTTTTTGGTTGGATTTGGGTTTGGGTGTTTTGACTTGGCAATTTCAAAATAACAAAAGCAAGAATTGCTAAACTTATTATTAAGACCGAAAGTAAAATTAATTTATTTCTCATATTACTTTTGAAAATTTGTAAACTTTATTTGCCATATAAGCTATTCCTAAAAAATTAAAAGCAATTCCTACCCAGAAGAGTTGAATTTGATATTGAGAAATAACAGTAATAATACCTACTGCTCCTAAGATTGGCAAAAGATTTACAAGATAATGGGCGCAGCATGAAATCATAGCCGCTGTTGAGGTTGTCCCTGAAACAGCCAAAACCCTTGGCGAAGCATTTTGTTTGATTGCATTTTTAAGATAGGTGTAAAAACCAACTTGAGTGCCAAATCCTATCGCAAGCGTTATGATAAAATACCAATATCTTGAAAATTGGTCTTTGGTAAAATCCCATCCGCTTACAAATGAAACAATCGAGATATAAATTAGCAAAAGGATAATAGTCGAAACTGCGGCATTTCTTATTGATATGCTAATATTGTTTTTCATTTTCTACGCTCCGCAGCTTCCTCCGCTACTTTGAAGCGCAGGCCACTCAACACCTTCAGATTCTTTTGCAATTGCTTGAGCCCCCATAGCGCTTGAAAAATTTTCAGATAGAATTTCTTTTGGAGATATTTTATTATAATCCTTACCGTTTATATCTAGATAATAAGCTGTATTTAGATAAGTATTTGGAAACCAGTAAGTATTAAACGCAAGTGCCGTTTTATAAATCTCGTCTTTGGAAAATCCCTGAGAAACCATTAGCTCTATTAGTCCAAGCATTGCCATTCCATGATTACAGTCAGGAAATGCTGTTGAATTACCACAGCATGGCCTATAAATATTTCCTGCAATTTCTTCTACAATCTCTTGCTCCCTTTGGGAAAGATTAATATATGAGTATCTTGAATATATAGACATTGGGTCTTCGGGCCCCAGGGTCCATCCTCCGGTTGAAGCAAAATTAGAAGTATCTCCATTTTGCTTCATAGCACCTTCTTCCAAAATCCTATTTTTGTTGGCAAGACCCAGTCCCCACAAAATATCAACCCAAAATTGTGCATTTTGCGGATTGATTTCTATTTTATCCTGTCCGTCAGAGAAGTATTTATCCAAATCTTTTGGAAGTTGGTTTTCTCCAGTTATGGCCTGGGCAAACTTTTCTTTATCAATAACACCATCCTCAACCATTCTTTTACCCAAATCTCCCCATTTAATTTTAAAAACATAATTTTCCTTAAGGACTTTATCTTGTAGCCTAGTTAGGTCTTCGGTCTGTTTATTATTCTCCAAAACCTCCGTATTCTTGATATTCTCAGCGTTTTTAAGTATTGTTACCTTATCAAATAGTATTCCAGATAAGAAAGAGGCAATTATTACAAGAAAAATTAATAAAGATTTAAGACCCTTTTCGCTAAAAAACTTCTTAATTTTTTTAAATGATTTTTTATTAAAATACTTTTTTTTAATATTTTTAATACTCATTTTATTCTATTTTCTCAAGTTCCTTTTTCAATTCATCATTTCTGACACCCATTTGCGGGTCGTCATAAATAAACTTGACAATGCCTTTTCTGTCAAGAATTAAATATGTGTGTCCCGGATACTGCCCTTTATGCATTGAAGAGGCAAGGGTAAGTACTCCATACTCATTAGAAACGCTTCTGTTATTGTCAAACAGCACTGTAGTCTTGGCTAGTTCAGGCATTTTCTCAACAGCATCTTTCCATTCATTTTTATTATCAACGGCAATATTTAAAGTTACCACATCTTTGTTATTAAATGCGCTATCCTGACCAAATGCCGCCATTTGATTCCAGCAAGCGGGATAACACATTAGCCCTTCAGTAAAGAAGATTACTACTTTTTTCCCACGAAGTTTTTCAAGTTCAATTTCCTTATCATCATAGCTTTTAAGATTAAAATTAGGAGCAACTTTACCAAGAAGCGAGTTAAATGCATTTTCATCAGGCGCTGCTGACTCGTGATGACCTGACATATCATCCTGATTAGAAACTTCTATATTTTGGGGTGTTTTACTTGAATCATCGGCAAGCGCAACAACTACAACTATTAAAAGGATAATAAATCCTACAATCAGCGCAATTAGTATTAAATTTTGCTTATTTTCTTTCATAATTTCGATTCTTTATTAATATTTTTTGCATCTCTAAGCTGTTTAACTGCAAGAAAGGCAATTAAAAGAAAAATGCAAACGAAGACAAAAGCCCACGCCACTTCAGGAATAATTTTTGTATACTGACTGATAAATTGTGTTAATCTTGTCAGATAAATATTTATGCTTACTTGATAAGACGCATGCGCTGTAAGATTGTTTGTTCTGGCAAGATTTAAAACGATAATGCCAAGAACCAAAAACATCGCTCCTGAGAAGAGATTGGAAAGGGTTAATCTGATTTTATTTCCAAAAAGGGAATAATCTACGGTTTTTCTGAAAGCAAAAAATTTCTTTGTAAATTTTGCTCTGTCTAAAACTGTGGCAATAATAAAAAGAGGAACTACCATTCCCAAAACATAGGCAAGAGTATATGCTCCTCCTAACAGAAATGATCCGGGCAGTGCTGCAAGAGTTAATACCCCAGCTAGTACAGGCGCACAGCACGTTGTAGCAATACCTGAAAATATTCCAAGAGTAAATACTGATCCAGCACTTGCTTTTTTAAGTTCGGGGTGTACATTAAACGGAAGAGAAAATTGTCTGCCCAAAAGTAAAAATACACCCAAAAATATCAAAAATATAGCACCTAGGGAAAAAATAATGTTGTGATAAGCACTAAAAACTTGGGTTAAGGCTACTGCGCCTAAACCAATCGGCATAAATACTGTCAAAAGACCTAAAAAATAAATAAATGTCATTAGAAAAACAGTTGTTCTATCCTTAAAAATAGAAGCAAGATATGTGGGAAGAAGTATTGTTACGCAGCACGGGGCAAACAAGGCTGCAATTCCTGCTACAAAAGCTGCTATAAATGATGCACTAACTAAAAGTTCCATAAATTATTTTTTGCGTATATATTTATTTGGATTTTTATTAAAAGTTTCAAAGCATCCGGATGCACAGAAATAGTAAGAATCACCATTTAGTTTTGAGATAAAAGATGCTGTTTTTGGACTTAATCTCATTTTGCATACAGGATCTAAAGAGAGCGGAACAAGATCTGTCATTTTCCTACCAAGATCTTTTATTAATGGGTCATTTTGGTGCTGCTCAATAAGAATTTCTCTCATTAAATCGCTAGCTTTAATGAAATTTTTGTGAGCGACCTTATAGTGGATTTGTTTTCCATCTCGTTTCGCCTCAACTACTTTGGATAAACGTAGGACTTGAAGATGCTGGCTTAAATTTCCCTGGGGCAAACTCAACATTTCCTGAATCTCACTTACAGTTAACTGCTGATTCCTAAGAAGCTGGAGAATTTCAAGACGCTTTGGATTGGACAAGGCTTTCAAAAGCTTTGCATGAAAGAAAAATACTTCTGAATACATATTCGATATTTCGAATATATCATTGCCAAAATACACTTGTCAAGAGGTAATATATGATAAATTTACAAAGAAAAGAATTTTAAATTACTTTAAACTGCGACATCATCCCTGCTTCCATGTGTTCTGGGATATGGCAGTGTATTAGCCAGTCTCCCGGGTTTTCCATATCAACCAAGAGTTCCATGGTGTCGCCTTTTTGCACAAGAGCAGTATCTTTCCAAACAAGGTTATCGTTTGATACACCATTCGTACTTAAAATTAAAAACCTCTGGCCATGAATATGTATTGGGTGCTGCATTGGATGCTCGGATTTCGGATTGTTAAAAATTGAAATCTTAACTTTTTCACCTTTTCTAAATTGCCAGTTAATATCCATGTTCTCTTTTTTTTTGTTTGATCATCAACTAATTTCCATTTTATGTTTTTATTCGTAGACATAGCGTTCATCATCTGCATATTGTCTTCCCATTCAATTTTATCGCCGTCATTATCATCCTGCATGCCCATTGACTGGTTTCCTCCCATCATCATTGAGCCCTGGTTCATTCCCATCATATCTACGGTTATATTGAGTTTTTGGTCAACGGGCTTTGTGAAAAGCGGGCGCAGGAAAGAAAGAGAATTTATAAAATCCTGGTTTACACGGGGAGTAAGAAGATAAGAGGTGGTAACCGGACTCTTTGCAACTGAGATTGTTCCCAGAGTATATGTTTTATCCGGAGTTTTATGAATAATTTGATATTTTCCCGCCTTATCAAACCAAACTTCGACAATTGCTCTCTCGGATGGCCCCAAAAGTACGGAATCGATCCATTCCTCCCGTTCATATTTCCCGTTATCTCCTCCAACCAAGCGCATTTGAGCGTTGGGAATTGAAGCATTAAAAACTCTTGTGTTGGCAGCATTTGTTAAATAAAAACGGACTCTTTCTCCTTGCTTAATTGAAAGACGATATTTATCATCTGCGTTAATTAACATGACGTTACCAAATCTCCCCATTAACGTGTTGTTAACGATATTTCTATCAAAAAAGGCAATCTTTCCGTTTTCTGTCAGGAGGTCATCAAGAAACAGTGTTTCTTCTCGGTCAACTTCTGCCCAGTAATCCTTCTGTGTTGGCGTAACCAAATAATTCCCATACATACCTAGTTCTTGCGCATAGTCCTCACGGATGTGAGGATGATACCAAAAGATTCCAGCGTCAGGAAATTTCAGTTTATAACTAAAGCTCTCTCCAGGTTTCACTGCTTTCTGGGTTACATCAGCCACTCCATCGAACTTATTATCAACCCTTACACCGTGTGAATGAATTGTTGAGTCAACATCGGTCTCATTTTTGAAATTAACTGTAATTTCTGCACCTTGAGACAATTTAATAATCGGACCCGGAATAGAACCGTTATAGGCAAGCATTTTTATCTCCTGACCCTTTATATTTTTCTTTACAATACTTGCGGCAAGATTATAACTGTCGCCATTTTTCAGTTCTACTACTTCGGGTGTTTTTGCCAGAGGATAATTATTCACTGCATTTGAAAACTCTCCGGTTTGTTTCGACTGAGACAATTTATCTTGTGGGTTTAAATATAAATATATTCCGGCAACAAACAAAAAGGCAATAAAGACAGCGATAAGCACCTTTTGCATACTGGAAATTTTATTTAAAAGCTCTTTATTCATATAGAATTTAGGCTGACGTGGATTGCTTTGACGGACATTTTGTATCTGCATATGAACAGAAGACACAACAGTCTCCTTCTTTTGGTTTTAGCATCTTACCACAACTTTGGCATTTATAAAAATATTGACAAGCATCAATAGGCATTTTTGCGGTTTGTAACTTTTGGCATATGGGACAGGTTAATTTTGCAACCGTTTTGCTACTCATACGAAATCTCTATTTTATCGCCATCACGCATTTCATAGTTTTCAAACTCTGTATTTTCTTTTCCATTAACTATCATCTTCACTTTCCCATCGCTTCCATTTGCTTTATCAAATATTTTTGTTGAGCTAAATTCTTTTCCCCAGATTCTGAAAAAATTTTTAAGTTTTGTTTCATCCTTGGTAACAACACCAGACATTTCCATGTGCACCAATCCGTCTTTATAATCTTGGGTATGTGTATGCATTTTTTGGTGTACGCTGCCCAAGCCAATCTCATCAGTTAATTCTTGTTTTTGTCCTTTAATTACAATTGAGAGTTTTGGATGCCAGTGAAGACCGTTTCTGGCAACTATTTGCTCATCGGGAATTGAGGTAGTGCTAGATGAGTTATTTGTCAGCAAGAAAGATATTCCAATAATAGCCAGTATTGTTATAACTGTTCCGCCAATAATAACTTTATTTTCAGTTGTCATTATTTATGATTAACGTGATCTCCTTGACCTCCGCACCCGTCGGACAAATTCCAAACTTCTGTAATTTGCTCTCCTGTAAAGTTATAATTCTGAATCAAGAACTTTCCTAAACCTCCATAGACGTACCATCTCCAGCATTTACAACAACATGGTCCTTTTTCCATTGAATTTTGCATGGCATAGTCATAGGCTTTTTGTTGCTTGGGAGTTAATTTATCATCGTAATGAGATAATAATTTTTTTGCAAGCTCCGTCTCGATATCATAAGGGTCTGGAGGAATCTCTTTAATATTTTTATACTTCTTCAGTCCTCCAATCTGTTCGCTATATCTATGCATGTTCATTGGAGAACAACATGACCCCTGAAGGCGGGCATCATCAGGCATCGTGGATATTGAATCTTTAAAATCTCCCAAACACGATGAGTTACCGTTCTGGCTTAACATTTCAAATTTTGCGGCAAGAGCTTGTCTGATAATATCTTCTCCATTTAAATACCTCTGGGTAAATATAACGCCTGTGCCAAACGCCAAAAAAATAAATATGGCAACTTTAGCCCATGCAGGAACATTTTTGAATAAAAACTTAAAAGTAGCAGGTTTCGTTTTGCACACAATTGGGTCTTTAATTTTTTTAGAAAGAAAGTAAATAGAAATACTTAAAAGAAGAATGCTAAGTAATCCAAACTCCGCTCCTTTCAAAGGCAAAACGCCGATAAAACCGGCAGTTATGCCTATTCCTAAAAATGAAGAAAGAATAACAGATCCGCAGGAAGCACAACCCACTCCAATTAACCCTAAGAGAAATCCAGACGTACCAATTCCTGCTTCTTTGCTTAGTCTTGCCGCGCGAAGAAAGAAATAAATAAAAAAACTAAAGTTTATTGCAAAAAGAAATGCAACCAAAAACGTTATAGTTTGGGAAAGAGGCGTAAAATTCGTTTGAATAGAACCAAAAACGCTGCCGATAATTCCAACTTTTTGAGAAAAAGAATATACATCCGAAGTTGCAGTATGAGCTAGAAAATTAATATTTGGAAGCCATATGGCAAGAGTTATTGCAATAACAAAAGCTAAAATTGACAAAACTATGTAAGATGGCTTTGAGAAAACCTGAGTAAGTGAGAATAAAAAAGATTGCATCATTGAAAAAACCTATTACTTTTCCAAAAGAGCATCAATTATTTGAGTAAAAGTTGAAAGGGGTTGTGCCCCAATTATAGATTGCTCTCCTATTACAAAACCCGGAGTACCTGATATCCCAAACTTAGTTCCTTCCTGATTATCTCCATCCAATTCATTCTGATAAGCTTCTCTTTTCTGATCCATAAGCGCTGATACTTGATCAGCATTTATCCCTGATATAGTTCTAGTCAAAATAATTATGTCTTCTTTTTTACCCCATCCTCCGTTTTCACCATCTTGTTTTTCATACATTGCTTTGTGCCATGTTGAATAGCTTTGAGGGGCTAGTTCCCAAACTGCGTTTGCTGCAAGGCCTGCTGTTGTCGAATCCTCACCTAAGAATTGGAAATCTTTAAAAACTATTTTAAGTTTTCCCGTATTTACATATTTTTCAACCAAGGAAGGCATGGTCTCTGTCTCAAATCTTTGGCAAAACGGACATTGAAAATCAAGCCAATAAGCCATGACAACCGAAGCGTTTTGGTCACCTATATATGGTTCATTTTTAATATCAACATCTTTTATATTTACTTTTATTTGCGGCGCAGGCTGTTGTTGGCCACCGGCTGCTTGATCGGAAGGCAATGCTTCTAAGGCACTGTTTTTTTCAAGATATTGAATTTTTGTATATAAAACTCCAATTAAAAAAGAAGCTATGATTAAAAGTAAAACTAGCGCCTGGGGAACAGTAATCTTGGAAAACAAAGCAATAATTGTTGATCTAGCAGTCATGTTAACTTTCGTTATTGAGCCTTTTTCTTTTTTTACAGACATACTACATAGTGTAGTAAAATACTACTAATTCTGTCAAGTTGAGATCTTCGAAGTATTAGTGTGCCAGGCTGTATGGATTTGAAGCATTTTTTCCACCAAACATTTGATTAATGGGTCTTTTTGATTTATTTAGATTTTGCAAACTTGTTGTGCATGAATTGGCACATTTTCCACCATCACCACATAACATTACGACATCCTGATTATCGCTGTGTATTTCTTTTGCATAAATTGGGGTTATAAAGATAGCTCCAATCACAAGCGATGAAAAGATGGTAAGCAAAAGGTGTTTTAATCGAAATTGCCTACGATTGTATGATTTATTAATAAGTGAGTAGATTCTTGGCTCAAGAGTATCTTGATCGGCAATTGCAGCAAGAGCTAAATTTTCAACTGTTGTAAACGCAAGAAATTTTCTCAAAGCCGAAACCAAAGGATAAGTATTGCCTATTTTAGAAACAGCAAATTTATCAGCTTGTATTTCCCGTTCTATTCTGTATTTCTTAATAAGATCACCCACTAATGGAAAGATTGGAAAAAGAGAATAAGCTGTGGAAGCGATCATCTGAGTCAATGTATCAAGATTTTCTAAGTGATACTGTTCATGCCTAAGAACTGCTTCTATTTCCTTTAAAGATAGTTTCGAAATTAGCCCAGTTGATAAATAGATCTTGGGACGGCGGAAACCTAAGCAAAAAGCAAATTTCCTGTTTGATTTAACAATGCTTGTTTGTTTTTCCAACCCAAGATTTCTTATAAGTTCATCTACTCTTCTTTCAGCTATTATTTCTCCTCCTAATGAACGTCTAATGAACCAAGCTTTAAATAATAAAATAAGTAATTTTGTAAATGAAACTATCGCTATTATAACTAAAACCGCAACCGGAGTAGTGCTTAAAAGATGCGGAATAGGGGTCATATGGGTATTAATAAATGATTGACAATAATATGTGGCGTGGGTGAATAAGGGAAGGAATTTTTCAGTGCCCAAGAATAAAATTGTTCCTGCGAAAAGGAACAATCCGGAAAAGAAAACAAGGTTTTTATTAACTCTTATCATTTGTTTTAAGTAGTTGCAAAAAATATTCACGTTTTTTTTCGGGAAGTTTATCAACGCTTTGGGCAAATGAGGCAATTGCGCTGTCACCGAATGAATCAATAAATTTTCTTAAGAATGACTGAGCAATGCTCTTAGTGTAGAATTTCCTTGTTAGCTTTGGCGAATAAAGATATCCTCTTTTATCTTCTATTCTTTTAACAAACCCCTTGTTATGTAATCTTTGGAGAATTGTTGCAATAGTAGTGTAAGCTAACTTCTTCTTGAGATTCAGTTTACCAAGAACGTCACGCGCTGAACAACTTTTAGTCTCCCAAACGATATCCATTACCTGTTTTTCAAGTTCGCCAAGTGATTTAGATTTCATGCTCAATAAAGAGTAGCGATATTATAACAGAAGTAAAAATATGATACATTTTAAGTAATGAAGAAAATATTACTCGTTGTTCTGGCAGGATTTGTAATCTTTCTGATTTCTGCGTTGATCCGCGATCCGGAAAAGATCCTACCAATGCGGGAAATCAAGCGATTTACAAAGTCATATGAATCCTGCCCTAAGCCCTTTGTTTTTCAGATGCCAATAGATATAAGTAAGGCAACATCAATTCTTTACCCTGGTCAGTATAGAGGCGGAGACTATAAACCGCACGGAGGCTTCAGATTTGACAATTCCCGTCCTGACGAGATTAAGGTTATTGCTCCTTACGATGCCGAGGTAATTGCCGGAGCCCGGTATCCGGTGAATGGTGAAATTCAGTACACTTTTGACTTTGCTCATCCCTGTGGAATTAGGTATCGCTTTGGTCATTTGCTTACGCTTACGCCAAAATTCCAGGCTATTGCGGAAAAGTTCCCAATGCCCAAAGGACTGGATTCCAGAACAACAGAAGTCTACCCTCCTATGAAAGTAAAGCAAGGGGAAGTAATTGCAACCGCGGTGGGCTTGACAAAAGGAGGGCCAAGCGCTTTGAAAGGGATTAATACTTTTGTAGACTGGGGAGCCTATGATTACAGACAAAAGAATGAGTCTTCAAAAGATTCTGCTTGGGCTGCCAAACACACTTATGAGATTGAGAGTTATGCAGTTTGTTGGTTTGACTGGATATCCTCCGAGGACAAAGCGAAAGTTTTGTCACTTCCTTCCTCGGATTATGAGAGTGGTAAAACAAGCGATTATTGTAAATAAAAACTTTGCTCCGTGGGATGAAGGGTGTTAGAACCTATTTCCTTTACCAAACCCTTTTTCTTAGCTTTCTTCAATAATAACTACTTTATAATCCATAGAATAAGTTTTGCTACTTATTAAATTCCTTTTTATAAAAATCAATTGTGTTTAAAACTGCACTCGACCAGCCTGATGGAACCAGATTATGATTTGCCCCTGGATAGGTAAAATAAGTAACAGGAATATTGTTTTCTTTCAAGGTTTCTACTAATTCGTCAGACCACCAGTACAAAACTTCTTGATCCGCTGTTCCCTGGTTAATTTCTATAGGAGCTTTAATCCATTTGTAATATTTTTCTGGGGAAAATAATTCTGCGTCATAAAGCTTTTCAAAATCAGATAAAGATTTTCGCATAACTTTTCCCTGGTCATCATATTCATCGGTGTAATACAAAATTGAATAAGGAAAAGACTTGGAAACAGGAGACCAAAGAACTGTTGGATACGAAACCTCACTTATGGCAAGAGTTGATAGCGCAATATGACCTCCGTTACTATGCCCCCAAAGCCCTATCTTTTCCAAATCTGCAGAGATGGTTCCAGCGTAAATCTTTTCTAAACCGCTGTTTAAAGTGGGAAGAGATGAAAGCAGGGTAAGAGCTGTTGTATATGTCTGAAATCTTCCCTCAAACGCATCTGCTGAACTACTTGCACTCTCTCCAAATCCTAAAAAATCCGGAGCAAGTGTTATAAAACCGCTCTTTACGAGCTGACTTGCAGAAGGCTGGGTTCCAGACCCGGGTTTATAACTTTCCTCTGGAATAAACCCCCTAAGCATTACAATCACCGGATATTCCCCATTCTTTTTAGGAATATTGGCAAGCCCTGACACTTTTTCCATTTGCTTTCCTGTCGGAGTTTTGGGTACTGAAAAATAAAACATTTGCGAAAAAAAATCCTTTGTTTCGCTTATAACAGGACCTAGTGTTATTTGGTTTTTGGGAAACTTTGTTTTTTTTAAGTTTTCAAACGTGTAGGCAGTTAAAGGTTTTGGAATAGGTTTTGGTTTAACAATGCTCTCAACAATATTTTGCCTAAACCATTTGTTTTGAAAAATATATAATGACTCTACTGTGATAATAATAAGTAAAATAACGCACAAAAATACCAAAGCTTTTTTCATAAATCCTTTTTATTCTACTACACTTAGCGTCTTACGGGTCAAAAACAGTTGCGGGACCAGGAAGCGGAGTGCAACTTCCTGAATAAACAAATACCCGCCAGTTGGGATCATTTGAGGAGTCTGTTCCGTTAAAGCTTTTTGCCGAGGTTGTTGTACGGGTTGACCATGAACCGTTAGTATTTTGCCTTTGAACCCTATACCTTGTTGCACCTAAAACAGTATTCCAGGAAAAGCTTACAGTTCCTCCTCTTGTTACATTTGTATCTGAATGACTTAAAATAGTTGGCGCACTACAGCTTAAAGGCGTAGGAGTTGGCGTTGGGGAAGGAGTAGGCGTTGGCGTTAAAGTTGGGGTTGGTGTAAGCGTAGGTGTTGGTGTTGCCCCGTTTGCTATAACTGCGCTATAAGCGTCTATTCTTCCATACACTGAACCGGCTAGTTTATTTGCATTGGCTGTTTGGAAAATGCGGTTAACAACACCGTTATTAGTTGTGTTATATGAAGTATTCCAAATTAAAGCAGTAAGTCCTGCAACAAAAGGAGAAGCCATGGAAGTGCCATTAAATGAAGAGTAGCCTCCAACATAGTTTGTGGACAAAATGCTTACCCCGGGAGCTGCCACATCAACGTTTTGTCCGAAATTAGAAAAGCTGGCTTTGTTGTCGTTTTGATCTGAAGCTGCTACACCAATGACATTGTTGCAGTTTGCAGGCGTTATTGCTCCATTTGCGCCGCTATTGCCAGCTGCAGCAACAATAACCATTCCCTGCTGCCACGCTTTATCAATTGCTTCTTGAAGGAGTAAATCGCAAGTTCCTGTTGCACCAAGGCTCATATTAATGATGTCTGCCCGTCTTGGTCCGCAAGGATCAGTGTCGCAGCCTGAAGCCCATAAAATTCCGTTAATAATCCAGCTGAAAGAACCAGAGCCGTTGTCACCCAAAACTTTAACATTAACAATACTTGCATTGTAGCCTAAACCTGCAACACCAATACCATTATTGGTTGAGGCTGCTGCTATTCCCGCAACGTGCGTTCCGTGATTGCAAAAATCGTCAGCGTCTTGTGCTGTTGTGAAATTGACGCGAGAGATAACTTTGTCTCTAATATCAGGATGACCAAAATTACCATCAGGACCCCTATATGTTGAAGCGCTGTCATAGATGCCACAGTCCAAAATTGCAATTCTGGTTTGTGAGGAGCTTGTTGCAATATCCCAAGTCCCCACGGCACCGACTTTTGTCAGTCCCCATTGCTGGGAAAAGGAAGGATCATTGGGAGTAAGGAGAGCTTTTGCTATACGATCAACCGTTACATATTCTACGTTAACATTACTTTTATATGCATTAAGCGCTTTCTCAACGTTACTTTGGGAGACTTTAATTCTTTTTGTTTTTGAAAGATAAAGTTTCTCTGTTTTTAAAACACCAATTGTTTTATTAATTTGGTCTTGTTCGGATTCGGAAACGTTTGGGCGGAATTTAACTATAAGGCTTCCTTCTCTTTGTGGTCTTTGATAAAGCGGGTCGGCAACTTCTTTGAGGATTCTGGTTGTAAATTCCCTGCCATCACGTTTAATTTGAACCACTTTTGTGTCCTCATTGTTTTCATTTTGCGAAAGCGCTGGCTTAGTACCAACAAAGAGAAATGAAAAGAAAAAAAGTACCAGAAGGAAAAAAGCTGTATAAAGCCTGTTTTTCAATAAATTTGCTTTCAAAACCCTAAGCATTGATATTATCTTATAAGACTAATATGATAAATGTCAATCTTGAGGCTAAAATATGCAGCTCCGTGACTAGGACTCGAACCTAGAACCTTGTCGTTAACAGCGACCTGCTCTACCATTGAGCTATCACGGAATGTAAGATATTTTAACAAAAATTGAGGGGTAAATCCAGGCTTATTGCTCTTTCAATACGGAATACACAACAGTTCTATTGGAATAGTTTTTTGAAAGCTTATCCCAATCTCCTCCGCAGGTTATTAAATTAAGTCTTTTTGCGCTTGCATCTGCAAAGACTTCTTGTAGAGGAAACTTATTATATTCATAAGAAGCTACCCTTTCAACCTCAAAGGTAAGTTTCTTTCCGTTTTCATCAATAACGCTGATCGTATCTCCGCTATTTAAATTTGCAATGTTATAAAAAACTGCAGGATCTCCTGTTTTTGTATCTAAATGCCCTGCAAATACAGCTGGGCCTTTTGCGCCAGGCTTATATCCTAAGTTATACCAGGCGACGTTTTGAACTTGACTGGGAATATCCATTTTACCCTCACTATCCATTCCTACCTGTTCAACTACTGCGTTAACACTTAGGGATTTAATGATAAGAGTTTGGGGAATGCTGAAATTTTCTTCAACTTCCTTAGAGGTAACATTAGAAGTAATTGGAGAATTAATAAGGTTATCCTTTGATAATGTCGTTTGCTTTCCCACATACTCTTTTCCTAAGGTAAGTCCTAGGATTACTATCACTATAAGAAATACTATGGGAAAGAGTAGTTTTTTCAATTATTTTAAGCCCCTCCAAAGCCTGTTGATGGAGCTTGCGTTGGCACTGTAACTGTTGGCGTAGGAGTTGCCGTCTGGGCAAAAGTACTGCCTACGAAAAAGGAAAATGCCAAAGCTAAAACTGCGAGAGCTAGTATTTTCATTATATCACCTCCTTAAAAATTTAAGATTTTCTAAATAAGTTCTTTTAGATATAAAGAGAATATAGCCGTATATAAAAAACGGGTGAATAAAGTAAACGTAACAAGGTTATCTTAAGCCTGTTTACAAATGCTCATCCGTTGTGTTACTAATAATATAGATTTCGCGTTCTAAAACATGAATTTATTAATTTCCCAGTTTCTAAAGAAAAACTGGCTTATAATATCCTCCCTCGTAGTTATTTTTTTAATCGGTTTTTCTATAAGAGTATTTAATCTTTGGGATAATGTTATTTTTGCCTATGATCAGGCAAGAGACGCCCAAAGAATTGTTGAGATTATTACCAAAGGAGATCTAAAGCTTGTAGGGCCAGAAACAGATATACCAGGAGTATTTAATAGCCCCCTTTTGTATTATCTTCTTGCCCCTGTCTATTTAATTTTTAACTTCAATGTAAATTTTGCAGCGCTTTTCTTTATTCTCCTAGATCTCTCAATGGTCTTTGTTCTCTACTATGTTTCGGTACTACTCTTTGAGAAAAAATCGGTTGGCATTCTTGCTTGTCTCATGTGGGTCTTCTCTTATGAATTTTTTGCCTTCTCCAAGCTTATATCTAATGCCTCACTTATGGTTATTGGCTCAATCATCTTTTTTACAGGACTTTCCCTATTTATTTTTAGAAAGAAAAATATTGGACTTACCATAAGTGTCGTCGGCCTTGCCATATCTGCCGGATCAAATATCTATCTGGGTTATCTTATCTTTTTTTATCCGATCTTTTTTCTCTATTACAAACTAAAAATTAGTCTTAAGACCTTTGTACTAAATTCTTTGCTCTTAATTCTACTTTTAAGCACGTTTTTAATCTCAGAGCTTAAATGGAATTTCCAGGGGTTTAAAGCGCTGCTTTATTACACAAGCGGACAGGATCTTGTCATTATCTCTCAAAACTTTTTCAACTATTTCCAAAAACTCTCCGAGCTTTTATATTTCTCCTTTTTCTCGTTTAATAACTTTCTAGCTTTATCAATTTTTATTATTTTAGTTTTAGTGGCTGTAAAAATGGAAAAGAAAAGACCAGAGCTTATTTTTCTTTTAGCCTGGGTTTTCTCAACTTTTCCTTTATTTGCCTTTTCAAGCGGAGTTTTAAATGTCCATGTAGGCCAAACGACGATTTTTGGTGCCGTTACTCTTTTATTTGCACTGGGCATTAATCACATTTTAAATAACAAAACTTATAGATTCCTTGGACTTCTTCTATTGTTGGCCATAATTTTGGGAAACCTCAACTTAATGGCAAAAGACAACTTTAAGGCAACGTCAATGCTTGGAGGAGATCAATTTTTACTAAAAGATGAAAAAGCGGTTATTGACTATACATATAGACAAGCGAAAGGAGATAAATTTTCAGTCTGTGCAGTAACTGCTCCACTGTATGTTAATACTCTTTGGGGCTATATTTATTATTCACACGGAAAGCAATCTTTCGGATATCTGCCTTTCTGGAGCGGACAGAAACAAACATTAAACGAAGGCTTACTTGCCCAGGCGGATAAAAAATATGATACAAGATTTTTAATAATTCAATCTGATGCCCCAGAATACGCTGTTAGGGCAACAGTTTTCCTTGAAGATGAGATCTCAAATGTAATAGAAACCCAAAAAATCGGAGGCACGATTGTCCAAAAAAGACAAAGAAAAAAAGAGGGTGAAAAATTTGTAGACTCACAAGGCTTAACGGCAAGAGAAACGGAAGGAGTTTTAAAAGATATTGCCAAAAACCCCAGATTTTTCTGCGATGTTATCGAATCAGGTAATTAAAAAATATCTCTAGCAAGCAATAGCGTTAAAAGCAACGTGAAAACACTATATATGCTCCATTGACTTTTCACAGCTAGTATAACAGTATTAATATATCCATGGTTTTATCAGTTCCAGTTCGGTCCAGACGAACTATTGCTAGACCAGTAATAGCTGCTCCCAGCGTAGGAAAAGAAAGAGAAGCATTTTCGCCACCGGTTCATATTGAAGTTAGGCCAACAGAGCCCCTAGAAATTCCACCTCCACCGTCCGAGCCAGTATATGGAAGCGTATCTGCTAAGCAATGGGAGATTTGGGTGCAAACAAAGGAAGAATATGTAATCTTTTTACAAAGAAGGGATAGAGCAAGAACATATGCTGCAGAAAATGATTTAAGAGGCGTCCCTTTTAGCTAATAATCCTTTACACCCCATCTTAGATACCGTAAAATTACTTATCATGCAAAAACAAACTAAGATTATTGCCACAATCGGCCCTTCAACAGACTCTGAGGAAAAAATAGAAGAACTAATTGGTCTTGGTGTAAATGTTTTTAGGTTTAATTTTAAACATAGTGACCTAGAATGGCATAGTGAAAGAATTGACAGGGTAAAAAGGATAGCCAAAAAACTAAATTCCTCTATAGCCACACTCTTAGATCTTCAAGGACCTGAAGTAAGACTTTCTTTGCCGTTTGACAAAATTGTGATTGAGATCGGAGAAAAAGTACTCGTCTCAAAAGCTTTAGGAATAAGTGAAAAAGGAATATCTTTTAATCCGCCCGATATCATAAGCTCTTTAAGGCAGGGCCAAAAAGTTTCTGCAGATGATGGACTGTTTCAATTTATAGTTAGAATTGAGAACGGAAAAACATATCTTCAATCATTGTCTTCAGGTATTCTTCTAAATAAAAAGACTATCAATATTGCCAATCTGGACTTTGATTTTCCAGTACTTCACGACGGAGATAGAATTGGTCTTAAACTTGCCAAAGAAAAAGAAATTGACTTTGTCGCACTCTCTTTTGTCAGAAGCACCAAAGACATTGCCTATCTAAAAAAAGAGATGAAAAAACTAAATCTTAAAGCAAGTATTGTAGCTAAAATTGAGACTCCCAAGGCTATTTTAGATATAGAAAACATTGTCGCTCAATCTGACGTCATTATGATTGCAAGAGGAGACCTTGGAGTAGAACTATCTTTAGAAGAAGTTCCCTTCTACCAAAAACAAATAATCAGAGACTGTATTCAAAAAGGAATACCGGTAATAACAGCAACGCAGATGCTTGAGTCTATGACCCAAAGACCTATCCCAACGCGTGCTGAAGTATCTGACGTTGCCAACGCAGTCTATGATTTTACAGATAGCGTAATGCTATCTGGGGAAACCGCAAGCGGGAAATACCCTATCCAAGCCGTTTCAATAATGACAAAAGTTGTTTCTTATAGTGAAAATAAGAATAGAGTACCGGATATTAGGAATGTCTTTTCCTACGAGCTTTCCGATACATCCCAGATGGTCTGCGATAGTGCGTTTAACCTTTACAAGGTATTAAAGATAAAAAAAGAGACTGTAAAAGGGTTTTTAATCTTTACCGAAAGCGGCAAAACAGCCAGAATGCTATCCCGATACAGACCTCATGTGCCTATTTTTGCCTTTTGTCCTAAGGATGATCTTGTCAGAAAGCTTTCCTTAAGTTATGGTGTAATGCCTATTTATCAGGATTCTTTGGACAAAAAAAGCGAAATAACCAAGTCAGATATTGAAAAAGCTTTAACAAAAATTAAAGACGCCAACCTTTGCAAAAAAGGAGATAATTTTATTGCTCTACACGGAGATCATTGGACTTCAAAAAGTGGCACTTCAACAATCAGAGTAGTTACTGCTTAGCCTAGATAATCCTTGAGCTTATTTCCCCTTGATGGATGTCTTAATTTTCTAAGCGCTTTGGCCTCAATTTGTCTAATTCTTTCTCTTGTTACGGCAAACATTTTACCAACTTCTTCCAAAGTCTTTGGTCTCCCATCTTTTAATCCAAATCTTTCTTCCAAAACTCTTTTTTCTCTATCAGAAAGCGTTGATAAAACCTGTTCAATTTGCTCTTTTAGAAGTTCTCTACTTGCCGTATCAAAAAGAGTCGGAGCAGAACTATCGTGGATAAAATCACCTAGTCTACTGTCTTCTTCATCTCCTACTGGAGATTCAAGACTTGCGGGCTCTTGGGATATTTTAATAATCTCCAAAGCTTTATCTGGCTCAATTCCCAAAGCTTTTGCAACTTCCTCGGGAGTTGGCTCACGGCCAAGTTCTTGCATCAGTTTTCTTGAAGCCCTTAAAAACCTATTGATGTTTTCAACCATATGAACAGGGATCCTGATTGTTCTTGCCTGGTCGGCTATCGCTCTTGTTATAGATTGTCTTATCCACCACGTTGCATAGGTTGAAAATTTAAAACCTCTTCTCCAGTCATATTTCTCAACTGCTCTAATAAGCCCTTGGTTTCCTTCCTGAATAAGATCAAGTAAGGTAAGTCCACGTCCTACATATTTTTTGGCAATTGAGACAACTAGCCTTAAATTTGAATTGATTAAAACTTGCTTTGATTTTTTATCACCTTTTTCTACCTTTTTGGCAAGGTTAATTTCCTGATCAAAAGTTAAAAGCGGAATTCTGCCGATTTCTTTTAAATACATCCTCACCGGATCTGAAACCGTTCCCTCAGTAAGGACGGTTAATGCTTCTAGTTCTTTTTCCAAGTCTTCAATCGGCTTTTCTTCTTCGTTTTGGGCGGCAACTGATTCAAAAACGTCAATATCTTGGGACATTAACTTGTCATAAAGCTTATCTAGCTCTTCTAGGTGCTCTTCTGGTTTTGGGAAAAGTGCGAGAATTTCCTCTTGGGTAATGTAGCCTCTTTTTTTTGCACTCGAAACAATCTCGGAAAGTAAATTGGGCTGCTTCATAAAAGTATATCTATTTTAGCAGAAATTCGTTACTTTTTAAATACTTCAGGCTTTTTGACTAAGGAGTCTTAAAACGGCAGAAAACTCTTCTTTTAGCTTTAGGGCTTTGGCGCTTTCTTTATCTTCAGTTTTTTTAATCTCATCTGTAATTTCTTTTAATCTTTCTTTGGCATAGAGATTTAAGAGCTCAAAGCTGACTTTTTTTGCCTCCAGGCTCCATTTTTCAAATGTATCTAGTTTTGGAAGAGGATACAAAAAGCAGACATCAAATGATTTTTGCAGAGAGCTATCTAGGTAATTTGAAAAAAGCCTATTGTCAAAATTTTGGTTTTTGGCAAAATAAACACTTAGGCTGTCAAGGATTTTTAAAAAAGCAGGAACCTCAAATTTATAGTCTTTTAATAGCTTCTTGTTTTCTTCCAAGGTTTCTTTTTGTTTTGGGCTTTGAATAATTAAGGAAAGTAAATATTCTTCTAAGATTTCCCTTCTCGGTCTTTTGTCTGTAGATTGCGGGACAATCTTTTCCTGGGTAAGTTTTTGTATTTTTTCAATTTCCCTATTAATACTTTCAATTGAAGTATCCAAATTTGTGCTTAATTTTTTAATGTAGTGTTCTTTAATGATTTCGTTTGAGATCTGTGAGAATAAAGGAAGAAGGTTTTGGGTGATTTTTTTCTTTCCTTCAATTGTGTCTTTTGGATTTTGAGAAAGATATGCTGAAATTAAAAAGTCATAAATATTGACTGCTTCTTTTAACGCTTTTTTAAATGCAATTGGGTCTTTTTTAATTGCTTCATCCGGATCTTTGGCATTTTCCAAAACAATCGTATTGGTTGTTAACCCTTTTTTCTCTAAGTTAAGTAAACTTCGCTTGGTTGCCTCAAATCCGGCTTCGTCTTGGTCCAAGCAAAGTGTAGCTTTTGGACTAAATCTTGAGATTAGAGTAACCTGCTCTTCGGTAAGAGCGGTTCCTTTAATAGCAATTACATTTTTAATTCCCTCCATAAATAGAGAAATTGTGTCAAATTCACCTTCAACTATAATGACATCAGCTTTTTGTTTTATCTCTTCTTTGGCCAAATTAAGTCCGAAGAATAAACTTCCCTTGTGGTAAACAGGGGTCTCTTTGGTATTAATATACTTTGGCATGTCAGTTTCATTTAGACTTCTTCCTGAAAAACCGGAAACGTTTCCCCTGTGGTCAAAAAGGGGAAAAATGATCCTGTTTCTGAAAAAATCCATCAGTTTCCCGTTTCTTTGAATTGAAATTCCGGCGTCCAAAAGATCTTGAGGCTTAAAACCTTTTTTCTTTACCAAATAGTCAGATAATGAGCTTTGAGTGTTTGGAGAAAAACCTAAATCAAAAGTATCAATAATGCCTTTATTTAGCTTTCTTTTTTCCAAAAGATAATCTCTTGCAGGTTTTCCGGCGCTATGTTCAAGTAAGATATATTTATAAAACTTTAAGGAAAGCTTATTAATTTCAAAAAGTTTTTCTTTTAAAGAAGACTGGCCTTTCCTAAATTCTGATTGCCTAAGTTCAATACCGGTTTTTTTGGCTAAGATTCGCAAAGCTTCGCCAAACTCTATGTTTTCGTATTCCATTAAAAAGGTATACGCGTCCCCACCCTTCGAACATGAAAAGCAATGCCAGATCTGTCTCTCTGGAGAGACGACAAAAGATGGTGTTTTTTCACTATGAAAAGGACAGACAACCGTAAAGTTTCTTCCCATTTTCTTTAAGGGAAGATATTCTGAAATAAAGGAGACTAAATCTATTTTTTCTCTTATTTGGGAAACCTCATCCATCGTGCCCATATTGTAGCACTTGCATATTGCTTTTACTATTAAACTAACCTAGAATTGCATTTGTTTTGTTATGGCGGTAACTTTAATTATCGGCTCACAATGGGGAGACGAAGGAAAAGGAAAAATCATCGATTATCTGTCACTTAGCGCTGACATTGTCGTAAGATTCCACGGAGGAAATAATGCAGGCCACACTGTCATAAATGATCTGGGTAAATTTGCCATGCATCTAGTCCCCTCTGGTATTTTTAACCCCAAAGCCAAAGCAACTATCGGAAACGGCGTAATTATTGACCTTGACGTTTTAGTAGCTGAAGTTAAAACGCTTGAAAAAGCAGGAATTAAGCTAAAAGGCAGGCTTTTTATCTCTCCAAGATGCAACCTGATTATGCCTTATCACAAAATATTTGATAGGATTTACGAGGAAGCCAAGGGAGATAAAAAAACCGGAACAACCGCAAGAGGGATCGGCCCAACATACGGGGATAAAGTAAGCTACAGTGGTATAAGGCTTTTTGATCTTTTGGATAAAAAACTATTCCAGGAAAAATTAAAAACCCAGCTTCTTATAAAAAACAAAATTCTAAAGTCATTTAACGAAAAACCCTTAAATCAAAAAGAAATTGAAAAAACATTTTTCGTAGCCTTTAAAAAAATAAAGCCCTTTGTAAAAGAACCGTTTGGTATCATCCACGAAAGCCTTGAAAAGAAAAAACATGTGCTTATTGAGGGCGCTCATGGAATGTTTCTGGATAATGACTGGGGAACCTATCCATATGTTACCGCAACCAATATTGTTTCTGGAAATATAACTGCTGGGGCTGGAATTTCTCCAAAATATTTAACCAAAATAATCGGAGTATCCAAAGCTTATACGACAAGGGTCGGATTTGGTCCTTTTCCAACTGAACTATTTGACAAAGACGGTGAAACGTTAACCAAAAGAGGAAATGAGTTTGGGACAACCACCGGAAGAAAAAGAAGATGCGGTTGGTTTGATGCCGAAATGATAAGGTTTGCGGCCAAAATCAACGGTTTTACCGATATTGCCATTACCAAACTTGATGTTTTGGATACTTTTGATACGATCAAGATCTGTACTCAATACAGTCTTAACGGAAAGACGGTAAGGTACGAAGACTTAAGCAGTGAGATGTTAAAAAAAGTAAAACCTGTTTATAAAACGCTTAAAGGATGGAGAACGCCAACTAACGGAGTTAAAACATTTAGTAAACTTCCAACAAAAGCCAAAGCCTATTTAAGGCAACTTGAAAAACAAATAGGCGTAAAAGTTTCTTTTGTATCAACCGGTGCCGAAAGAGAAAGTATTATTGTAATTTAGAAAAACTAGAAACATTCTCCCATATCCTGTAAAATTAAGTAATGGAAAAAGGACTGCCACAAGACAAAGCAAGGACACTTTTAAAACAATACGGTAAAAATGAAATAGTAGCCAAAAAAAGTTTTAGCGCACTTTCCTCCTTTTTATCCCAATTCCCAACTCTTATCAACGGGATACTTTTTGCGGGGGCAATTTTTTCGGCAATAATCGGCAACTATATAGATGCCTCTTTCATCTTTGCAATTTTAATCCTAAGTGCAATTTTTGGCTTTGTTCAGGAATACAATGCGGAAAAGTCTTTGGAGAAACTTAAAAACATTATTACTCCATTATCCAGAGTCTTTAGAGACGGGAAAGAAACCCAGATTGAAACTTCAGAAATAGTACCAGGAGACGTAGTTGTTTTATCTGAAGGTGAAAGAATACCAGCCGATGGAAAAATTATTGTCTCAAGACACCTTGAGATTGACGAGTCCATTCTTACAGGAGAATCAATACCTGTAGTTAAAAATCAGAATGATCAGGGTTTTTCAGGAACTTTAGTTTCCAAAGGAAGAGGTTTTCTATTAGTTGAAAAAACCGGTATGGATACGCGCTTTGGCCAAATTGCCAAAACTCTGTCTACTATAGAAACCGATAAGACTCCCCTTCAGAAAAACCTCTCAAGCCTTGGAAAAGTAATCTCGGTAATTGCAATTTTAATAGCCCTTTCCTTAATACCGATCGGTCTGGCACAGGGAAGAGACCTTGCCCATTTAGTACTTCTTTCTATCAGCGCTGGCGTCTCTGCAATTCCTGAAGGTCTTCCTGCTGTTATTACCATTGCCCTTGCCATCGGAACTTCTAAAATGGCAAAAAGAAAAGCAATCGTTAGAAAAATGTCTGCGGTTGAAACCTTAGGTGCTGTCCAGGTTATTTTATCCGACAAGACAGGCACTCTTACTCAAAACAATATGAGAGTCAGAGACTTCTATCTTTACAAAAAAGACGGACTTGAAATGTTACTTAAAGCCTGCGTGATAGGAAATACCGCCTCGCTTATCCAAAAAGGAGAAGCTGATAAATTTGAAGCTGTTGGAGATAAAACAGACTCATCGCTTTTGGTCTTTGCAAAGGAAAAAGTTAAAGATCTAAAAATCTTAACAGATGATGGAAAAGTTGTTGATGAATTTGTTTTTGACCCAAAAACAAAGCTAATTACAACGGTCTGGGAAGAGCAAGGCAAAAAATATGTTTTCATAAGAGGTGCTTTTGAAAAAATACTTGCCAATTCAACTTTAAACGAGAAAGAAAAAAGAAGGATAGAAAAAAAATTTGAAGGCCATGCCAAAAAAGGCTACAGAGTTATTGCCTTTGCTTATAAAAAACATACGGGAGACACTTCAAACCGAAAAGAGCTTGAGAAAAACATTGATCTTTTAGGCTTTGTCGGAATCTATGATCCCCCCAGGATTGAGGCTGCTGCGTCAATTCAAAGCGCAAGAGAAGCAGGCATTAAAACAGTTATGGTAACCGGAGACAATGAACTAACAGCGCTAACCATTGCCAAAGAAGTAGGACTTATTGAAAAAGACGAAACCGTATTAACAGGAGAGGAATTGGATAAGCTATCCGATGAAGAACTTAAGAAAATAATCTTAAAAATAAGTGTCTTTGCCAGAACAAAACCCGAAGACAAGTTAAGGCTTGTAAAGGTCTATAAATCATTGGGTTTTGTAGTAGGAGTAACCGGAGACGGAGTAAACGACGCACTTGCCCTAAAAAAAGCCGATGTTGGTATCGCCATGGGGGAAACAGGCACCGATGTAGCCAAAGAAGCCTCAGATATAGTTTTGTCTGATGATAATTATTCAACTCTTATAAGAGCCGTTATCGAAGGAAGAACGATTTATAGAAATATTCTAAAATCCATTATCTATCTTTTATCAAGCAACCTTTCCGAGCTTTCCTTAATTGTTTTTGCTGCACTTTTAAAACTGCCTGATCCGCTTTTGCCAACGCAAATTCTCTGGATTAATCTTGTAACTGATGGCCTTCCTGCTTTAGCCTTAGCTAGCGACAACAAGGAATCTTCAATTTTAAATGAAAAACCAAGGGATCCAAAAGAAAGAATACTTACGCCTCAAAGGATTGCGTTTATATTAATTATAGGACTCACTTTGGCATCAGCTTTGATTTTGCTTTTTAATCTACTTTTACAAACCAAAAGTGAAATTTATTCAAAAACAATAATCTTTAACACGCTTATTTTTTCCCATTTGGCCCTGGCTTTCTTGGTCAGAGGAAGAGCAATGTTTAAGTTTAATAAGCTTTTGGTTGTATCCGTAATATTAACGGTAATTTTGCAGTTTACAATTACAACGGTTCCTTTCTTTAAGGAAATATTTAAATTAGGACTAAGGTAATTAAGATTACCTCTTGACTTTAAATTTGTTTTATAATTAACTAAGGTTAGTGGGGTCGCTAGACGAATCACTAAGAAGAACTTATGGTAACCAATCGCATGTAACGCCTGAAAGATTTGGTAATCATTTTAACCCCGCACCAAAACGAGACGCACTTGGAAGAAGACCTGCAACGCCCCTTGAAGTTGAGAAAGCTGTTCAAGGAGAATTTGCACCTAGCTTACCTCCTAGCGCCAATGCCTCACGTTATCTCTCCAAAAGAGAACAAAGATTTGCAAGGAAAAGAGGTCGAGGCGGATAATCTAAAACATCTCCATTAATTTAGCGTTATAATATAGTCATGGAAAATATTCACTGGTTAGGACATGCAAGCTTTTTCTTTAACGATACAAATAATAATG
>JACQHJ010000005.1 GCA_016199085.1 Candidatus Levyibacteriota bacterium | reverse complement strand
TACGCTTGTCAAGAAGCATTACAAATTGGTATAATTTACTCTACGCGGGCCGTTAGCTCAGCGGTAGAGCAGGAGCCTTTTAAGCTCTTGGTCACAGGTTCGAATCCTGTACGGCTCACAAAATTGTTTCTTAATAAATGGAATTTTATTTCCCTCGTCTCAATACACGTCTTACGCCTTGTGCTGAATTTTTTATTGCTTTTTTAGCTTTTGATCCAATATTTCTCTCGAATGGTCTTCTTGCGTCCCCTCTTTCTTTATTGCCATTTTGACGCGCTCGGCCTCTTGTTTCGAGAATACTTATTCCACCGTAAAATCCAATTTGTAGACCTAATTCTGCAGTTGACATAGTAAAAGTAGAATTATAAATATTTTGAATAGTTTGTCAATAGTTAAAATTATTTTAATCTAATTTAAGACATGGTATTATAAGAAAAAGTGAGTAAATTTATTAAGGTTTTATTTTTTGCATCAATTTTTCTTAGTCTTTTCTTTGCTTCATGGTTTATCTTAAACGGCGATTTAAGTTTTTCTTCTGATATTGCAAGAGATTTCTTGCTTTTTGGTGAGATAACAGAGAAAAAAATTGTTTTAATCGGGCCCAAGTCTTCGGTTATGGGGCTTTTCCATGGACCCTTATGGCTATATTTAAACTATCCTGCGTATTTAATCGGAAACGGGAATCCCTTGGTTGTTGGCGTATGGTGGATAATTTTGGATGTAGTCTTTTTGGTATCAATTTTTGTTATTTCCAAAAAATTATTTGATATTACAACCGCATATCTTGCAACCGCACTTATCGCTCTCTATACATCTTTCCACACGGCAACATTTTTCAATCCCATCGGAGCCATGTTTACAATCCCCATATTCTTCTTTACCTTTATAAGATACTTACAGACCGGAAAACCTAAATATCTTATCGCACATGTTTTTACCCTTGGGCTTGTTATTCAGTTTGAGATGGCAATCGGAATCCCTTTGACTATTCTTTCGTTTCTGTATTTGTTTATTAGGATTATTAAGTCTACAAACAAAAGACATTTGCTCTCTTTCTTTGTTTTACTTATTCCTCTTTCCAATTACATCCTTTTTGACTTAAGACACGACTTCTTGCTTACCAATGCAGTTTTTCGATACATTTCTCCCCAAAGCGGAGACAGTGTTACTTATAACTATCTCTACATGCTTTATGACAGGATAAGGCTTATGATAAGTCAGGTTGAATTTGTCAGACCTGATCCAAACTTCAGAAATTTCATAGTTTCTATCATCTTTGTAGCATTTTTGGCATTACAGTTTAGACACAATAAATATAAACAGATTTATTTAAGTTTTTTATATTTTTATATAGGCTTTTTTATACTGACTTTTATAAATAAAGGTCCAATCCTTTATTTCTATCTTATTCCGCAGTTTCCCCTGGTGTTTTTGATCTTTGCCTCATTTGTTACTTCAAAATATAAAAAGCTATTTATCGCAATTTTTGCCGTTGTTTACTTACTTAACTTACAAACCGCCGTTTCCGATATGCAGGCTTCCCAAAAGGTCAGAGGAATTAATGAATCATCCTGGAAGTTTCTAAACCAAATGTCTCAAAAAGTATATTCCGGTAATGAAAAAGAATTCGGCTATTTTGTCTATACACCTGATATCATCGGCTATGGCCCGAAATATGCCCTTTTATACCAGCAAAAGGTGAGTAAAGACAAAAAGGCAAATTATTTAACCAAGAAAAAGATTACCTATATTGTAGTTGCGCCACCTGCTAGAGATAATCCATATCTTAGCTATAAATGGTGGAAAGAGGAGAGAATTAAAATTACCAAAGTCCCCGTATCTACATACAAATTTCCAAACGGCTATCTAATTGAAAAATATGAACTATCTGATGAGGAAACAAAAGTTGATTTTGACAGAAGCGTTGATCCAGGACTCTCTTTTCGATAAAGGCTACGGATTAAAATAATCATAAACAGCCTTAGAAAGATTGACAATTCTCTCATTAGCACCTTTTGGATTTGAGCTTTTAGATAAAACAACAATAATATAGTCTCCGTTTGGCGAATAGACAATGCCGCCGTCATGACTAAAACCATCTAATTCTCCAGTTTTGTGAGCAATAACCGTATTTTTGGGAAGATTTTTAGGCAGTTTCTCGTTTAGAACCTGTCTTTTCAAAAGAGATATCATTTCCGAAGTGTTCTGGGGAGTAGAAAACTCACCGTTATACAATTTATTGAAAAACATAGCCGTATCAGAAGACGTAGTGGTTGGAGAAGCTGACGGAGACGCGGTCCCCACCTTTGAATCCATAAGACCATATTCATTTAAAAACAATTGAACTGCAGAAAGTCTTACTTTTAAAGCAAGAAGAAGGGCTGCGTAGTTGTCAGATTTTGTAATCATTAGATCAAGCGCTTCTTTGACAGTATATGAAACCGTACCCTCTTTTTTCTCAGCCAGTTCCTCAGCAATGCTAAACCTTGCATTTAAGGTTTTAACATCCTGAGTTAGTTTCTCATCAAGACTTAGTTTTCCCTCTTCAATCCATTGGTAAACAGTCGCCATTACCCAGAGCTTATATAAAGACGCACTGTCAAACTTTGTATGTTCATTGTAAAAATATTCCTCTCCTGTCTTTAGATTTATTATCGATACTCCGTAATCGGCTGTTGTCCCTTCTAATACGGCATCAACTGCTTGTTTTAAACCCGGACTTTCCTTTCGTATCGTGTCAATAGCGGCAAGCACATTTCCCTGATTTGTAGCAAGAGGGGAAATGATACCGGAAGCAATAGTCTTTTGAGCATCCTTAAAAAATATGTTTTTTATTATTAAAAAAGAGATAACAAAAAGAAATAATAAAGATATCCAAAAACTTATTTTTTTAAGAAAACCTCTCCTTGTGTTTCGGTATCCTACGTGGTAATTAAGAGAGAAATCCCTTTCAATCATAGTCAGTTGACTATATGAGGTTTATGAATGAATTTCAATACTTAAATATGGGTGACCTTGGGGTTTTCAAGCCAGGGTATGTTTTCGTTAAGAGTCGCTCTTGAGATTTTAACAAAAACAGCTTTTTTTTGAAAATCTGATATGTTTTTTGCACCGCTGTAGCTCATAGCGCTTCTTAACCCTCCCATTAATTGCTCTATAACATCTTCTACCGGCCCCTTAACGTTTACTTTCGTAGTTATCCCTTCGGCAGCCCGAAACTTACTTTCGGAAACTCCGTTATCCTTCATATAGGTACTTGAGGCCTGACCCCTTGCGATCTTTTGTCCATTTACGACATCACCTGGTGTCTCATCTGTTCCTGCAAGTATACTTCCAACCATAATGGTACATGCGCCTGCTGCTATGGCTTTTGCGAAATCTCCCGGTTTTTTTATTCCGCCATCTGCGATAACAGGAATTCCTGCGCTTACTGTTTCAAAGATTGCGGCAAGTTGGGGAAAACCGGTACCGGCAACAAGTCTTGTAATGCAGGTACCACCCGGACCAATTCCGACTTTTGCTACATCAACTTTCATTTTCTTATAATATACGGCTTCGTCAAAGTTAACTATATTGCCAGTAATTACAAATACCTTAAGCTTTTGTTTAATTTCTTTTGCAAGTTCAACTGAATTTATTAGTCCTCCGTGGGCAACGTCAACCAAGATTATCTTAGCTCCGTTTCCATGCAATGCCTTTGCGTCTTCGAAGCCGTTTTTGAGCCCGACGGTATAAATACAGGGGATTTCTTCTGTTGCCAGTCTTTTACAGATTTTTATTTTTTCTTCTATGTTTTCCCTGGGCATTGCAGCAATACCGCCAAGCCTTGCCATCTCCCTTGCCATCTTTTCGTCTACAATTGTATCCATTGGGGATGCAATAATCGGGGTTGTTAGGGTGTATGGTCCAAAATTTACCTTCGTATCAATTTCCAAGCGGGATTTAATTCTAGAAATCTGTGGCAGAAGCAAAACATCGTCGTAGGTGAGCGAGGATGGGTTTATTTGGTATAAATCAGGCCATGTTTGAGTCTTTCCTAAAGACTTATAGAACACTTTTGACATTTTTTATGTCCCTAGTGATATTAAAGGGAATTTTAATTCTTGTCAATACTGTCAAACTTATTGCCAAAAATATAAAAAGCGATAGCCCTGAGAGAAATAACCCAATTTTAAAAGACAAGGGGTCATACCTAAAAGAGACAATGTGTGTTCCCGAAGGCACTACAATCCCCCGAAGAGTGTAATTTGTTCTATATATAAAGACTTCCTTATCATCTACGAAAGCTTTCCACCCCGGGTAATAATTATCGGAAAGGACAAGAAGACTATTGGTCAAAGACCTTGTTTCTATTAATACCTTGTTCTCCTCATAACTTTTAACTATTGCGCTTCCCTGTGTTCTAGCTTCTTTGACCAGCGATAATTCTTTTGAACCTTGCTCAACAATTGCAGCTGTAGCCGGATTAAAAGAAGGGTTAAAAAGCGCCTGAAGTTTCCTTTGACTGTCACTGACAATACTTAGTTTACCAACTAAGTATGCCCGGGGAAGACTGTTTTTACGCTTTACTATATACCACTTGTCATTTTCCCAAGAGACTAAATCTTTTTTATAATCAGGTAGAACTTGGCTTTTTTTATACAAAAGATGGTCTATGTTTAAAAGAGACATTATCCTTTCCCGCCTAAATTCCATGTCAGCGCTTGGGGTAGCGTCAGTTATAATGTTGACATCGCTTCTTAAAAGAGGCGGAGGAAAAGAGCCTGTATTTGCAAAGCTAACGAGTTCTCCGTAGCGGCGGATATACAAAGGATTGACATACTGGGGATCGTAGAACTTAAAATAGGTTGCAAAATTGGGAATTATATTGGCTTCTCCAATGCCTAGAACCCGCGTATTTTTGGATACCATTTTTAGAGCACTTATAACACCGCTTTCGGGAAAGAAAGTTTCCTTGGGAGAAAAAGGTAAAAATTTAAAACTGTTATAAAACCCCAACAAATAAACTATCAAAATAACAATAACCGGGATAATAGAGCTAAGCTTTTTCTTTTTTAAATTGAAAGCAGAATATGCAACAATTAAAACAAAAGATGCAATAAATCCTCCAACTTCAATTAAAGTGTTTCGAAGCGAAGTTATGCGGCAGTTTTTCATTAGCTCCGGACAAGAAGAATTTATACTTAAAACAGTTACCGCAAAAATTAGAATAACAAAGAAACTAAATACTAAAAGAGGGATTAATACTTTTTTTCCTAAGTCCTGCATAGACACTAAGTATTGATATCCAAATCCGCAAAGAATAGCCAAAGAGAAGCTTGTTATAAAAAAGATTCTTGTTGGAACGCCAACCGATAAAAATGGGATATTTAGTCCATACAGAAAGGCTATAAAGGGAAGCTTAAGACTGACCAATATCGTAAGAAATGTTACTAGTAGATAGAACTTAACTAGAGACGAGGTTTTCCCTTCCTTTAGACTAAGTATTGAGAAAAAAACAAAAAGACACGGAATAAGGCCAAGATAGATGGCTGTTTCTATATAATCACCTGTTCCAAAGTAGTTATAGGTTGACGGATTCCCATAATAATTTGGGATTAAAATAGTAATTAAATTTTTTAAGGAAAGAAGAGCTGTATTAAAAATAAAAGTTGAAGACTCGGGATTTAAATTGGCATATTTAAAAAGCTCAATTGTAGGAATTAATTGAATTGATGCAAGTCCAAGCCCTAAGATTATTGATAAAAAAGACAAAAGTAGTTTTTTTATCCTATCAGTCGTATTTTTATAGTTAAATCTTACTATCCCGTAAAAAACAATGAAAGCTAGAATATAAAATGAATATTGAAGATGGGTTGAGAGAAGTAAAATACCAACGGCAAGAGAAAGAAAGAGTAAATATTTTGCTTGGCCCTTTTGTCGATACATTTCTAAGGCGTACAAGGAAAATGGTAATAAGGCTATGCCAAGGGTGAATATAGAAAAACTAATTCTCGTAATAACGGCTCCCGATAAGGTAAAAACTATTGCAGTTAAAAAGGAGGCCTGATTGCCTAACTTAATGCTTTTAGCGTAAAGAAAAGTGAAAACACCTATCAGTATCGTTTCAATTACGATTATTAATGTCCAGGCAAAGTGGTTTGGTAGAGCAAAATACAATAAGTTGAAAGGATCAAGGTAACCCGAATTGATTGCCGCAAGAAACGGCATCCCACTCCCGTTATATGGATTCCAGAGAGGAAGTTGAAGATGCTTAATAAGATCAATGGCAAAAACTTTAAATGGGTATATTAATTTAAAGGTATCTTCGGCGATTGGTTTATGCGCAAGTGATATAAAACTTCCGGAAAAATTATCAGTTTTATAAGGTTCAAACCATGCCAGTAGAAAATTTCCGGGAAATAAAAATAATTTATTGAGAATAAATTGCCAGAATAATGATACGATTCCAATGACAAGCAACAAAAAAGATAAAGCCGTTTGCCCGTTAGTTTTTATTTTCCTCATGCTTTCTTTGATTATACAACAAAGGAAAATAAGTACCTCTAAGGAGTATTTTCAATCTTATGTTAATGAACATGCATAGGAGCAATTACAGAAACCTTGAGAATGGAATGTTTGAGATATTACTTAATCGCGTTGGGATTGTGAAGCCGATTTAACCGACTCAAAGATTTCTTTTTTACCTACGGTTTCTTGGTGGGAAATATTGTTTTTTTTGTATTTATTTTATCTTGATATTAAGTTTAGCTTTCTTCATCTTTAATACCTTTAAAATAAAATCCAAATATACTTACAAGTAAACCAGAAGCAAATCCTATAAAAGATAGTAAAATATCTTTAAATAATCCTGCGTTTTGATTATTAAGCAACAAAAGAATAAATAATAAAATTGATAAGAGAAATAGCATCAGGAATAATCCTGCTGCTATACCAATCGCTAACCATTTCCTAGTTTGCTCCTTCATTTGTCTATAGTCAGTAGAACTAGGACTCAATGTATTTACTTGAGGAACTTGTGAAAGCTGAAGTTTAATTTTTTTTGCTTCTTTTGCATCTAGTGCCATATCAAACTAATCCACTATTTTTAAATATATATGCTTTAGTCGTTGGATTATAAGTGTACGTTTGAATTTGGTCAACTCTTATTCCATATTGTTTTATTATGTTTAAAACATCATTTGCTTTTCCCTCAGGAACTACTAAAAAAAATGTAATACCAGTATCTCCCAACTTCTTCCAATAATCTGATTTATTATAAAGAGTTTTATTCGTTTCAATTTCCTCAATAATCACAGCGGTCCCACTAGACGCACCTGGAAAATTTGGTTTCCAAATAATAATATCTGGATATAGAGGATTACTTGCTCCACCAACATACCTTTTTTTACTGCTTGGGAAATTAGTCTCCACAAGTAAACCATTATCTAAAACATATTTTGAGTTTCTATAGGTATTAGCGGATTGCCCAACAACCATTGTGTGAACAAGAGAATCTAAGACATCATTGTTGTCGTACATAGAGAAAAGTTTCTTTCTTAAAACGAAGTTTACCACTTTCCCTTGAAATTTTCTATAAGTTTTTAGAAAAATACTTTACATGCAATAACTATGCATCTGCCAATACTGATATATTCCAAAAGACAAAAATTTTGTATATAATATAGCTTCCAAAAACATGGATAAAATAATTATAAAAGGAGCCAGGGAAAACAATTTAAAAGATATTGACCTTGAAATTCCAAAAGGTAAGCTTGTTGTTTTTACAGGACTTTCGGGAAGCGGAAAATCCTCGCTCGCTTTTGACACCATTTATGCCGAAGGACAAAGAAGATACGTAGAAAGCCTCTCCTCATATGCAAGACAGTTTTTGGGGGTAATGAAAAAACCAGACGTTGATTTAATCGAAGGACTTTCTCCCGCAATCTCAATTGATCAAAAATCTACCTCACATAATCCTCGCTCAACCGTCGGAACGGTTACGGAAATCTATGACTACCTAAGGCTTTTGTTTGCAAGAGTTGGTCATCCCCATTGTCCAAACTGTAGTCGGGAAATATCCAAAATGTCCAAAGAACAGATCACAGATGCGCTTTTTGATCTTTTGGTAAAAAGAAACGTCAAAAACCTCAAATTATTAATTCTTGCTCCCATAGTTAAAGACAGAAAAGGCGAGTACGTCGACCTTTTTATCGATCTTAAAAAAAGAGGCTATAAAAAGGTCAGAGTTGACGGACAGGTTTTCTCAACGGAGGATGATTTTGTCTTAATTAAAACCAACAAACATACAGTCGAGGCAGTAATAGACAGTGTTGTAATGTCTAAAGATACAGACAAATCAAGAATTGCAGCTGACGTTGAACAAGGATTAAGGCTTGGAAGCGGTGAGATAATCGTTTCAATCATTAAAGACGCAGGCTTTTCAATTCCTGAGAAACCTAAAAAAATGGAAGACGAGCTTTTTTCCGAAAAGTTTGCCTGCCCGGTCTGCAATATCTTTATCCCAGAAATTGAACCAAGAATCTTTAGTTTCAACACTCCCCATGGAGCATGTCCGACTTGCAGCGGATTGGGAACCATTCTAACAGTTGATAAAGACCTTGTTTTTAATCAAAACCTAACCATTGCTGAAGGCGGAATAACCCCGTATTTCAATCTTTTGTCCCATGATACGTGGTTTTCCAGAACTTTTAGGATCTTCTGCGAAGAAAACGATATCCCTTTAAAAACAAAGCTTTCCGAAATACCGGAGCATAAAAAGGATCTTCTCCTTGAAGGAACGGGCGAGAAAAAATATGTTGTTGAGGGAGAAAACAGATGGGGAAGGCAGACTGCAATTGAAGAGTCATTTAAAGGAATCCTTCAAGATTTAAGAGCAAGATATGCCCAGTCTGATTCAATGTTTGTTCGGTCTCAGATTGAAAAGTTTATGAGGTACGAAACGTGTACCGATTGTAACGGAGCAAGACTTAAAAAAGAGGCATTGTCGGTAACGGTTGACAATAAATCCATAGTTGACGTATCAGACATGTCTATTTCAAATTGTTTTTCATTTATAGACGGTCTTTCGAAATCATCAAACGACAGGGAACTTTTGATTGCAAAACTGATAATAAAGGAGATTAAGCAAAGACTCTCCTTTTTGCTTGATGTCGGTTTAGACTATCTGACTTTATCAAGAAGTGCTCAGACCCTTGCAGGAGGCGAAGCCCAAAGAATCAGACTCGCCTCCCAGATCGGAAGTGGACTTACAGGCGTCTTGTATGTTTTAGACGAACCCTCTATCGGTCTTCATCAAAGAGATAACCAGAAATTAATCGATACTTTAAAAAACCTTCGTGATCTTGGCAATACAGTTTTGGTTGTTGAGCACGATCAGGAAACAATGGAGCAGTCAGACTATATTTTCGATTTCGGACCGGAAGCCGGAGAACAAGGCGGAAAGATAATTGCCAAAGGAACCGTTGAGGAAATTAAGAAAAACCCAAACTCGCTAACAGGACTTTATTTATCAGGCAAGAAAAAAATCCAGTCGATAAATACAGATACCAAAAGGAAGGAGGGTAAAAAACTTGTCATCGAGGAAGCATCTCAGCATAATCTTAAGAATATAACGGTCGAGTTTCCTTTGGGGGAACTGATTGTCGTAACGGGAGTTTCGGGAAGCGGAAAATCAACCCTGATTAACGACATTTTATACCACAGCTTAATGCAGAAAAACAATCCTTATCACAGACAAAAACCGGGAAAATATAAATCAATTTCAGGATTTGAAAATATTAAAAACATCTATATGATCGACCAGTCTCCGATTGGGAGAACTCCAAGATCAAACCCCGTAACCTATATAGGAGCGTTCAATTACATTAGAGACATGTTTGCCAAAACCAAGGAGGCAAAAATAAAAGGGTACGGTCCAGGAAGATTTTCTTTTAACGTCAAAGGCGGAAGATGTGAGGCGTGTGAAGGAGAGGGAAGAATTAAAATTGAAATGCAGTTTTTACCAGACGTCTATATAACGTGTGAGGTCTGCAACGGACTCCAGTATAATGAGGAAGCCTTGCAGGTTAAATATAACGGCAAAAGCATAGCAGATGTACTGAAGCTAAGCGTAGGCGAAGCTGTAAACTTTTTTATTAACGTCGGTGGTCTTTCTCACAAATTAAAAACTTTAAATGATGTTGGACTTTCATATATAAAAGTCGGACAGCCAGCTCCAACATTATCAGGCGGAGAAGCACAGAGAGTAAAACTTGCATCTGAGCTATCTAAAAAAGGAGCAAACTCTTTGTATCTACTTGATGAGCCAACTACCGGACTTCATTTTGCCGACCTTGAAAAACTCTTGTCAGTTCTTCGAAAACTCGTTGAGGCGGGAAATACCGTCATTGTTATAGAGCACAATCTTGAAGTAATCAAAAACGCCGACTATATTATTGATCTTGGCCCGGAGGGTGGAGAAAAAGGCGGAGAAGTTGTAGCAACAGGAACCCCAAAAGACATTATGAAAAACAAGAATTCTTACACAGGATATTTTTTAAAGAAAAGTTTTTTGCGTTAATATATAATAAGTACAGTGAGAAAGATATTATCTTTTTTTATCTTTTTATTCGTTTTTTCATTTTTTATATCTCCTTTTAGGTCATTTGCCGCCTCAAATTTTTCAACAGACTATAACGTAACCTACAACATCCAGGGATCAGCCGATACGAATGTTAATTTAAATGTTATATTAACCAACCTTACCCAAAGCTATTATGCATCTTCATACGACATTGAGGTTGGATTTACAGATATTAGAAACCTTTCGGCAACAGACCCTGGGGGCAAGGTTGACGCTAAGATCAAAAAAACGGAAAGCGGAAGCATTATCGAGGTTCCTTTTAACGCCAAGGTTGTCGGACTTAATGAAAAACTTGCCTTTAATATTTCTTTTAATACGGCGGAGATTGCCCAGGATTTAAAAAGCGTCTGGGAAGTAAATATCCCCGGTATTTCAAGCACGAATGACTTTGCTAATTTTAACGTCACCGTAAACTATCCCTCTTTCTTAGGCAAACCGGAGTTTATTAAACCTGCACTTTCTCATGCTCTTGAGAGTTCTCAAAACTCCATCAAGTTTACAAGAGGGGATCTTGGTGCATCGGGAATCTCACTTTCTTTTGGCAGTTTTCAAGTCTACGATTTTGATTTAACCTACCATCTGGAAAACTCAAATCTTTTTACGACAAGAACCGAGATTGCTTTACCCCTTACCACCAACTATCAGGATATTGCAATAAAGGATATTCTGCCTAAGCCCGATAATGTTGTCATCGATGAGGACGGCAACTGGCTGGCAAAATATACGCTTTCAGCTTCCAAAAAATTGAATGTGAAAGTAAAGGGACAGGCAAAAGTTTTCTTAAATCCAATGCCCGTGACTTTGTCAAATGCCGACAGAGCAAAATATCTAAAGCAGGATAAGTTCTGGGAAACTAAAAATCCAAAGATTGTAAAACTTGCCAGGGAGCTAAAAACACCAAGGGCAATTTATGACTATGCGGTAAAAAAATTAACTTATGACTTCTCAAGGGTTGAAACAAACAGCCCAAGACTTGGAGCAGTCGGCGCACTGAATAATCCAGATTCTGCAGTCTGTCTTGAGTTTACCGACCTTTTCATAGCCATTGCAAGATCCGCAGGCATTCCGGCAAGGGAAGTGAACGGATACGCATATACTGACAACTCAACCCAAAGACCTCTTTCTTTTATAAAAGACGTCTTGCATGCCTGGCCGCAGTATTATGACAGCGAAAAAAATACCTGGATAATGGTTGATCCTACATGGGGGAATACGACAAAAGGCGTTGATTATTTTGATCTTTTGGACTTTGACCATCTGGCTTTTGTAATTAACGGTGTTGACAGCTCGTACCCTGTTCCGGCCGGAGGATATAAGTTTTCAAACCAGCTGGATACAAAAGACGTAAATGTTACCATATCTTCCTCTTTTACCCCAAAAGGCTTTTCCCTAAAACCAGGACTTAACGTAAACACAAATTTAATTGCAGGAATACCCATTGAGGGAAATATCAGAATTACAAATACGGGAGACTCTGTCTCCACAAACAAAAACGCATATGTTAACACCGACTATTTAACGCCCCGGTCACTAAATATTCAAACACCAAATATCCCTCCTTTTGGCTATATAGATGTTAATTTTTCTTTGGACAAGACATCTCTTTTGACAAATACCTCCGATACGATTAAAATTACTGTGGCAAATGCAAGTACGTTTAAAAAAGTCTATATTGCTCCGTTTTTCTTAAGTAAATGGGCTTTTTTGGGAGGAATTATAATTGGAAGTACAATCCTCATCATATCGGTCACTTTCATCGGATACAGGCGTATATCTCTTCTTAGACAAAGAAGGGCAAATAATCTACGTGGGGAAAGCGGTGAACCTCAAGCAAAGAGTCTCTAGCTACTTTCAAAATAGTGCAAATTTAGGCGATAAAACCAAGGCGCTCGTAGATAGAGTTGTAAAAATAAGAACAATCAGCGTTAATTCAGAAGTCGAATCATTTCTACTCGAAGAAAAGCTTGTTAAAAAACATAAACCAAGATTTAATATCATGTTAAAAGATGACAAAGCTTATCCTCTTGTTAAAATAACTTTTAAAGAGAAATTTCCTGCAGTTTTGGTTGTTAGAAAAAAAGATGATACAAAATCTTTATACTTTGGTCCCTACACCAGTGCAGCTTCCTTAAAAACGGTTTTAAAACTTTTAAGAAGAATTTTTCCGTACCAGTCTGTTGAGCACCATGGGTCAAGACTTTGCCTTTATTATCACTTGGGTCTTTGCCCGTGCCCACAGGTGACGGGAGATACAAACTATAAAAAGACAATAAAGCACATCATTGATTTTCTAAACGGATCTACCAAGAAAGTGATAAAAGACCTTGAGAAAGAAAGAGACGAATACTCCAAAAATGAAGATTTTGAAAACTCAAAAATGATTCAAAGAAAAATAGACGCAATCACTCTTATCACCAGTCCTTTTTATAAACCATTCGTCTATGAGGAAAATCCCAATTTTAGACAAGACGTTTTGCAACAAAGCCTTAATTCTTTAATTGAAATACTAAACAATAACGGAGTACCTGTTAAGAAACTGGAAAGAATCGAATGCTATGATATCTCAAACATCCAAGGAAAAAATGCAACGGCTTCAATGGTTGTTCTAAGAGACGGCGATAAAGACACCGATTCTTACAGAAGATTTAAGATAAAAGGAGACTACAATGGAAAACCTAATGACTTTGCCATGATGTCCGAGGTTTTAAAAAGAAGATTTAAGCATATGGATTGGCCATTTCCGGACCTTTTGGTTGTAGACGGAGGAAAAGGACAAGTCTCAACGGCTGTTAAAGCATTACAGGAGCTTAATTTATCAGTTCCTTTAATAGGTCTTGCCAAAAGAGAGGAAACCATAGTTACGCCTTCTTTAGAAGAAATAAAACTTCCAAAAGATTCAAAAGCGCTTTTAATGATAATAAAAATTAGAGACGAGGCGCACAGATTTGCTATTACATATCACAAGAAACTAAGATCAAAATTTATCTCCTACTAACCTCATACTGGTATGGAAACATGATAAAACTTGCTGGAGGATCATCTAAAAGATATTTTGTAAAGTCAGCATAGATTTTCTTTCTTTCCGAAACATCACTCGTCTGTCTTCCATCTTCTAATAACTTATCTATTCTTAAGTTCTTATATCCCGTTATATTATCCACCTGATCTGAATGCCAGAGAATATACTGGTCCGGATCTTTTGGAACTCTGAAATCTCCCAAGAATACCTGAAAAACTTCCGGAAAAGTTTCAACGGTTGTAATGGTTACGTCAATTCCTATTTTTTCCCACGAGCTTTTAAGTTTTTGGGCAATATCTTTGTACTTTTCGTAAGTTTTTAGCTCAAGCGTTAGTCTTTTATTCGATTTGAATGCATCCGAATCGCTAAGGATAAGTTTTGCATGGTCAAAATCCTGAACATGATCAACGGGCATTGGTACCGCCGCCCAAGAAGAAGGGGAGAGAGAACCGTAGTTTCTTTTTCCCTCCATAAAATCATCAGGTATTGCATATGAAAGACCGGATCTAAGTCTTTTATCCGAAAGATTTTTATCTCTGTTGTTATAAAAAACAGTAATCAGGCTTTGGTCGTTTAGAGATCTTTTTAAGGATACATTGGGAAACTTATCTAGCGTTGTGTCATCAAATTTTATATCCGTAAGTCCTATCGCTTTATCAACTTCGCCTAAGACAAAAGCTGTTTTTAAGGCTTCCTGGGTGGGATAGAAGGTATAGGTAAGAACGGTATGTTGCTCCTTTAAAGATCTTAAACTTATTGCTTGAACAAAATCTCCGTTGAAACTAACCGATGAAACCTTGTATTCTCCGATTCCCACAAATCCTCCTTTAAAGATCGGCCTTGAAACTGTAACGAGAAATGGTGAATAGCTGCTTTTAAGCTTAAAGATGATTGTTGATTTATTTGGCGTCTGGGTAGTTGCGTCTGTAAAATCGTATTTGATGTGCTCTGAAGTAAGCTTGGTTTTATCACTGAAATAATACTCGTCATTTAAATAGAAGATGTAGGTTTTGCCGTTATCCCTTACTTCCCAGCGTTTGGCAACCGCCGGGATTGGTTGGTAATCTTTATCAAGTTTTGTAAGACCGACTGAAACTTTGGAGACGATTTCGGCGGGAAGGTCACTTACAGTATATGCACCTTCAATACCTATCTTTTCTTCATGGATAAAGGGAAGAAGGGGGACAAAGTAGTTGACGCCGTAGCGAAGCAAAAAAAACCCTATCAAGCCTATTATAAAAGAGGTAAGGATTGTCCTTCTCCATCTTTTGGCATAAGCCCGAAGTAACCAAAATATCAGTCTTTTTCTTTTAAGAAAAATCATAAATTCATCGAGGGATCAGAAGAAGTAGAGAAATGATTGCAAAAGCTACCGTAAATACAACCGTAGCCCAAATTAAAATCTTCTCTATACTTCTTTTTGACCTGTAAAACTGTCCTGCCCCTCCAAAAGCGCCCGATAGACCGCTTCCCTGCATCTGAAGAAGAATAAGACCGATTAAAACTGCGGCAACAATGATTTCGAGGATTGTTAAAACTAAAGTCATGAGTGTATTATATCCTTTTGAAGAATCATTTTCAAACGTAAACGTAGGTTAGTAGACTCTCTTTCTGTCTGAGACTAGCTTTACTACCCCAAGTCCTAATCTCACTTGCGTTAATGGGTCTGCATTTTTTACCGCCTTTAATGCTTCTACTTCCGCTTTAAACATTTCGTTGGCAAATCCGCTGAAAGTAACAATGCTTGGCCTTGATATATCAAACACGGTCGGAGAATGATAATGCATCCTGACATGAAAAAGATTATATCCATCACGATCTCTCGTCCCCAAAACAACCCCAAGATCTGATCCACGACTTGGAAGATCAGCCCAGATTTGTCCTGTGAATGACCTACCTTCTCCATGAGAATCCGTGGTTATAAGACGGTCAATAAGGTCTTTTAATTCAGCAGGGAGTGTATATGTGTACTTAGGAACTTGAACTGGAAGTGATAAATATTGCCTGTATGGAAAACTGTCATCACCGCTACGCCCAGTAGGAAGTTTCTCTGGTAACAATGCCTTAATTCCATCTCGAAGCGCTTCTTCGCCATCTTGAATCAGTTGTCGCCTTACTCTTTCTAATGTTTCTACTCTCTCGTCAAAAGCACTAAGACGATCGGATAATGCTATTTCCGTTAAAGGCGTTGAACCGTCGTCTTTTCTTTCCGTGCGTGGTGTAGGCATATTTTAGAGGCAGCGATCATTTAATATCACAGCGTTCTTGCTTTGTCAACAATCTAAACCTATTTCTCCATCAGCCAGTTCAAAAAGGAGACGCAGAGAGATTGTAAAAAAGCTACCAAGATAAAAGCAAAAAGAGTGTTAAAGTAAATGGGCGGAATCACAAAACCCGAATAAGAGATTCCCGGAAAAGTAAAAGAAGTAATTATTATCCCAGTAACTAAAACCGTTAAAAAATAGAAAATAATGATGTTTGATACAAATGAAAACATACCAAGGGTTAAAAGATTTAAGGGGAGTGCAAGTAAGTTCAAAACTGGTTTTAAGAGAACAAGAAGAACAGTCAGGGCAACTCCTCCTAAAAGATAAGTAAATAGTCCTCCCGAAACTTTAACGCCCGGTAGTATTTGTGAAAGAAAAAATATCGAGAAGGCATTAAAAAGACAGTTTCTAAAAAATGGTTTCATCTACAATAAGATTAACAAAGAAAAGAAAGCTCGTCAATTAAATATTGAAAAGAGAAATATTTAGGCGTATTATAGTTTAACTTATGGATAACATCATCTGTCCTCACTGTGGAAAAAAAGTTGAGCTCTCCGAGGCTATTATTCATCAATTGTCGAAAAAAGTAAGAGAGGAAGAAAGACAAAAACAAAAGATTGAACTTGAAAAAGCTATTGCCGAGGAAAAAGCAGCCTCTGAGAAAAGATTAAGAGAGCAATTTGAAAAAGAAAATAAAGATACGCAAAAAGCTCTTCTAAATGCCAAGGAAACCCAAAGACTTTTAGAAGAAAAGCTTGAAAAAGAACAAAAACTTCAGGAGGAAAGAGAGGAAAAAATTAGACTTGAGGCCCAGAAAGAAGCAACCGAATCATCGCGCTTAGACAAAAAAGAGTACGAGAATAAGCTTTCAGATATGCAAAAAGCTTTGGAAGATGCCCAAAGAAAAGCAAAGCAAGGTTCACAGCAGCTCCAGGGAGAAGTCTTGGAACTGGACTTGGAAGAAAAACTAAAACAGGCTTTCCCAAATGATGATTTTGTCCCTGTTCCAAAAGGAGTGGAAGGAGCAGATATCTGGCAAAAAGTAAGATACAAAGAGAAAATAATCGGCTCGATTCTTTGGGAAACAAAAAGAACAAAAGCCTGGAGTAATTCCTGGGTTACCAAATTAAAAGACGACATGGGGAAAATTGCAGCCAGCGAGGCTATAATTGTCTCCCAGGTCCTTCCTGATAACACAGGTAACTTTGACAGAAAAGACGGGGTCTGGATTACCTTTTATGAACACGCAATAAGTATTGCCAGATATGTCAGATTTCTAATAACAACTGTTGCCACCATTAAATCATCAACTTCCCAAACAGATGAAGAGTGGGGAAAAATCAGAGATTATATGCTTTCAGACAGCTTCAAACACAGAATGCAGGCTCATTTTGACGGAGTAAAAGCATTAAGGGAAAACCTCGATCAGGAAAAAAGAAACACAACTCTTCGCTGGAAAAGACAGGAAGTATTAATAGAAAGACTGGATAGCAATACATTAAACTTCTATGGAGAGCTTAAGGCTATTGCATCAGATCTGCCTGAAATTGAAGAAGTTGATGTTGCTTTTTTGGAGGAAAGTAATGAGACTCAAGAAACCCTCATTTAAAGAAGAGAAACTACTCTGGAAAAAAGGAATCGATTATGTAATTGGAATTGACGAAGTAGGCAGGGGCGCATTCGCCGGGCCAATTGTTGCTGCCGGTGTTATTTTTAAAAAGGGTCAGAAGCTAAAAGGTCTTGAATATATTAGAGACTCAAAACAGCTTACTCCAACATTGAGAAAAAAATATACCGAAATTGTAAAAAAGAACGCCTTTTTATGGGCTATTGAATCTGTCGATATCGCTTATATCAACAAACACGGAATAGGAAAAGCAAACACAGCGGTTTTTAGAAAGGTTATAAAAAATCTTTTTTTACAAATAGGAAACAACAATCGCCATTTTGTATTAATAGATGGATTTCATAAAAAATACTTACCCGGAGGACTTAAAAAACAAAAGGGAATTATTAAAGGTGATCAGAAAAGCATAACCATTGCCTCAGCTTCTATACTTGCAAAAGTTTTTAGAGACAGTCTTATGATAAAACTACACAGAGATTTTCCAACTTATGGTTTTTCAAAAAATAAAGGCTATGGTACTAAACACCATAGAGACGCAATAACACGAAATGGTATCTCACAAATCCATAGAACCTCGTTTAAATTAGAAAAGTTTATATAAATAAATCCCATAGTTGACAATGTATAAAACATTTTGTAAAATACGACCTACAAAATTATGAAAGACTTAGGACAGCATATAGGTCGGATAGGACAACATGATTTAGGTTTAGATTCTGGTGATGGTGGGGCCATGAAACTTCCCTTAACACCTAAGGAAAGAGAACAAGCTCAACGAATTGCTGGTAGAGTTATCAAAGAAGCAACCAAGCGTTTGGGAGACACGGGCGAGGCAACGGTAACTGTTCATCAAAGTAGAAATATTATGCTGTGGGGTAAAAGACGCATTGAAAGTCCGGGTGCAAACTTTGGAAACTTAAGTGACGCAGATTTGATTGCCTCATATTATGAATTTCATGAAGATGGTGATGTCACGCACGCTAAACAGCACCTTTTCGCCTTTTTTCCTGGTGGTCATGTTGACTATCACATAAGATATTCTGCTACTAGATGGGTTTGGGAAAGAACCAGAAGCGTATTTGGCAGAGAAGTTTCAAGATCACTTCCTTACCCAATCATGCCTCTCAGGAGGGATTCTGTGGCAGAAGCCAATCCACAAGAACTTAGGGAACTTTTAGGTGCTATTAAAAAAAGTAGACCCTTTATATTACCAGGAAGATAAAAACTATAAGATGATCATCTGTTGGAATCCTCTTTGCTCACTCTTTAAACAATCTATTTAAATCTTCATCTCAGGCCAATAAAAAATATGATGATGCTGAAGACCTTCTTGCGCGCCTGAAGGGAGTCGAACCCCCAACCCCTTCGTCCGAAGCGAAGTGCTCTATCCATTGAGCTACAGGCGCATATTCATTGTCTTACAAGCTCTATTATAGTATACTTTAGAAGGTTTTTACACTCGGGCCGCTAGCTCAATTGGCAGAGCATCTCCCT
>JACQHJ010000004.1 GCA_016199085.1 Candidatus Levyibacteriota bacterium | reverse complement strand
CTTTTCACCTTTCCCTCGCGGTACTAGTTCACTATCGGTAGACTTTGATATTTAGCCTTGGAGCGTGGCCGCCCCAGATTCCCACAGGGTTTCATCGTACCCCATGGTACTTAGGAACAAACTATCCTAAATTAAAGTTTCGCTTACACGTCTATCACGTTCTATGGAGGACCATTCCGGATCCTTCTGCTACCTTAATTTAATGGAATATCGTCTGCCCTGCAACACCACAATTTCTTATGGTTTAGGCTGTTGCGCTTTCGCTCGCCGCTACTGACGCAATCTCTAATGATTTATCTTCCTGGCGTTACTAAGATGTTTCAGTTCACGCCGTACCCTGCCAAACACTATTAACTTCCTTTCGGAAATTTGTTTATATTTGGCCACCCTATAAAGGGTGGGTTGCCCCATTCGGAAACCGCTGGATCAAAGGTTGATGGCACCTCCCCAACGAGTATCGCCGCCGTCTGCGTCCTTCCTCGGTCAAAGCCTCCTAGGCATCCATTATTGGCATTATATATAAATTTTAAAAAGACTTTTTTCTCTTCACTTTTCAAAGAGCCAACTCATATATTATTTTACGTGTAGCGGCCAACGGCATTGCTGGCAAACGCTACGCGCAAAATAACAAAAAGTGTGGACCTGAGGAGACTCGAACTCCCTACCTCCTCGTTGCAAACGAGGCGTTCAACCAGCTAAACTTCAGGCCCGAGTAATCCTATGGTCCAAATTAAACTTGACTTAGATGAATTGTTTTTGAGGAAAAACCTTAGAAGAACACAAAAAATCTATCCTGTAGATAAAGTTATTTTTGTTAATTTCTGCATAAAGTAATTTCCTCGTAACTCCAAAGCTAACTTTGGGTTAGATTCATTCACAAACTGATATTAACATAAGCCTTGAGGAGTGTCAAGGGTTGCGCTAAGCCCCATCTGACCGCTTTGTATATAAAGCATGTTTATACAGGCGTCTAAATCCATTATTAAATCCATTTCTAAAGCTTCTAATGGAGTTGCCCAGACGGAATCAACGTGTTCATTTGAAAGAGTAACAGGCTCTATCTGCGTAAGCCTTGCTTGAAAAATATTATAGACAAAATCCTGATCGGGAAATCTTACGTAAGTTTTTCTCGCCAATCTAAGACCATATTTGCCAACGTCTATTCCCGCTTCTTCTCCTGTTTCTCTGATTGCAGTCCGCCTTGGTGCCTCACCCCGCTCGCTTTTACCGCCCGGTATACCCCATTTACCTCCATAACGCTTATCGGGCCATCTTTTTAACAAAAGAAGTCTGCCATCAAACTCAACAAAACAACCTGAGACTATATTTTCCGGCTTAAAACCTGAAGGTCTTTTTTCATACAGCATATTTAGAAAATGATTATATTACTTTATGAATATAAGTCAATCAATTAAAGTAGCTACCTTGGCCAAGCGTGGGAAATCATATCATCGATGGTTAAATTTTCTTCTTCGCCAAAACTATTTACTAAAAGTATTTCCATTTTAATTTTTGATCTCCTGCTACTTTCATATAAAAGTTGTTTACACATATGGCATGGGTATGTAAATTGGCCTTTTTCAAGTTTCTCGTTGCTTGTTATACAAATTGCAGTTATTTCCCCCTCTCCATGGGCTGCGGCATGAGAAAGAGCACATTGTTCACTGTGTAAAGTTAAAGAATAAGTATCTGAAAAATATTGCGCTGCAGAATAGATATTTCCTTTTTTTGTCAAAACCGCTGCAGCGTAAATAGTATCCGCGTCTTTAGGATAGGGATTTTTAAGTGCTTTCTTTGCTTCTTCTATTAAGCTTTCTTTTTGTACAGGAGTCATATAAATTATCTATTCAACGCAATTATAGACAAATTTAGAAAAGATGCAAAACTTACCCATAAAAGATACGGGACTAAAAGCAAAGAAGCTAGTTTTGAATGTTTCCAGAATTCATAAATAAGTAAAACTATTGTTGCCCAAAGCATGGCAATATCAACAAAAGCAAAAATCGGGTTATGCAGTCCAAAGAAAATGAAAGACCATAGAAAATTAAAAAGAAGCTGGAGAGAAAATATGACAAGTATCTTATTTTTATCTTTTTTAAGCTTTTTCTCTAAGATCAAAAAAAGGGACAATCCAATTAGAAAATATAACGTAGTCCAGACCGGAGCAAAAATAAAATCAGGGGGATTAAATATTGGCTTATTTAGCGTTGCATACCAGGTAGCAATTGAGGGTATTGTAAAAATTGTGCCTAGAAAACCTATTCCCTCACAAATAAGTACTAAAAATAATAGTTTAAAAAACCTATTCACTAAAACTTATCATCTCAGCCAAATGGAGTAAATGTCAATCAATATCTTATTTTAATACCAAAGGAATTGTAACTTTATTCTCTTGCCTTCCGTCCTTTGCGCTGTAGTTAAAAACCTGGAGGGTTATTTTTCCTTTTAGGGAAAGGCCTGAGACAGTAATCTCGTATGGGCCAAATTGACCTGCGTCCTTAGCGTCCGCATATGCACTTCCTTCTAAAACAATATTGCCACTCCCATCCAATATTTTGTAGCTAAACTGATTCTCAAATACCCTTGCTTGTCCCTTTATTACAAAAGGAACTGAAACCTCCGTTTTTGCCTTTGGGCTATCTATTGAAATATTCTCACTTGCCTGAGAAATACTTGGGGTTGGGGTACCACAAATGCCAGTTGGAGAGGGGACGGTTGGGTTTCCGTGCTTTACCCACACTCCGTTTTGACAAAGCCAGTTATCCTCGTTTCCCCTAACTAAAACAAAAGCAACCAACAATACAATAAATACCGCTGCAATTCCTACCGCAACTCTTGTTTTCATAAGCACATTATATACCCGACAATCAAGTTTTGTTCATTTCTTTGCCTTTTTATTGCACCATGTGCTATAAAACGACTTATAAGATATGGCAAACAAAACAGAGCTTTTATTAGAAGGGGGTCTCGCCGCTACTTTAGTATGGCAGGGTGTAAATATTTATAATCAAGACTCTCAAAGGTCTTTGCAACTTCAGGGAGAACAACCGATCAAACGAGGAGCTACTTGTCCTGTAACAGGAGAATGGGTCTTCGATATTAAAAAAGGTGAAGAACGTATTCTTGGAGGTGGATTAGGAGATGGCATAACAGAAAGACTTGATGAAGTATTATGGGGTAATACACGGCCTAAAATACAAAGCTTAGGAGAAGGTAAATATCTTATTTATCCTGTTGCGCCGGCAAAATCTATTGGAGATAACCCTACAACGGTTCAATCAGGAATAAATACTTATACAGCTAGCTCTATTGGAGGAACGCCTACTCAAACTACAATGAAGGTTCTTGTCTCATTTCCCTGCTGATTTGGGAAAACTTCCTTGGCCATGTGGAACTGGGATATCAGGGTATCCCGATGACCCCTTAGGTCCATCTGTATAAACTGGGGTTACTAAAGTTGCCGGATAACCTGGTTCTTGAAACCATTTATTCCAAATAAGCGTTCTTACTCCTACCTGTCTATAATCTGGAATTCCAGGAAGATGTCTGTCTACTTTTCTTAGATTAACTGTTCCCCGCCAAACATAACTAAACTTATCTTGGGATTTAGGATCATGGATCACCAAAGAATCTCCATTTCGTAAACGTCTAATTGCTTTATCCATCCTATATGTCCCGTCTGGATTCTTATAGGCATCGTCTAGGAAGACATTCTCTGGACCCCCCTCAAACATAACTCTTGAGACAACTCCTGTAAACATTTGCGTGGGTATTCTTTCCCTTGATTCAAGTCCCTTTGTGCTCATACCGAATGAAATTCTAAACCTTGGAGGTAAAAATGTCAAACCGACGGGCTTTTCTGTCTTCTCGCAAGCCCCGCTAAATGGTCTATCAAGAGAATATGGCGCGGAACTCTTTCTATATGAATTTCTTCTTGGGAGAACAACACTATCTCACCCCTAGGACCATTTCTTAATCGTTTTCTTCTAAAGCGGATATCAAAAGCTTCAGCTACAAAAAATCTGTCTGCACCCTCTTCCGGTGCTCCAAAAAAGACTTTAAATCCTCCCTTTCTTCCATGGCCAACCGGTGGTGAATATGGAACGTCTCCCTCTTGAGAAACAGTTACATACATATGTGATGGTCTTGCGATTAAAAGACGCTCTCTTCGCTGATCATCATATTGTACCTGCATAAATTTATATGAAAGTCCCACTATGTCATTGATAAATACAGAGTCGCCCCTATCCCAAATTTCAAATTCTTCAGAATAAGGACGAAGAATGTCTTTTAATAATCTTTTACCTGTTGGCGTTGGAAGAGCATCGGGCAACCCTGCCCTTCTTTCATCTAAAACCATAAGAGAAAGTATTATAGCTTGGGGAAAAATATATTTCAAATAAAGGTAATTAACAGAGGGTTTAACCAGCTTAATCTAATTTATTCATCTAGCCATTTCTCAGCCTCAAGTGCAGCGCTACATCCGTAACCTGCGGCGGTAACAGCTTGTTTATACTCGGCGTCATGAACGTCTCCTGCTACAAAGACGCCTTCTTTATTGGTTAAGAAATGATTGCGTACTTTGATGAAACCACTTTCATTAAGTTCAATGTCTTTGAATTTGCCTGTATTTGGAAAATGACCTATGGCAACAAATATTCCGTCAATCGGCATTTCGCTTACCTTACCGTTTTTGTTATTTTTGATCTTTACTCCATTAACAGTCTGGTCACCCAATACCTCAACTACCTCAGTGTTAAACATTATTTTTATTTTAGGGTTTTCTTTTACCCTTTTTTGCATAATCTCCGAGGCCCTAAAAGAGTCTTTTCTATGAACCAAGGTAACCGATAGAGCAAATTTTGTTAAAACCAATGCCTCTTCCATAGCGGAGTCTCCTCCGCCGACAACTATTACATTCTTATTTCTAAAAAAGGCTGCGTCACAGGGAGCACAGCTTGATACTCCTCTTCCGATCTTCTCTTTTTCACCGGGCACACCGAGCCATTTCGTGTCAGCACCTGTTGCGATAATGACACTTTTTGCCTCATATGTTTTATCAGATGCCTTAACGGTAAAAGGACTTTTTAAAAAATCTGCTTCCAAAAAATCTTCATCGATAAACTCTGCGCCAAATTTCTCTGCCTGTTTTCGCATGTTTTCCATAAGTTCGGGGCCCTCAATACCATCGGGAAAACCGGGATAATTCTCAACAAGAGTCGTAAGCATTAATTGACCGCCCCACCTGGCACCTGCAATAACCAGAGTTTTAAGATCTGCTCTTGTGGTGTAAATTGCTGCTGTTAGTCCTGCGGGACCGCTGCCTATAATGATTACGTCGTACATATATAAAGTATAGAAGAAATTTTAAGAGTTTAACACTGCTTCTATTTCCCTTTTATAGTTGTCTTTGCTTTGAGCACCGACTAAAGTTTTAACGGGGTGACCGTTTTTAAAAAGCATAATACTTGGAATACTCATCACGCCGTAATTTTGAGCAGTTTGACCGTTTTGGTCAACATCGAGCTTCCCAACCTTAAGCTTTCCTTGATATTCCGTAGCTAAATCCTCAATTATGGGACCTACAATTCTGCAAGGAGTGCACCATTCTGCCCAAAAGTCTACCAAAACTGGTTGATCTGACTCCAACACTTCATGCTGAAAATTTTGATCTGTAATAAGAATGTCTGCCATAAGCATCTATTAAAATATCAGTTAGTTAATTTCGTGTCAACCACATCTTTACAATAAACCAGGTCTATTAGTATTTACACTGTCTTTTCTTAACCAAAATTTACTAACTCCTTTGGAGATATAGGTGAATAAATATTCTACTCAATTATATTAGAAGGGGTATTTGCTATATAGCTTTTTATGTTGGCTACTGTTACCTCCAAAATCTCCTGCAAAGCCTCTTTTGAATTAAAAGCATTGTGGGGGGTAATAACTACGTCATCTCTTGTAAGCAAAACATGGTTTAAAAGTTGCGTCTTTAAATCGCATTTTTTAAGAAACTCTGTTGTTAAAAGCTCTCTTTCCTCTCTTAGGTCACATTCTTCCTCTAATACATCAAGACCTGCTGCAGATAATATTCCCCGCTCTAACCCTTCTACGATTGCCTGAGTCTCGATCAACGCTCCCCTTGCGGTGTTAATTAAGACCGCTCCCTTTTTAATCCCCTGTATGTTTTGCATATTGATAATATGTTCTGTTTCTTTTGTATGAGGAAGATGAAGTGAGATAACGTCGGAATTTGCCAAAAGCTGACTTAGATCTACATATTGTACTCCTCTTGAAACAAGTTCTTGATCCTGACTGTGGCTAAAGGCAAGGACTTTCATTCCAAAAGAAAGAGCAAGTTCTGCTACATTTTTGCCTATATGGCCAGTTCCTAATATTCCTATGGTTTTACCGAACAGATCAAAACCCGTAAACTCTTCGTTTCCGAATTCTCCTTTTTTCGCTTTCTCAACAGATGGAAGTATTTTTCGAGATATTGAAAGTAAAAGCGCGAATGTATGCTCTGCTACTGTGTGGGAACCGTAGGTTGGGACAAAAGCTACTTTTATTTGTTTTTGCTTACAATATTCAATATCAATGTGATCATAGCCCATTGAGCGCGTTGCAATAAACTTAAGGTTTGGAAGCATGTCAATTAGCTCTTTTGTGATCTCAGAATAAATGAAAACTGAGATAATTTGTGCATCTTGGTATTTTTCGGCTGTTTGGGGCGTTAACTTCTCCTTTGTTATGATAATTTCATTGTCTGAGAGTGAATTTTTGACAAAATTTTCTTCCCAAGATTCCAATTCAAAAAAAACTATCTTTTGCATGTCTTACTTGAGGTTATATCAGTTAGCCGTCTTTGTCAACGCTTTGGCTTTTATGTTGGTGACGTAAACCTAAACTCATTACCTACGGGCTTTGCGCCCGTTTTCCTATTTATAACTTCTGCTAATTCGTCAATCTCTGTAAGCGTATCATCTATTGTCATTTGTAAAAGCGGTTTTCCAAAATCAACTTCATTCGGATCAATGTATGTCGATGGCAAAATAAGGCCTGATGCTCTTTTTCTTGGCCTACCTTGCCTTACTCTTTCAATATCTTCCAGTACATTATTTGGAAAAGCGCCCATCCAGCCAGGAAATACCTGTTTTAAAAAGTCCAGGCCAAAAGCGATCCTATTAAAAATGAGCCAATATCTATAACTTGCAGGGTTACCCTGACAAAGACTTTCAATAAAATCTTCAGGCGTTCTAAAACTTAACTGGGGTATGGTTTTTGGAGAAAGAGTTTCAGGATCGGGAAACTCAAAAAAAGCTTCTCCGATAATGTGACTTACAATATCCTGCCAATCCCTGTTTTGCTCCCGTAAATCTCTAAACTTTGCCTCATACTCGCGGATTACCTGTTTAAACCCATCTTTATTTGTTCCTGTTACTACTTCATGAACCGCTTCTTGCAAACCGTCCCATTTGTCTGCAAATTTTACCACTCTTGCTTCAATTGTGCGTTGCTCCCTAAACTCGTCGACTACTACTTGGAATGACGGTATAAACTTTGGCTTGGCGACTAAATCTTCTACCAGCAATGCTGCTTCTATCTCATCTTTGTCTATTTGTTCTCTTTCTTCGGGCGTTGCATTTGTTTTTACAGGGGTTGGAATATCTCCCGTAACCATTTCGCAATCATCATGATGATCGGAAAGAAAAATAATTTTTGGCTGATGTATTTCAACTCCAAGATTTAAAAGCATTTGGGAAAAGTGTACAGATGTTGCTTGGACTCTTAAAGCGTGGTGCAAGACAGTTGTTCGATGTGTCATTTCCTCAATTGCATGATATCTTGGAATAAGCATATAAGCCGCTCTTACCAATTCTTGCTCGGAATACCAATTAATATGATCCCAATCTGGGTGAGGAATTACGCCTATTCTTGGCCGATCTGGAGTCATAACTGGCCGTATTATACCTAAGGAGAAACTAAAATCAAGACTTAACTGTATTCGTAGTTTAATTCAATCTTGGTTTTTTTCTTGTATTTATCAAGGTTTTTTATCGTAATATGATTTCTCTTATAGGCAATGAGGCCTTCTTTTTCAAGTCTTTTCATCTCGATACTGACCGTTTCTCTAGTCAGTCCCGCCATTGAAGCAATGTCTTTGTGAGCTAGGGGAAGGTTTAAAACGATTGATTGTTTATTCTTCTTTCCAAACTCCTGGGCGCAGATTAGAATAGTAAACGCAACATTTTGATAGGCACCGCCTAGTGTTAAAAATTCCATTTTGCTCAGTATCCCCTGCATGCGAAGTATGATCTCTTTACTGATTGCCAGCGAAAGTGCGTTATTTGCCTCAACTACTTTTGTAAATGTCTCCCTTGGTGCCCTTCGTAAAACAACAGGGGTTAGGGCTTCAAAATAGTATCTGGTTTTATTACCAAAAAAGGCATAAAGAATGGGAAAGAAATATCCGGGTTTATAGATTAAAAAGGTCATTTCTTTACCTTCATCGGAAAGATAATAGAATCTAACGAAACCTTTCTCAATGAAATAAATATTCTCAATTTTATCTTCAGGGCGGATTATTATCTGCTCTTTTTTGTAATAAAGAGGTGGGTACTTATGAAATAATGGACGAAGTTTTAAAAATAACTCTGTATCCATCTTAATTTATACTAGCATACCTTATCTTTTTTGACAATTATCACATGCGTGTAACAGCGCTTACTCCACATTTGTCTTTCATCTTACTGAAATCGCATGCTATACCTAGTAACATCGGGGCTGATTAAGCGTTTTAATTAAACACAGAGAGGGAGGTGAAGAAAGCAAAAATGAGGCAGGCGACATTGAGTACGAATACGATAGATTTTTCAGTAAGTAGCTTTGGAAGCCTGATAAACTTTAAAAAGCTATTTGTAAACTTAAAAAAGACTTTGGAGAAAGATCAGAAAGATCTAGTGTTTAGTCGAAAAAGTAAAAAGGAAGAAGATGAATATTTCAATTTTATGAAATTAATCTTCACTCATCCGGACAAAGTGTGAAAAGTAAGTTTTAGTGCTTGACAAGCATTTTCAAAAAAAATAAAATGCTTCTATGGCAAGAGCTAAAAATACTTTGGAAAATCAAGTAGAAACTACCTCCCCTGTTTCAAAAACCCCCTCTTTAGATTTAAAAAAAACAACTTCAATTCTGGCTAAACCTTTTGGTATTTTAGCAAAACTAGCTACATCGTATAAACCAAAGTCATATACACCGATTCTGGCAGTGCTTCTAGTCATTGCTGCGTTTTTGCTGGGAGTCTTAATAACTAAAGTCCAGTATCTTGAAAAAGGACAGACAGCCGTAGTTACAGATTCAACTGTTCCTGTAGGAGAGGATAATCAATTACAACCTGGTCAAAAAGTGGACGTTGCAGTCGGAAACCTTCCTCCTCTAGGAGATGAAAACGCAAAAGTTAAAATAGTCGAATTTGCAGATCTAAGGTGCCCATTCTGTGCCCAGTTCTATAGAGAAACAGAGCAAAGTATAATCAAAGATTACGTAGAAACCGGAAAAGCAGTCTTTTATTTTAGGCATTTTGAATTCCTTGGACCTGCTTCAATTGTTGCAGGAAATGCAGTTGAATGCGCCAATGAGCAAAAGAAGTTTTGGGAAATGCATGACTATCTGTATACTAACCAGCCTTCCGAAAGTGATACAAGTATGTTTACAACTGAAAAGATGACAGAAATTGCAGGAACGCTTGGCGTAAATACCAATCAGTTTAAATCCTGTATGGAGTCAAGCAAATTTCAGGCAAATCTTGATAAAGATATGTCTGAGGGTCAAGCCGCTGGAGTATCAGGGACGCCTACAATCTTTATTAATGGAAGATCAGTTGTTGGAGCAGAGCCTTACACATCAATCAAGCCCCTTATTGACCAAGCTTTAGAAGAATAAAATTACTGACCTGACAATCCGGAAAGAACATTTACGAATATCCAGATAATTATTACTCCTAAAAACATAAGTGTTGTTTCGATAACCGCAAATCCTTTTCTGTTCTCATGGTGAATTTCAGGTATTAAATCTGACGCTGCGATATAGATGAAAAAACCTGCTGTAATAGCTAGAAGTATCGGTAGGGTTGCTTCAATTCTCTCACCCAGTACAAAAGAAATTAAAGCTCCAACCACCGCAGTTAGTGCACTAAAAAAGTTAATCAGCAAAACTTTTTTTCTTTTTAATCCTTTATGCAAAAGGATTCCAAAATCACCAATCTCCTGGGGAATTTCATGGGCCGCAACAGCCAGAGAAGTGATAATTCCTAAAGGAATACTGACTAAAAATGTCGCTCCGATTGCAACCCCATCAATAAAATTATGAACGCTGTCTCCTAAAACTATTAAAGGAACCGTAGGTTTCACGAGTTCCTCGCCGTAATCGTGTTGATGATGATGAAACCAGTGGACAAAGCGTTCAAGCAGGAAAAAACCTAAAATACCAAAAAGTACCCAGAAAAAAATATTAACATCTTCTAATAGACCCATCTCTACGACGTGCTCACCTTCTTCTACAGCTTCTGGCAAAAGATCGAAAAATACCGTTCCAAGCAAAGTTCCTGCGGCAAATGCAGCCAGGAAATGAGAATATTTCAAGACTTTCTTTTCTTTTAGCAGTAAAAATATTCCCCCCATTAAAGAAAATACGCTACCAACTAAGGTAAAAAATAAAATGTAAATTAAGACTGGCAATTCTGACATATTCCAAAAAACTCCAGAGAATGAGATTTAACCAAAAATTTCTTTTTTTTCTTAATCTCTTCTTCAAATTCTTTCATATGGGAATCTTCAATGCGTTCTACATTTCCGCAGTTTGTACAAACTAAATGATGATGATCTCCTTTGCTTGATAGTTCATACCTCGTCTTTCCTTCTCTAAAATCTATCTTTTTTAAGATACCTTTATCGACAAAGGCATTCATCATTCTAAAAATTGTTGCAGGATCAGCATGAATACTTTCCCTTGTTAAATAGTCTAAGATTGCGTTGACGTCGACGGGCTGATTGGAAGACTCCAAGAATTTCATCACAGCAAGCCTTGCGGGCGTTGCCTTAACCTCAAAACCCTTTAACTCCTGTCTACAATCATGATTTTTAATAAGATTAAACATAAATTCTATTCTAGAAAGCCTAGGCCTCTCTAGAATCAATGTTATTTAGGTAAATGCAACTTACTCGCATTAGTATATGCAAGCCATTTGCATTTGTCAAGTACTAAAAGTTTTATGCAATTTTGGTATAATCTAGCAAATGCTTAAAAAGATATTGGCAAGTTTTTTATTTTTTCTCCTTCTCCAGGTTTTTACAGCTACCTCTTTTGCCCAAGGACCGAAAAGCCTCCCTACCCCGAAACAGGAATTTTATAAAGCAGTCGTTCAAAACATTAAAGAACAGGGAGAAACAGAGGTTGATAACTATAAAAGCTATTATCAGACTCTTGAGGTAAGACTTACTGAGGGTCCGGAAAAAGACCAGACAAAAACTATTGAAAACGGAAAACAATTTAGGATGGGAAAAAATCAGCTCTTAAAAGTCGGCCAGGAAATAGTCATTGCCAAAGTTATCTATCCAAACGGCCAGACAACTTATTCTGTCTATGACTTTTACAGGCTAAATACCATTGCTATCTTTTTATTGATCTTTTTTATAGCCGTTGTTTTAGTAGGCGGCAAAAAAGGAATTGGCTCAACCCTTGGTATGCTTATAAGTCTTGCGGTAATTTTGGTCTTTATCATTCCCTTTATCTTAAAAGGCTACGATCCTCTAGCTATAACCATTATCGGCTCGCTTATCATTATTCTGACAACGACCTATCTTGCCCATGGAGTATCGCAAAAAACTACTATTGCGCTAATTTCAACGATTATCTCACTTTTTTTTACGGCTCTTTTTGCAACAGCCGCAATCCAACTTTCAAATATAACCGGGCTTGGCAACGAGGAAGCATACTCGCTTCAGCTTGGGCCAACGAGTATTATTGACATAAGAGGGTTATTTCTATCAGGAATCATTATCACAACTCTTGGGGCCCTAAATGACATCACTACAACCCAATCAACAACTATTTATGAACTAAGAGAAGCTAATAGCAAGCTTACTTTTATTGAACTTTTTGAAAAAGGACTAAGCGTTGGTAAAGAACACATTGCCTCTTTGGTAAATACATTAATTCTTGCCTACGTTGGAAGTGCTTTTGCGGTTTTTATATTTTTAGTTTTAAACCCTGGTCAGCTTCCTTATTGGGTCATTATCAACAACGAAATTATATCTGATGAGATAATTAAGATTATTTCAGGAAGTATGGGGCTTTTGCTTTCCGTGCCTATTGTGACACTCATTGCCGCGTATTGGTTTTCAACAAGAGTCAAAAAAGGATCTCAAAGTCATTAAAAGCAATATCATCTTCTTTTATATCTACTACTACTCCTTTAACCATTGAGAAAATATTTCCTTTCTGAGAAATTTCAATTAGTTGATCAACTTGGCTTTGACTGCCTTGAGCTAAGATTTCGACTCTTCCATCAGGTAAATTTTTAACCCAGCCTTTTAAACCTAAGCTTTTAGCCTCCTTTTTTATATATCTTCTAAATCCTACTCCATGGACAAAGCCCATTACGAAAATATGCGTGCTTTTCATTTAGTCAATTTTTGCTCCAATTAAGGCAAGAATTATAAACCTTGTAAATCTGCCAAGAAGAATTAAAACAAAAAATATTTTCCAGTTAAGCCTAAACACTCCAGCAATTAAGCCGATAGCGTCAAACAAAGGATTTGGAATCAGGGCAAAAAGAAAGATAATCCAAAACCCGTGTTTTTTAAATACTTTCTCAATAAAGACAAACCACGGATGTTTCTCAAGCCTTCTTAAGGCCACGTGTCTTCCTGAATGACCGAGGGCAAACGATACTAGATCGCCAATAGATGCTCCAAGTGAGGCAATAAAGGCAACCAGAAGTGGATTGTATACAGAACCTCCTGCTATAACGGTTAAAAATGCAGGCCCTGAAACAAAAAAAGTAGCGCTTGATACAAGATTAATAATGAAAAGTCCAACCAGTCCTAAGGTCTGGGCGCTCTCAAAATAATCCCTATAGATAAAAGCACCCAAAGAGATAAGAAGTGAGACTATAAATAGAAAAATTGGAAAATAAGGATGCTTGGTAAGGCTATTTAGTATTAGTTTTTTCATTTTTTAACTGCTTCATTTTCCATAAAAACAAAGCTGTCTTGTTATCAGCGTTACTGTCTTTAACAAAGGATAAAGCTTTTTCCAAAATACTTCTGTGATTAGTTTTGGCAAGTTTAATCCACATTCCCCTATTTTTATAGTCATCCATTTCTTCAGAAAGCCAAATGCCGTATGCCTGAAAATCACGGGAAATATATTTGTCCTGGGTGGGATTGAATCTTTTTAATATCTTACCAACTGACTGCATTAAACTATTATACCAAAGGCAAAAAGGATTATTTCGTATTAAACCTATTCATTGCGGAATTAATATCTTTTTCCAAAGAAAGTTTTAATGCCTCAACAGCTCTTTTAATAATGTGCTTTACTGTTCCTGACTCACCTGTTCTGAAAATATCCAAGACAAAATCCTTGGCATTTTTGAAATTATGCTTGGCTATTTCATCTCTATTTTTGGAAGCTCCAATGCCAATTCTAAATCGCCAAAACTTATCCGTGTTTAGCGCTGTCATTACCGATTCAACTCCGTGGTGACCTGCTGCTCCTCCACCAAGCCTTATTTTCATAAAACCTAAGGGAAGATCGAGTTCATCATGTATTATCCAAATATCTTGGGGATTTACTTTATAAAAAGAAGCTACAAGCGAAACAGCCATTCCGCTGTTATTCATATACGTCTTGGGTTTTAGAAGAATTACTTTTTCTATCTCACCTTTCTTTGGTTTATATTCCAAAGAAAAAATTTCGCCTTTAAATTTAACGTTTTCTTCCCACTTCCCATCCCTAACGCTTTCAATGTCTTTTAGAAGATGGTCTATGATTATAAAACCAAGATTATGCCTTGTGCTTTCATGTTTTTCACCGGGATTACCAAGTCCTACTATTAATTTCATAAACTGATTTAGTATTTAGAATATAAATGATTAAACCTAAACAATCAACTACAAACTACTTTGTAAGCAGTCTGGAAACCTCATTGGTTTCAACCTGGGGAAAATCCTTGTAATACTCTGAAACTGCATAAAAATCTTTTTGCTTTTTTAAATAAATGACTCCATCAAAATATTTTTTAATATAATTTAATGTATCAATGGCTATGACCGGCACTGCTAGAATAACTTTCTTTACTTTCTGCTTTCTTAAAGATTCCAAAGCCGCCAAAACGCTCATTCCGGTTGCAATACCATCGTCTACCAATAAAACGTTTTTCCCTCTAAATTCGTTTCCTCCAAGCCTAATTCCCATTTCTTTTTTCAGAAGATTTATCTCTTTTTGTTTATCTTTCCAAAAGATGTTTTTTAAAGAAGAATTTATACCAAGCCTTACACATAAGTCTTTATTCCAAAATACGTGTCCTGAATAAGCAATTGCTCCGATTGCAAGTTCGGGACTACCGGGTGCACCAATTTTTTTAACAATCATTGCTCTTAGGGGAAGATTAAGAAATTTCGATACTTCTTTTGCTGTTACTACTCCACCCCGAGTTAGCCCCACGACAACAAAATTACCATTTTTGAAAAATGTTAGTTTTTGGCAAAGCTTTAAGGCAGCGTCTACCCTATCCTTAAACATCGCCACTATTATAAACCAATAAGTAAAGGTTTACCTAAGGCTTAAAGGTTAAGGTCTTATTTATAATAGGATTTCATTTGATACAAGAAATAATATCCTATTAAAGCTCCAACCACTGATTGCACTACTCCATAAACATTTAAGGAAAGAACCGAGCTTACAACACTTAATACTAAACTCCAGAAAAGCAGATTCCAACCTTTTACTGCTCTATTTTTAAGGCTTGGGAAAGCGACAACCATGATCACGCCCTCTACTAATAAAACTACGCTTGAGAGAAGACCTGTTATAGCATAAGCACCTGCTCCTGAGACTGCTGCGAAAGGCGATAAAACCGCCAGAAAGCCAAATGCAGAAACGCCTACCAAAATTGAAAGTACTCCAAAGATTAAAGAAAGCCATGGAGCGATATTAACTATAAAATCTGTTGCTCCTTTGGGCAAAGCCGGAAGTTTGGCATAGGAGTCATCGAGAGCTTTTGTCCATTGTTTTGTCATTGCGTCCATCTATTTCACCCCCTTTCGTTTTAGTCTAATTCAACATTATCGTAAGGCTATTTAAAAGTCAATGCCAATCTGTGAGCTTATATTAATTTGCTCATTTTTTTGCGGCTCGTCATTCCAAATTTTAACTACTCCATAGACGCCGTCATATCCCGGTTCAATGACAATATCTCCTCTTCTTACTTTTCCAACACCCTCTGCTACCCTTTCGCCTGCTTCTTTTTTTATATCTTCTAAGGAAGTTTTAAGTAGGATTTTTATTTCCGATCCGAATGTCAGACAAAGTTTATCAAACAGGTCTTTGACTTTCTGTGAGGAAACACTAGATTTAAGACTTTCGGCAATAATCTCATTTAAAGGAACCAATTTTACAAACGGAGGGTGAATTTTGCCTGGATCCAAAATCCACTTAACTCCAGTTTGATTTTTTCTTGAAACCTCCTTTTCAAACCCGTCTTTTGCCAAGTCCTCAACCCTATGCATGACACCAACGGTCAAAGGTCTTTTACAAACAGGACAGATTATTCCCTCTTTTCTTGTAAGATCTGGGACCTGGACATAGTTGCAGTTTCGGTGCCCCGTATAGTGGTATTTTCCCTCTTCCGGGTAAAATTCGATCGTATAGCCAATCTTAAATTTGGCTTTGGGATCTTTTTTAATCGCATCAGATATGTCTTTATATGTAATGGTCTTTGTCTTTTCGTCTTTGGTCATAAAAACCGTTGCTTCTCTTCCCATTTTGGCAGGAGAATGGGCGTCCGAAAAAGAAAGGATAGATCTGTTTTTTAAATTTCCTATCTGCCAGTTCATATACGGATCTGAGGAAAGACCCGTCTCAATTCCATAAATTTCTCTAGCAAATTCCCCGAAACACTCTTCAACGCTGTCAAAGCCTGATTTTGAACCAAACATGGAAAACCAAGGGGTCCAAATGTGACACGGAATAACCATGGCATCTTTGTCTATTGAAAAAACAAGTTCACAAAGATTAATTGAAGAAAGCCCAATAATCGGTCTTCCGTCAGAACCAAGATTACACCCTCTTTTAATAAGCTCTTGATTAATTTTCTCAGAGGTTTCAATGGAGGGAGAGAAGATTAAATTGTGTATCCTTCTGACTTGTCCTCCCTGAGTGTAGATACTTGAGACTTCAACGGAAAGTATAAAACGCATTAAAGAATTTTTATCTGTCTTTAATCTAAACAGACCCTGTTCCGTCTCCTCCAGGTTTTGCTTTATTTCTCTAATCCACATAGGATGAGTCCAGTCTCCTGTTGAAAGAAGGTTTAAACCCTTCTTGGTAGCCCAGAAAGCCATAGTTGGAAGATTCATGTCTTTCGATACAGCCCTTGAATATTTGGAGTGAAGATGGAGGTCGGAAACAAATTCCATGGCTTCATTTTAACATAAACAAACTTTCTTTTTGTGGTATAATTTTTGCATGAACGCCTTAAGTCTTCATAAGAAAGCAGAAGAAGCCAGAGAGAGTGAGGATTTTACAAAGGCCCTAACGCTTTGCGACCAAGCTTTGGTTGAATATCAAAAAGAAGGAAATGTTGCCGGATTTGCAGAAGTACTTTCCTCAAAAGTATTAACATTAAGACACCTTTACGAACAAACAGCAGATCAAAAATACATTATTTTGGCAAAACATATTGCTAAGGCTAGCGTTGAGATAGCGCAAAAAGGAGACGATCCAAAGGCTCTGGCAATTCCTCTTTTTAACCTTGGGAAAACCCAACAAACTCTTGGAGAATACACAGATGCAATTGAAAACATAAAAGAAGCAATTGCAAATTTAATGCAAAATCCTCCGCCTCACCACAACAGGCCATCCGTAGTTTTAGATATGACTCTTCACTTAAGCGTTTGCGAATATAAAAACGGTGATAAATCAGCTTTAGAAAGAGCCGAGAAAGCGCTTTTGGACCTTGCGGCAGCAGAGGAAGACCAATATGAAAAAGACGTTTGGCTATCTGGCGGCTACATTGAGATTGCCGAAATGTTAAGAGCAGATGATCCTCAAAAAGCAAAAGAGGCTTTACAAAGAGCAAAAGAACTAATTGATGCAAATCCAAAACTTATCTTAAGGAAAAAACAGCTGGAAAAAGTCTCCGCATTACTTTAAATTCCCAAAAAAGCTCTTGACAGAAAAACTCATTCGTGGAAAAATTTATTTAGGCGGTATTTATTTCATTAATGTTTGGTAGGAATTCTGAGGCTAGGATTTATACAGAAGAGGATCTCGTAAGAATTGATCTAGCTTGGCTAAGTCATGGTATAAGGCCACCTGCTGAGATAAGTAAAATGACACAGCTTGATGATTATCATTGGAGTTTTGATAATGTCGGCCGCGCCGCAATTGATGCTCATAATGCACGCGCAATTGCGCTACAATCTCAAAGAGCAACAGAACGAAGAAAACCTGTTGGCACCCTGAAACGCGTTTTGGCCGCTGCGGCTACTGTTTTTATCGCAGGAGCTCGTCGTTAAACTACTTCTTTCCTTGCTGTTTAAACATTTCAATTAGCTCATCAACGCTAGTTGCATCCTCTGCCCTTTTATCCAATCCTCTAAAAGAAACTAGTCTTGGAAATCTTAGAGCAAAACCTGGTTCTGAATCTGTTTTTCCGGCAGTGTGAATTGGGCTTCTTGTTATTTCATCTGCTAAAACTTCAATTACTATTTCAGGCTTTATCCAAACAGAAGGGGTAATTAAGGAGTTTACCCTTGCTGGCTTACTTTCCACTCTTATCCTATCAGCTCTTTTATGAACCTCTCTCCACTCCTCATCAGTAAGACCGGTTCCAATTTTTGAAACAGTTACAAATTCATCCTTAGTTTTGTCGTACAAACCAACAAGTAAAGCTCCTGCTCCGAATGCAATCCTTTTTCCTTTTCCAGTAACATAACCTAAGATTACGCAGTCAACTGTGTCGCTTAGTTCTCCGGATGAGTGTCTTTTAAGCTTTACCCAGTTGAAGTTCCTTGCTCCAGCCTCATAAGGACTCTCCAGTTTTTTAATTACAACTCCTTCAAGGCCCTTGGAAATTGCGTCTTCAAGCATTATCGACAAAGGTTTTGCGTCTTTAATAACCTGGTTTTTACTTTTAATTAAAACTCCGTCTTCAACGATAGTATTGGAAAGAATTTCCATTCGCTGGGATAGTGGCTTATCTATTAGAGACTGCCCGTCTTTATATAAAATATCAAAGATAAATGCCTTTAAAGGAAGTTTTGCGGCCATTTCTTCAATACCATGTTTTCTTCTTCTTTTGGTCGTTTCCTGGAAAGGTAAAAACTCTTCTGAATCGGGGTTATAAGCCAACGCTTCTCCGTCTAAGATGACTGTTTTTGCCTTGACTTGGGCCACAGTTGCCGAAATAAGCTCAGGAAACATATGAGTCATTTCTTCAAGATTTCTAGAAAACACCCTGACCTCATTTCCATTCTTGTGCAGCTGTACACGTATTCCATCGAATTTCATTTGGGCATCAACCTCTCCCATTTTCTCAATTACTTTTTGGGGACTTGGCAACCTTTCACAAAGCTCCGACCTTATGGGTGATCCAACTCTAACATCAAGCTTTTCAACTCCGGCTAATCCTTTCTCCCAAAGCGTCTTTGCAATTAAACCTAAATCTGAAGTCTTGTTATACGCTCCTTCCAAAAGTTTTCTTTTTGATTTGTCTCCCAATTTTGCAGTAGCAAGAGCGTCTAAAACCGTTGGATCTCCGATGCCTAAGCGCACATTTCCAAGAGGAATTCTGACCAAATGCTTTGCCGAAATTACCTCCATTTTTGAAAGAAGGTCTGCCAAAAGTTTTTGTCTTTTCTCAACCGTTCCCTCTCCCTTAGTATTTGCAATTTCAGTCAGCGTTTTGTGAACTTCCAAAACCGAAACATTTCCGTCTTTTGACTTTTTGGCAAATTGACTTGCGGCAAGTCCCATATCACCAAGCTTGTTATATTCTATCGTAACTTCCTCCGGCGTTACCCCGAAAGCCTGGGCTATGGCTTTAGCTACATTTTTCTCCGCCATTCCAATCTCTAAGGGAATAAAGAAGGGAGCTAGCCTTCCCTGAATTAGATATGAGATTTTATCAATTTCTTGAGTGGGTGTTTTTTTAAAAAGTTCGGACAGGATTTCAATTAAAGAAAGCCTTGAAGAGGTTTTCTCAAGTTTTTCAAAATACTCTGTTAGTTGACTAAATTTCATATTAAGTCATTATATATTTTGCACCCTTGGTTACACCGTGTTTTTTAACAATTCCCTCTTTTAAAAGACCCTTTAATTCATTTAGAATCGTATCTTCCGAAATCATCGGAAAAAGACTCTCAAATGCCTGATTTTGAAGATAACCGATTTTTTGAATATATTCAATAATCTTTAATTGCCTAGGCGTTAGTAAGATTGGTTTTCCTCCAAGTTTTTCTTTTAGTCTTGCATCAATTGAAATGCTTTCTACCTTTTCTCTAATCTTTGAAAGCTCAACTGATAAGCCGAAAGTAAAATATTCAAGCCATTTGGTTAGATCGCCATCATTTTTATCTACGCTTTGCAACGCATCATAATACTCAGATGCGTCTTTATCAAAATATTCTTCTAAAGAGAAAAACTTTCTAATATCATATCCTTTAAGATATAAAATTAAAGTTGCAAAAGCCCTTGCTACTCTTCCGTTTCCGTCCAGGAAAGGATGGATTCTAACGAATTCAAAATGAACAATTCCACTCTCCAAAACAGGATGAACATCTTGCTCTTGCGAGCTTTCTATAAAGTCTAAAAGTTCTTTTATTTGGAAAGGAACGGCTACTGCCATTGGCGGCCTGAAACTAACTTCACCCGTATGGCTATTTTTAACAACAACTTGGGTTTTTCTGTAAGTCCCCTGCTGGGAAGAGTCTAATATCTTATCAACGGTAATTGAATGAATTTTTTTAATAATCTCTTCATTAATTTTTGCATCTTGTGGGATACTTGATGTGTAATCAAGGACCTTTCTGTAGTTAATTACCTCCTGAATATCCCTGTCTCTTGCCGCAATATCTTGTCCTAGAAGAACCTTTTCAGCCTGGGAAAGATTTAATTCGTTTCCCTCTATATGGGTTCCAAAATGAACTGATCTTAAGGCTGCTTCTTCTCTAAATTCTCTTTCAAAATATGGAAGTAAAGGTGCATGATCTATTACTTCTTTTGAGGCTTCAATGCTGCCGATATTTTTGAGGATTTTGTTTGTTATTGAGTATTTTGGTTTGTACATAAAGATTTGGTATAATTATAGCATTATATGCCGAAGAATTCCCGAAGAATTGATAAACCTAAAAAAGCACTCCACAGGGAGCTTGTAAAACAAATGCTGACGCTTGCAACTTCTGGTTTTGGCCTGGTAGCAGCTCTTGCCTGGAATAATTTAATCCAGGAATTTGTAGCAACTTATGTTAAAAAATTCTTGCCTGACCTTGGTGGAATTATTTCTTTATTAATCTATGCACTTGTCGTAACAGTGCTTGCTGTTTTTATCACCTACCAATTATCCAAGATTTCCGAGAAGGTTAATAATTAGACGTTTTCAACAAAGGAAGTAAAAAGCTCTTTTATATTTGTAGGATCGTCTTTTTTTATGGCATCGTACACAAAATGAGCAAGACTTAGGTTTACTTTTGCCTTTTGTTCATAAAAAGGAAGCGATTCAATAGTGTGATACCCCTCTGTTGTTTCTCCGACGATTGATAGAGCCTGTTGTACTTTTTCTTTTGCCAAGAGTCTTCCAAAACTAAAGTTTCTGCTTTGCTCACTACTGCAAGTTAATATTAAATCTCCAACAGTACCGGCAATCATATCTTCATTTATGACAAGACTTAGACTTTTTGATATCCTGTACAATTCTTCTATGGCAACTATGATTAGTTTTGTTTTTGTGTTTGATTCAAATCCCAAACCGTCGGCTATTCCACAGGCTATGGCATAAATGTTTTTAAATGCGCCTGATAATTCCAAGGCCTCAATCTGATTAACAAGTCTGACTCTGAAATAATCTGTTTGGAAAAGGTCTTTGACTAGTTCTGAGTTTTTGACCTTGAAGTATCCGATATTTACAAGAGTTGGCATTTGATTTATGATTTCCTGGGAAAAACCAGGACCGATGAGGGTGAAATAATCTACCTCTTCTCCTAAAACATCTCTTATTATTTCATAGGGAAGTTTATGTGTTTTACTTTCTATTCCCTTGGCGCCGTTTACAATAATTGAGTTTTTTAAATTTTTGCCGTACTTTTGAAAAACATCTCTTATAACCTGGGTAGGAAGACAGTTAACTAAAATTGAATCACCCTCTATTTCAGTATCTCGTTGCCAATACGACCAGTCTTTCTTATTCTTAGAAAGAAGCGAACCCATCGCCTGTCCCCATTTTCCATGACCTAAAATTATTATTTTCATAGTGTTTTTGAAAACCAACCAAGCATCATATCGAAAAATTCATCTCTCCACTTTTGCTCAGACATTCTATGATCTGAGTTTTTAATAGTTTTTCTTTCTCGATCTTTTGAATTAGTAGCTTTATCAAAATATAAATCTACTACATGCGCAGGCACGTTTTCATCATTTTCTGCCTTAACAATTAAAACTGAGCCCTTAAAACTTGAGATATTAACATAACTTTGGGAATTAATCCAGTTTCCCTTATTTTTAAAGTAGTCAACCTCATGCTGTAATCCTCCCATGTCGAGCTTGTCTTTAGGACCATGCCTACAAGCAGAAGGAGATCTTAAAACAAGAGACTTAATATTAAATTTTGGAAGAAGCATGCAAGAAAGATATCCTCCAAAACTTCCACCAACAACTCCAATTCTTTCTTTATCAATGTTTTGAGAAAGTAAGAAATCAAATGCAGCAGATGCATCATTTAAGGCATCTTGATGAGTTTGAATTGAATAGTCCCCGTCGCTTACCCCACATCCCCTAAAATTAAAAACAAAAGACATTGCTCCAATTTCGAAAAACTTTGATGCTGCTTCAAAAGTACTAGCTCCTCTTCCTCCATTTCCATGAAACAGAATAACCGCTGGAAACGGTCCGTTTCCTTGTGGAATAAAAAGCGAGCCTCGAAGAATTGTATTATCTACAATAAATTCAATCTTTTTTTCCATTTTCTAATTCTATCACTTCCATCTGTTTAAGAAAAAGTTTTCCCACAAACTCTTTGTGAGTCGTAGTTATGATAGTTTGCTGCTTACCTGCTTTTTCTAAAACCAGATTGATATGTCCGCTATCCAGTTCTGAAAAAATATCATCTAGTAAAAGAAGTGGACGTTTACCCATTTTTTCCTCAATAAAGGTAATTTCCAGGGCTTTTAACTGCAAGATGGCAAGCCTTTGCTGTCCACGGGAACCAAAGTATTTAACGTCGTTTGCTATATGTTTTCCTTTCATCTGGATTGAAAAGTCATCTCTATGAGGACCGACCAAAGTAACTCCCGAAAGCCTCTCCTCTACTTTGTACTGGTCAAGCCTTTCTTTCGAAATTAAGCTTTTGTCATAAAGGATTATAAATTCAAAAATATCTTTTTTGGCACTGTTTACAAAATCAATAAACTGGTTTCTTTTAGAAGTTATAATTTGACCATTTTCTATAACCAAGCTATCCCAATATTCAAGCTGCTTTTCGTTTCTTGCTCCAGTCTCTCTTGCAAGCTCCAAAAGAGCGTTTCTTTGCCGTAAGGCTTTAACATAGGCAATACTTGCTACCCTGTATTCCCTGTCTACCTGTTCTAGAACATTATCCAAAAAATTTCTTCTAAGAGTCGGAGAATCGACAATAATATCTAGGTCTGAGGGAGAAAATAAAACCGACAGAAGGTTTCCAGCAAAGTCCACTCTTCTTTTGGCAACGCCGTTTACTAGAAATTTCTTATACTGGGATTTTACTCCTCCTACATTTCCGTTGGTAATGACTACTTCAAGCTTTAAATCATCAACCATTGCAGATACTCTTCCCACTTCTTTTCCCTGTTCAAGCATTTGAAAATCTTTTTCGGTTCTAAAGCTTTTACCGGTAGAAATTAAAAAGATTGCTTCTAAAAGATTACTTTTGCCTATCGTATTTGGACCTACAATTAAAGTGGATTTTTCGCTGAAATTAAAATCAGCTTTTTTATAACTTCTGAAATTTTGCAGATGAATTGATTTTAACATGATGTCTTGCTTGAGGATTATTCTATCACAGTCCCTATGAAGTCTTTTCCTAAAATATAATTTTCTACGTTTTTTAAATTATGGCCCAGTAGAACTGCAACTTTTACTCCCAATTTATGCGCTTTTTTGGCAGCTATCGGATCAAATGGTGCATTAAGTCCCGGCGTCCATTTGTCTCCGACAATTTTTCTAAAATCAGTCCAACTTATTTTATGAATTGGTTTTGCTTCTTTAAATTTATTGGGATCTTTATCGAAAACCGTTTCAACATTACTTAAGTTGATAATGCTTCTAACTCCGTAGTCTTCACAGACTAAAACCGCGTCAAAATCCGTTGAATGCCCAGGCTTCCATCCTGCCGCAACGACGACAGGCTCTGTGGGCTTTCTTATTGTCTCGAAATTCTCCAAAATAACAGGATGTGCTATATCCCTAAAGATAGTTCTTAAAAGATGCGCGTTAAGCCTTGTAGAATGAATTCCAAGCCAATCCAAATCATCGATTGTCAGCTCGTGTTTAATAACTTTGGCCCCCGCATCCCTGTAATCTCTTGCCAGCTTTCCTCCGCCTGCGACCAAAAAAAACTGGCGTTTTTTATTTTTCGAAAGATTATCTCTGATAAAGAGGTTTAGTTCTGAAAGAAACTTGGTATCAATTCCCCCTTCCGGAACAATGAGGGATCCACCTATCGACATGACAATTTTATCGCTGTAAGCCATAAAAATAAGCGCTTAAACGCTAGTGACTTATATTACGGGAAATAGAAATAAAGGTCAAGCTCTAGTTTAATTTTAAAGCTTGGAAGTTCACTTTTGGTGTTTTGGACAAAAAAATGTACCCCTACCGCCTAAAAAAATCTTTTCCATGGTAGCGCCACAGACGCTACATTTTTCTCCTTTTTTACCATAAGCCAGAAAGTGATTTTGATATCCTCCTTCTTCTCCTAATGCATTTACAAAAGTAAGCTCTGAAGCGCCACCATATTTTAAACCCTTTTTCAATACCGTAAGTATTGCTCCAAAGAGCTTTTTAGCCTCAATTTTCGTTATTTCCTTGGCTTTTCGTCTTGGATCAATACTTGATAAAAATAACGCATCGTTTGCATAAATATTCCCTACTCCTCCGATTCTTTTTTGATCCATAATTAATACTTTTACAGCAAGATTTGATTTGGAAAGAATATTTTCAAACTGTTCCAAAGTTAAAGGAGGCTGTCCAGATGAAGGAATCGGCTCAGGACCCAAATCTTTGAAAAAGGGAAGAGTTTTTAAATCAGCCTTTTTAACTATTTTTATCCAGCCGAACTGGCGGATATCATTGTAATAAAGCTTAGCATCTTTATCTAAAGTGAAAATTACATGAGTAAATTTATTGGGCAATTGTCCTACTTTAGCTTTTGATAGATGGATATTTCTATTTCGAATAAATGTCAAATCATTGTATATAATCTGTCCTGTAAGCTTTATATGAATGGCAATTGAGTACCCGTTATCAAGATTTATTACCAAGCCTTTTCCAAACCTGTCTATACTTTCTACCCTTGCGCCAATGATGCTTTTAGGATCTCCGGTAAAGATCCTTTTAAGCTTTACATCAACATCTAAAATTTTATGTCCTACCAGATATTTGGAGAGACCCAGTCTGATTGTTTCTACTTCTGGAAGCTCTGGCATTTTTAGATTATATCAAACCTATTTCTTTAAAATATTTTGCAGAAGGCCTTGTTAAAGGAAACTCTTTAAGTTTAGATTTATCAATCCATTCTAATTTAATTATATCGTCTCCTGGTAAAGCAACCTTACTTGTTATTTTAGTTTTATAAATCAAGAAAATATAATGAGTCATTTCTCCGTGTTTATCAGTCTCAAAATCTTCATCAAAACCAACTCTTTCAACTTCTTTTACTTTTAAACCAGTTTCTTCTTCTATCTCTCTTTTAATAGCGTCCATAGCCGACTCTTCTCCTAGATTTACTCCTCCACCAATTAAATGCCATGTGTTGGGATATGGGCCAACATTGCCTGTCTTTTTACCCATGAGTATTTTATCGTCTTTTTCAATGATGGCTGTAACAACTACTCTATTTTTCATTTTATTTTTGAGTCAATAAATTCTCTTATTTCCTTTTCAAATCTCTCTTTAGAAAATTTATCCGCTTGTTTTACTAAGTCTTCTGTTTTTAGCTTCATTTTTTCAAATCTTTTGATTGCAGTAATAAGTCCCCCTACTGAATAATCGTTAAATAAAACACCAGTTTTACCATCAATTACTGTTTCCTTATATCCTCCTCCGTTAAAGGCAATAACTGGCGTACCAGATAGCATTGCTTCAACCGGAGTTATTCCAAAATCTTCATCTTTAGATAAAGCCAAAAATGCCTTTGCGCTTTTATATAGCCTTGCAAGTTCTTCGTCTGATATCTGGCCCAAGAATTCTACCTTGCCTTTGGCTTTTTCTAAAAGCTTATTGTATTCAAAATAGTACCCTGCTGGAGCACCTGCAATTTTAAGACTAAATCCTTGTCTTACAGCGGCTTCTACGGCCATATCCAGTCCCTTTGCTCCGACAATTCTTGAAACTATAAAATAAAAGTTTTCCTTTTTAACTTCTCCTACTTTTGGAAGAGAAACAGGAGGATAAATAACAGTAGAATCTCTTCTGTAAAATTTCTTAATTCTTCCTGCGACTTCTTTTGAATTGGCAATAAAAAAATCAACTTTTTGAGCTTGTTTGAAATCATAGACTCTTAAAAAATGGCCAACAATCGCAGCATAGGCTTTAATCAGCCCATATTTTTGGAAATTAACTGAAGTCGTATAGCCATATAACCATCTCGGAGGAGTATGGCAATAACAGATTTCGATAAACTTATCATTTTGCTTTTTAAAACCTTTGGTTGTAAACCAGCTTGCAGATGATATAACTACATCATAATCTTTAAAGTTAAAACTGCCCCAGATAAGGGGGGTTAGAAATCTCAAAGGACTGACAAGTTTTGAGGCAAATGGGAGTAAATTAAACCAACTAGTTATTATTTTTCTATCCTTAAAATGATTTAGTGCTGACGAACTTTTATCTACAGAGGCTGTATAAATGGGAGCCTCAGGGAAAATATCACAAAGCGCTCTTAAAACCCTTTCTGCTCCGCCAAATTCTTTAATATAGTCATGGACTATGGCTACTTTCATAATAAGCTCATTTGAGAATCATCTTTTTTGTCCTTTTTAGATTCGGTTTTTTCTTTTTTTAAAGGTTTTGGGGTTAACAGATCTAGCCTTTTTTGGATACTATTAAAACCAAGCTTTTTAAACTCTTCTCTAAGTCCTTCTATATTCATTTTAGACAATAGCGCTTCGTCTTTATCAAACTGCAATGGAGCGTCTGTAATGATCGTAGCCAGCTTTTTAGCCATAGCTGCCTGCTCTGCGTCTTGCGCCAATTTCTCCTGTAATTGAGGAGTAAGTTCGCCAAGGTGAGTATAAAGATTTTCCAGTGTTTCATATTTTTTAAGCAGGTCTGAAGCAGTCTTTGAACCGATTCCGCCAACTCCAGGATAGTTATCAGAATTATCCCCTACCAATGCTTTGTAATCAATTATTTGATCAGGAGTAAGTCCGTATTTTTCCTTTACTTTATTTTCGTCAAACAAAGCCATATTGGAAATACCGACAATTGGCGAAAGCATAAGTACATGGGAATTTACAAGCTGTAATAAATCTCTATCTCCTGACAAAATTATTACTTCCAAGTTTTGTTTTACTGCTTGCTTTGAAATGGTTCCTATAAGATCATCTGCCTCATAGCCGTCTATTCCGAAATGCTTTATTTTTGCGCTATCCAAGGCTTTATGAACTCTATCTATTTGAGGAACAAAGTCATCAGAAATGGATGGCCTTTTGGCTTGATATCCAACATACATTTGCTTTCTAAAAGTAGGTGCTTTTCTATCAAAACAGACGATCAAATATTCTGGCTTTAGATCTACCATGACTTTTAAAAGCATGGTGAAAAACCCATAGACAGCGTTAGTTGGATTTCCGTCTTTGGTATTTAAAAAAGGCAATGCATGATAGGCTCTGTGAAGAATAGCGTTTCCGTCAATAACAACGAGTTTTTGCATGTAAAGATTATATCAAAAGATTGAGGTTTAAACTTAGGCAACGAGTTTTCTATAAACGTAGGCTGTGGCTATCAAGGAAAGCGGAAGGGTGACAAAAAGACCTACAAATAAGGCTAATATTCCAAGAAGATTAATAAGCACAAGTAATATTCCAAAGACAAACAGATTCCATTTAACCCCCTTTGTCATCTCCCATGACTTATTAAAAGCTTCAAATCCCATCTTTTTATCAACTATTAAGTATTCAAGAAACTGAAGCTTTATCGCAATAATAATGCCTGGGATAATAAAAAGAATAAGACCAATGACTATCGCCAGGCCTCTTGCCAAGTTTGAAATTATATAGACAAACAAAAGCTTCCAGTCTAGAAAGAAAAGGTCTTTATACTCCGGTTTTTTGTTTTCTACTATCTTTAAGGCAATACTAATCATACCAAGGGTAAGAATTGAAGAGAAAATCCAGTTAATAAGACTTGTTAAAAAAGATCCTTCCGATCCTACTTGAGTAAGGAAAAGAACGTTTAGTCCTCCATATAAAGCGCTTACAACTATCCAGATAAGGAATAAAACTATAAAGAAAAAGAGGTGTTGTTTTGCTTTTTCAAATCCAAAGCTTATTGCTTCGCCCTTTGAAAAATGTTTATGAGTTTTCTTTTCCTCGGCCATAATCTGATTATTTACCTTTTAGGCTTATTTTGTCAATAAGTACTTAGGCTAAAACTTTGGCCAAAGCGGGTTTTTTTGTACCTATCAGTTTTTCAAATTCTTCAGATTCCAGGGTTTCTTTTTTCAAAAGCTCCTTTGCAAGTACATCGAGCTTTTTTCTAAGCTTTTTTAGAACAGACAAGGCTGCTGCATATCCTTCATCTGTTAGCCTTTTAACCTGAGCATCTATTTTTGCCGCCATATCCGGAGAAATATTTGGAGTCTCATAAGGCATTCTTCTGTCTTCACCGTTTAAATTTATAGGACCCAGCTCACTCATGCCGTATTCCACAACCATTGTTCTTGCAACCTCCGTTGCTTTGGCAATGTCATCTGATGCGCCTGTTGTAAATTCATTAAAAACAAGGCTTTCAGCCGCTCTTCCCCCAAGCATGACCGCAATTTCCTCTATTAGATGAGTCTTTGTTTCATGAACTCTGTCTATTGGCTCCATCATTGTGTGACCTAGGCTCATTCCACGGGATACTATTGAGATTCGATGAATTGGATCCATGTTTGGCATAAACCAAGAAACAAGAGCGTGTCCTGCTTCGTGATAGGCTGTCATTTTCCTATCCATTTCCGACTGAAGTCTTTTTTTCTCAGGCCCCAATTTTACTTTGGTGGCTGCTTCTTCAAGGTCGGCTGGATCAATTGTTTTCTTACCAAGACGGGCAGCCAGAATTGCCGCTTCATTGAGCATGTTTTCAAGATCGGCTCCGCTAAATCCTACCGTTCTTTTGGCGGTTTTTTCCCAAGCTACGTCTTTTGCAAAAGGCTTTCCTCTTGCGTGTATTTTAAGTATTGCCTCTCTTCCCTTGACATCGGGAAGCTCCAAAGCTACTCTTCTATCAAATCTTCCAGGTCTGATAAGAGCAGGGTCTAAAACGTCAGGCCTGTTAGTCGCCGCCGCTACCACCAGTTGCTCATTAGGAGTAAAACCGTCCATTTCAACCAAAATCTGATTTAACGTCTGTTCTCTTTCATCGTGTCCTCCCATAAATCCGGCTCCACGTTGTCTTCCAATGGCGTCAATTTCATCTATGAAAATAATTGCGGGTTGGGCTTTTTTGGCGTTGTTAAATAAATCCCTTACCCTTGAGTTATGCAGAAGTACCGGTTTTTCTCCTCCAAAGAATGCTTCATTATCAACTCCGCAAAGATCATAAACAAATCCGTCATATTTTCTTTTTACAATTTTTTGAACAATAGCTCTTTTAAACTGGAATGGGCTTTGGACAGTTGAATCAGTAATGGGGTGTGTAGTTTTTCCAATAATTAAAGTCCAATATAAACCGCCCGGAAGAGGTTTATTTTTATTTTTAATAACACGTCCTTTTCTCAACTCATCTTGTTTTATCCCCACTTTCATTCCATGCATGCTGCAAAGCCATGAAAGTTCTAAAATTAACTGTTTGGAGACAGAGCTAATACAAAGTTTTCTATCTTTTGTGATATATCCATCCCCCCTCCAATACCCTTCAAGAAAGGCAAGGAAATATTCCTTTGGCAAATCCCAGATAAAATCGGGTACGTGTTTATTATGACTTCCGTTTCCGCAATGTCTTGCAAAAAATCTTCCTAAATGTGCTGAGTAATATTTTATCCTAAGAGCGTTATCAATTGTCTTCTCTAAAGCTGGACTTACTCCGAATACTTTTTGCATTAAATCAAAAACATCCTCGTGTAGTAGTTTCTCATGAATACCGAATACATATTCAAGCTTTCCTGTTCCTCTTCCTTCTGCAGTATAGTATCCAAAAAGCTTCATAAGCTCTGGTGTCACTGTTACTTTGTCAGGAAGTTTAAGTTTTACACGTTTTTTACTTAAAAGTCTTGGGATATGAACATTATTTTGCCAATTGCCAACAGTTGCCTGGGAAAAGCCAACTTCTTGACCAAGGACATATTGATTCATAAGTCCTTTTTGAGACATTACATAAGCATATTTTTCAACTAAACCTTCGTCATCATTCCAGACATCAAGAGTTATTGATTGTTCTTTTGGAAAACTATGAGCAATAATTTTGTGTCTTTGTTTTGTACCTTTTAGATATGGAAGACGAATATTAAGAGGAAGTTCAACCAGTATATCTCCTTTTTTCATGTCTTTTGTTTCTATCGCCATTATTCTTCCGTATCTTCTTATAAAAACAGAGTGATCTGCGGTTGCTTTTATCACTCCCCCTAAATAATAAATCTCGTATATTTCGTCAACTTTATGTCTAAAAACAGATGTAACTTTCTTAAAAGAAGAACCACTAATTGTTTGCATTTTTCCGTTTTTGTATCCATAAAAACTTTTTCCAGAAGTCTTCCTGTCTTCGTTTGAGTCAAAACCCAAGGTAGAAACGCCGTCAACCGACACAATTCCCTCTTTGTCTGTTTTATAGAAATTGTCAACAAATTCACCAATTGGCAAAAGTTTTGTTGTCTCATTTTGTTTTATAAGAATTGGTGTATCACCCGTTACAGAAGCACCAACACCCACCAGCATTTCCATAAACTCAGATCCTGCTATAGAAAAGAAGGCGACTCCAGCTTCTCCGGCCATTGCCTTCGCCAAAAGTGTTTTTCCTGTTCCGCTTGGGCCAATCATTAAAACTCCTTTTGGAGTTCTTGCTCCCATTGCCTTGTATTTGCCCGGATTTTTGAGAAAATCTACTATTTCAGTTAATTCCTGTTTTGCTTCGTCAACTCCTGCTACGTCTGCAAAAGTGGTTTTCGGGGTGTCTTTTGAAAATAGTTTTGCGCCAGATTTTCCAAAAGAAAAGATATTTTCCTGCGCTCCCCTTGCTTGCCTAAATATAAACCAGAAAAATGCAACCATTAAGACAATTGGCAAAACTCCTGTTAAGATTCCAACCCAGTTGTTTAATGCCGTATCGTCTTTTATTACAACCTTTGTTTTTCCTATATCAACTTTGGCGTCACTGAATAATTGGTAAACGCTTGCATCAGTTTCTTTAAAGCTTTCAAGTTTTCCGCTCTTTGTCGTTGCTACAATCTTATTTGGGTAAACATCAAGAGACGATACTTTGTTTGCTTTAACGTCTGAGATAAGTTGAGAGAGAGGAACTGTTTTAACTGTTTCTCCGGAAAGCGAATTATTACTGTTTGGAGAACTTACGCCGAAAAACAAAAAAGCCGTAAAAAGAATCAGAAAAACATAGATAATTACGTTTTTCCACGAAAGTTTCATTTTTAGCTTCACCTGTCTTAATTTTTTGGGTCTTTTAATACCTGCCATAAGTTTGAAAATTATAACACAATCGAAGCTATATTTCTATATGTAACGGCGGCAAATTTAGACTAGTCCGACTTTTTCTTTTACCTCTAAAAGTGTTTGAGAAGATTTGGAGATTGCGTAATCTCTTCCTTGATCTAGAATTTTTCGCAAAGCTTGTTCATCCTCTCTTATCTCTTGATATCTTTTTTGTATCTCCAAAAGTTTTTTGACAACAACGTCTGCTAAAAGATTCTTAAACTCACCGTATGATTTCCCTTCTAGCTCTGAATAAACTTGGTCTAAGGTTTGATTATTAAATGAAGCGTATATTGTAAGTAAGTTTGAGATTGCTGCAGAACCAGCATTCCTTGAAATACTTGAGCTGGAATCTGTTACCGCTTTTTTAATTTTTCCCCTGATTTCTTCTTCGCTGTCTAACAAATTGATTGCACCAAGTGGATTACTATCTGATTTACTCATTTTCATTTCTGGGTTTTGTAGACTCATTATCCTTGCAGTTTCGTTAACTATGTAAGCAGCAGGGATTTTGAAAACTTCTCCAAAACGTGAGTTAAATTTTTCCGCAAGGTCTCTTGCTAGCTCTAAATGTTGTTTTTGGTCTTCTCCAACAGGTACTTCGTCTGTTTGGTAAAGCAAAATGTCGGCAGCCATAAGAACTGGATAATCAAAAAGGCCTACGTTTTCCTCATGCTTTTGGCTTTTTTCTTTAAACTGAGTCATTCTTTCAAGCTGCCCAAAAGATGTAATGGTATTTAGAATCCACGCAAGATATGTATGATCAGGATTTTCACTTTGTATAAAAATATGAGACTTGTTAGGGTCAATTCCCGCAGCCAGATTTAAAGCTACTACCTCTTTTATTTTTTCCTGTAATTTTTTTGGATCCTGCGGTATTGTAATTGCATGTAAGTCCGCAACCATAGCAATGATATCGTATTCATTTTGCATACGTACCCACTGATTAATTGCCCCGTAGAGATTTCCTATATGGAAATTGCCCGAAGGCTGAATACCGGATAAAACTGTTTTCATAATGCTTTTATTATACACAACCATTTAATTGTCAAACAGAGGCAGTTAAAGGGAGGCTTATCCTCCCTTTAACGCTTGGGATTTTCGTCTCATAAATCCTTGATATTCCGTTGATTGGCAAATACCAACACCCAAGTCTGCCTGAGCTGCTTTCCTAAACTTCTCATAATGCTCATATAAACCTGCATTGGCCAATTGTCCTGCCTGCTCGGCGGTTAAGACATCAATCTCCCTATCTTCTTTTGATATATATTGCAAACCATCGCTATGCAAAAGTATCTGATGAATAACCTGAGATCCCTCATCTTTTTTTGGCTCAGTGCCTATTGGATGAAATACTATATTTGACCCCGGCTCTCCCATCGGAACAAGATTTCTCCAGCCTTTTACGGATGTGGGACTAAATCTTAGGCCAGAGGCAGTAAGCAGTGATTGAACCACCTGTCTTGGGCTATTATCCCTTAAAGCCTCCTGAACGAATGTAGTCGTAGGAATACCGGCATTAATTGCCCTTTGCCTAATCTCATCCACTGTTTTATATGAGGTTATTAGATTTTCTAATAAATCTTCAACGGGGATTGCGCCATTAAAGTATTTCCTGACTGCATCATTGACTTTAATCCATGACGAAAAAGTTGCCAAGGGTTGACGAAGCATCGGAATTAATCTGACTTTTTCAATCGGAAATCCTGCTTCAAGTAAAATAGCAATTGGATCAAGTGTCGATTGAGGCTTATTATAAGGCCCGACTGTTTCTTTAATAAAAATCGTTTGATCATCTCCTTCCGGGATTCTAAAGTCCAAGTCTCTTCCTTGTTCCATTTCTCTAAGAATTGCTTTAAAAGGCTGGTAATGAGCCTGTGCTCCCGCCTCGGCAAACACTCTTAACTGTGCTGTCGTACCGCTTCTACAGGGAGCTACTGCAACAATAACAAAAGGACAAGAACTTGGAACTTCCACGTGTCTTGCTATTTCTGCGTTTGATCTTGTGATTGTTTCTAACATATTTCACCTCCTTTCCACTAAAAAACCTCCATTATTGGAGGTTTGTATTCCGATGGAAAACAGTTTAATTTATCTTATTCCATATGAAGACAAGCCTCCAAAAGAGGCCTGCCAAATACAGTTTTCAGTAAAATATTTTTTATACATTTTTAAATCTCCCTTTTTGCAATTCTTTCGATCCTCTCGTTACGGTTGCAATGCCAACTTTTAGTTTTCCTGCAACTTCATGTTGAGATACACCGCTTTTAAGCATTTTTATTATTTGCAGTCTATTTGGGATTTCTAATAACTCTTTTGGGGTTAGTATGCCTTCCAAAAAATCCTGCATTTCCTCTTTAGAATTAATTTTCAAAAGAGTTTCCAACAGTTGACTTAATTCTTTATTTGTATCTCTACCAAATATCATTGTACTAGTATACTGATATCTTGTGTTTTTGTCAAGTATGGGGCTTATCTAATCCACTTGCTTTTGAAGCTTAGAAATCTGTCATCCAATATTGCTTCCCTAATTTGTCTTGTAAGGTTAACAAGAAAATGGACATTATGCGTACTTAAGAGGCTATATGATAATAACTCCCTACTCCTAAATAAATGGTGAATATAGGCTCTTGAGAAATTTTGGCAAGTAGTGCAGGTACAGTTTTGATCAAGTGGTTTTGGGTCACCTTCAAACTGGGGTTTGTCAATATCGGTTCTAAATCTGTTTTTTGTGTTTCCAAAGGATGGTGAAATAAAGAAAAAGCCGGTTCTTCCAATTCTGGTTGGAATTACGCAATCAAAAGTATCAATTCCTCTTTCTATAATCTCAAAGATATCATCAACTTCACCAATTCCAAGCATGTGGGTAGTTTTTTGGGGATCTATATTGTCAGTTATCCAGTCAATGATTTTATACATACTCGTCTTTGTTTTATGTGCTCCACCCAATGCAATTGCGTCAAAATATTTATCGTTAAATTTTGCGCTTTTTATCCTTAAATCTTTAAACTCTCCTCCGTGAGTTACCCCATAAAGTAATTGGTTTTTTCTTCTATGTGCTTTAATACTTCTAACTAACCAGTTTTCTGTTAATAGAAGCGACTTTTCTGTTTCTTCGTGGTTATACTTTGGAGACTCTAAATCGTCAAAGGCAATTATTAAATCTGCTCCCAGATCTTCTTGAATCTGTATTGAAATTTCGGGAGACAAAAACTGTTTTGAACCGTCTATATGGGACTGGAAAGTAACACCCTCTTCTGTTATCTTATTAAGTCTTGGCCTTGCCTCCCCCTCTTCTTCCCTAAGAAGTTTTCCGACTCCGTGTTCAAGACCAATTCCTAAAGAAAATACCTGGAATCCTCCGCTATCTGTCATTGTCGGACCGTTCCAAGACATAAACTTAGAAAGTCCTCCAAGCTTTTTGATTAATTTTTCCCCGGGTCTTAAATGTAAATGATAAGTGTTTGCCAAAACAATTTGGGCTCCCATTTCTTTTAAATCACGGGGAGATACTGCCTTTACTGTAGCCTGGGTTCCAACGGGAACAAACGAAGGCGTTTCGATATCTCCATGAGGTGTTTTTATTATCCCCGCTCTTGCCTTTAGTTTTTTATCTTTTGAGGTAATTTTGAAGCTAATTTGAGTCATTTTGTTGTAAGGCAGCAACTTCTTTTTTAAACTGATCCCCCCTATCTTTATAGTTTTTAAACATATCAAATGAGGCGCAAGCCGGAGTTAGTAAAACAACATCTCCATCTACTGCAAGTTTTGCTGCACCGTTAACAATAGCCTTCATACTCGCTGCTCCTTCTAGGACTAGAACGTCTGGACTTAAACCAACCAGCTTTTCTTTTATTCTTTCCCACTCTACTCCAATGCCAATTATTGCCTTAATGTTTTTTGAATGTAAAATTGTTTTACCAAGTTCTGTAAAGTCAGCGTGTTTTGTAGAACCGCCTAAAATTAAAATCTCAGGCTCACTAAATGCTTTAACTGCCGCAATTGTTGATTCAGGAGTTGATGCAAAAGAATCATCATAATATCTAACTCCATTTATAGTTGCCGTTAACTCAAGCCTATGCTCCAAACCCCTAAATACTTTTAAGACATTTGCTATATTTTGAGATGAAACACCTGCCAAATATGCTGCCATTGAGGCTGAGCAGGCATTTTCCCAGTTATGTTCTCCGGGAATTAGAATGTCTTTTGTATTGATTACTTTTTCTTCTACACCTTTATCTCTTATAAAGAGAGCGTTTTCTTTTACAAAGCAGCCTCTTTCACATTCTTCAACCCTACTTACAAAGTACACTTGTCCCTGAGTCTCAATATCAGATTCCCTGCTTGGCAGATAGTCTTTGTTTATTACAGCAAAATCTTCCCCGGTTTGAAATCTTAAGATATTTCTTTTTGCATTTATGTAATCCTCTGTGTCTTTGTGCCAGTCTAAGTGCTCACTTGTCATCATTAACATGACAGATATATTTGGACTCTTTGTTATGTCAATTAACTGAAAACTGGACATTTCAAGAACAACTATTGAGTGAGTATTTAAATTGTCCAAAAAATCAAAAGGAGGCCTCCCAATATTACCACCTAGATATGCATCAAAACCCTGTTTTTTGAGCATTTCATAAATTAAGGAGGAGGTTGTTCCCTTTCCTTTTGTTCCGGTTACACCGATTATTTTACATGGGCAAAGCTCCATGAAAAGCTTTGTCTGGGATGTAATTTTGTCTTTAGCAATATGTTTTTCTAAGTCTTCCAACTTTGTGCCGGGGCTTCTGACAATTAAATCAAAGTCTTTTAGTTCCTTTAAATAGTTTTCTCCTTGAACTTTGTCTAAGATAGTGACCCTTGCGCCTTTATTACTTAGGTATTCACCGCTTGAAACACCCTCTACTCCACCGCCTATTACCGCAACCTTTTTATTCTTAAAGTCATTCATTAGATTGAAATTCTATTTGTTTTAGCTTTAATTGTCAATTTAGAGACAAAGTATTCTAATGTTTTTAAATCTCCTGTTGTATAGAAATTATAACTTGAATTATTGGTTTTAGATAGCAGGTTTTCATGAGCTAAAATTCTTTCTACCTGCCTTGATACAGCTTCCGTTGAATCCAGTATTAAAACGCCTGGTAAGTGTTTTTGAATTCTGTCTTTTATTAATGGGAAATGCGAACAACCAAGAGCCAACGTATCAACGTTTCCTTTTTTAAAAGACTCTAACTCTTTTTCTAAAACTCCATCTACGGCTTCAAAATTTAAATTTTCAATCAATGGCACAAGCGATAAAGATCCCTTGTTTAAAACAAAAACATCCTTAGCAAATTTTTCAATTAGATCTTTTTGATAGCTACTATTTGCCGTAATTAAGGTGGAAAATATGCCGATTCTCTTGTTTTTTGTCTTTTCCACGGCTGTTTTTATAACCGGGACTATGCCTACAATCGGAAGATTAGAGTAATCTCTTCTTAAGTCATTAATGCAGGAAACAGTAATGGAGTTACAAGCAATAACCAAGAGCTTAATTTTTTGTTTTAAAAGAAAATTGATCATTTTTGTGGTCAATTTGTAGATCTCTTCCCTAGTATTTTGGCCGTAAGGACAGTTTTTTGAATCTGCAACATAAATAAAGGATTCATTGGGAAGTTTTTTAATTAAACTTGAGGCTATGGATAATCCGCCAACTCCTGAGTCTATTATTCCAATTGGGTTTTGCATAGAAGAAAAGTACCAGGGGCGAGGATCGAACTCGCGACCACCGGGATATGAATCCGGCGCTACCACCACTGAGCTACCCTGGCGCAAAAACTATTTTATCATTTGCTTCAAATTAAGGCAAATTCGTGCTATAATGTATTCTATGCGCGGGGTAGTGTACAGTGCACATGAGGCTTAAAATAATGGGCCATTTTGATAGTAATACCAAAATAGTACTCAGCTATATCGGTGAACTCCTAAATTTTTAGGACAATACCGAGGGAAGATTCAATAATAGTTGAATTCCCGTAGAGACTACACGCTGAGCTCCCAAGTTTTGGGATGAAGATATAGTCCGACACTTAGGGTAACCTAAGAAACAGATGCATAATCTCATAGGCTAGGCGCAACTCCTAGCCCCGCAACACAAATTTTTAGCCTCAATTTAGGATAGGGCTTAATCCCAAAAGCCTAACCCTTAACCACAATTGTTTATAAGGAAACTGTTTTGTATAATCCTGTCTATGGCAGTAGCAAGAGCGGAGTTATTTGATGTCTCAACGCCTATTGAAACAGAAAAAGTTCCTGGCAAGATTGTATATCTTTTACCCGGCCAAGGAGGGCAGAAAATTGGCATGGGGAACGCTTTGTACAATAACTCTGAAGCTGCACGAAGAGTTTTTGATTACCTTGAGTTAATAAAACCAGGTCTATTAACCCTCATGTCCGATGGTACCAAGGAAAAACTTGATGACACAGCAAATGCTCAACCCGCCATAGTCGGAGTAAGCTTAGCAACTTATTTTGCGTTTCTTGAAGTAAATCCCTTGCTTCATCAGACAAAACAACCCCTTGCTTTTCTAGGGCATAGTGCAGGCCAAGTAAGCGCAATGGCAGCAGCCGGCGTTGTCGATTTGGAAACAGCACTACGTATTGCAGTTGAAAGAGGAAGACTAATGAAAGAAGTGGGTGAAAAAGATGAAAACAGAGGCGGTATGTTGGCGCTTTTAGGCGCAACGCCCAAGCTTGCACGACTTCTCTGCTCTACCACATCGAAAAGACTTGGACAAGAAGGTATATGGATTGCCAATGATAACACAGATGGCCAACTTGTTTTAAGCGGCAAAGAAGAACATATCGCAAACGCTATGGCTCATGCACAAGAATTAGGAATCAAGAAAACGATCCAACTTGCCGTTTCTATTGCCGCACACTGTCCCCTTATGAAAGAGATGCAACTTCGATTTACTGATTATTTATCCAGAATCCCCTTTAGGAAACCTTCTTTTCCTATTATTTGCAACACTACAGCAGAGGCAACCTTGGATCCTGATGCTATGAAAGCAGATTTGATTAATGCGTCAACTTCCGGCGTTAGATTTAGAGAGGCTTTAGAAACAGCACGAAGAATCGGAGCTACAAGTTTCGTTGAAATCGGCGAAGGACCATTGTCAGGCTTTGCACAAAGAGCAATGCAAGATTCAAGGCAATTCCAAATATCTGCAGGATAATAATCGTGAATTAAAGTCGCTGTTACAAAAACAAGTTTAGCCACTTTCTCCAATTTGGGATATTAGCCTTGGTACTAATGTTTTCCTCTGAAAATATAGGCTTATCAGAAAAAAGAACTTCCTGTTGGTCTGGACGGACCAAAAAGAGCTTATCGTGAGCCTGTTGTTCTATAAATTGAGGGGTTTGAGCGTACTCTATTTGAGCCTTAAGTTTTTGATTTAAGGCCTTTTGTTTATCAAGCTCTTTCTGTGCCGAAGTTACAAGGTCTTGCTTTTGCCACAGATTATAAATCGAGTGAATAAGGCTATTAATGATTAGAACCAGGCCAAAAACGACTAGTATGTAGGCTATTTTTTTCATAGAATACTCTCTTAATATTAGCATATTTCGTCTCTTTTTGGCCTCTTTTTCTTCTTGACGTAGAGTAAAAAGAGTGATATTATAGGCCATTGTAAGAATATATGAAACCAATTGCACTTCGAAATGCCCACGAAGAATTCAAAAATTATCTAAAAGGAAACCAAAAATCAAACTCAACCGTAGTTGCCTACGGCAAGGACATTGACCAGTTGATCTCATTTCTTGAGGAACTTAAAAGAGCTGAGATTCATGAAGTCTCAAGGGAAGATTTGGAAAGCTTTTTGGCAAAGCTGGCTTCAGAAGGATATACGCCTAAGTCTGTTTCAAGGAAAATTAACTCAACCAGAACTTTTTATAGATTCTTAAAGGTAAATGAATATATAACCGACGACCCTTCCCTTTTGGTATCACACCCTAAATACCAGCTTGCGCCACCTAGAATACTCACTCCAACCGAGTACAGAGCTCTTCGCGATGCAGCCAGAAATGATCCCCGCATGTTTGCCGTAATTGAACTTCTGCTCCAAACGGGTATCAGAATCGGAGAATTGGCAAACCTAAGGCTATCAGACGTTGCCAAAGACACATTGCATATTGCTCCTTTTGAAAAACACGAGGAAAGAACGATTCCTTTAAACAAAAGAGCAACTGAAGCACTTCAAAGATATATGGAAGTAAGGCCAAAGGTAACAGATGACCATCTTTTTGTTACAAAAAGCGGAAAACCCTTCCTTATAAGAAACATAAGAACCGCTGTTGAAAGATATTTTAGGCTTGCTGAAATAAAAAGTGCCAAGGTAAATGATCTAAGACATACTTTCGTCGCCCACCACTTAAAACACGGTGTTTCCCTTCTTGTTTTATCCAAAGCTTTGGGACACAAAAGGCTTTCAACTACAGAAAGATATCTTCAATATGTACCAGAACGAGGTAAGGAAACTTCAGTTTTGACTGAACTATAAATTAACCGAAATGGCAAAACATCCTTTAGAATCAGCAGCTAGGCCAATCTCTCCTCTACAAGGCGTAGTAATTGAAAGGGTTAATCCAACACATACAGATAACCGAAGAACAATAGTTGAATTCCAAAATGATGGAGAAATGCCCTTTAGGAATATGAAGGTAATAAGGATTAATACTCCTGAAGGACCAGAAGGATTCAGGCTGGGTCAGCATTATCATGAAGATAGGGAGCTTTTTTTCTTAGATAAAGGAGATATAGATACTCTTGTTTTAGAAGATCCCAACACCAAAGAAAGGCAGGTTCACAGAAATCTAGGAGTAAATACGAGGATTCTTCTTCCCGCTAATGTGGCACATTTATTTATCTTTACTGGGCCAGCAACACTCCTTGCTTTCAGTGAAAATCCGTTTAACCCCGCTAACCTGGTTCCTTACCAAATAGAACATTGATTCTATCTACTTAAAAATACTTTCTTCTAAAACGTCTTTCAAGACCAAACTCGCAGGCCAAATATGAGCTTTCTGACCTATTTTTACTCCAGGCATAATACTTGAATTTATCCCTATCCTTGTTCCTCTTGCTATTACTGCTCCAAAAGAAGTAAGACCGGTTAAGACTTTTTCTTCTTTTATTAGTGTCTTAATCTCCCTTCTGTCGTTTCTTCTATTGGCAAAGACGGTTCCCGCACCAACTTTTACGTCTTCTTCCAAAATAGAGTCTCCGACGTAATTTCGATGGAGACTTGAACCTGAATAAATAATTGAATTTTTGACCTCAGATCCGCTACCAATTAAGACATCTTGATCTATAAAAACATTTTGCCTAATAAGACTATGTGTGCCAATAACCGAATCATCTCCTATGTAAACAGGACCCACTATGCTTGCAAAATCCATTATTTTTGCATTTTTCCCTATAAAAATTGGTCCTTCAATTATTGCAGTTTTAGCGATTTTTGCGCTTTTATCGATATGCTTAAAACTAATTTTACCTTGAATTTGTTTATTAATTGACAAAAGGTCCCAGGGAAATTTCAGCTTTACATCATCGATTTTATCTACAAAAACTCCTTTAACTTCATTCGTTTTAAAGTATTTGCTTAAAGCTTCTTCAAGACTGTAATGGCTGCTTGGAACCTTCTTTAAAAGATTTATAAACTTTCCGTCAAGTAAATACCCACTTGTCACTCGATAATTTGTAGGGTTTTTGCCTGCCTTAGGTTTTTCAACGACTGGGACAATGTTTCTTTTACTATCAAGGCTAGCTATTCCAAAAAATTGAGGAGTATCTGTAATTCTTAGGGCAATTGCCTGTTTTTCTTTTTGAAGAAGCTTTAATATTTCTCCTGCGTTTATCTTGTCAGCCGTTGTCAGGAAAAAATTTCCCTTAATACTTTTGTTTTTAAAAACAGTAAGGAGTGCGTCTCCTTCTCCTGTTGGTTTTTCCTGAACAAAAATCTTAATGTTTTCGTTTTTATTAAAAAGGAATTTTGCTTTTTCTAAATCTTTCGGGGAAACAACAATGTCTATCTCATTTGGCTTCAAGGGCAAAAGCGAACTAACTGTTTCTTCAATAACGGTTCTACCCAATCCGCATTTATAAAATGCTTTGTGGGCTTGGGTTGAAAGAGGCCAGAATCTACTGCTTAATCCTGCTGCTAAAATAACAATGTTTTTCATAGAAACTGGGGGCAATGTACGCCCGGCTGGAATCGGACCAACGCATGATGTGTATAAGACATCTGTTCTACCATTGAACTACGGGCGCATGTGGGGAAATTATATCAAAGCCTCGCTCTTTGGGCAATTGCGGTCTCAAGTAGTCTTACGTCTTTACCGTACTTTATCCTCGATAATTCCCTTATTAGCTCTGCTACCCTTGGGTTTTCCATTTGTTTTTCTTTGGTCAGATCTCTTGTTAAATCCATGGAGAACGGACTTACAGGCTCATTATTAACGATTGTTTTAACATAAGCATTAAAAACATCTATGTTGATCAAATCGGCTTCTGTAAAGGTTGGTTGATATTCATGCTGGAGGTAATTTGCATCTGTTACGCCTACCCTAAAAGAAACTATTGATCCTACGTTTCCAAAAATAGCGTTTTTAACCTCTTCGTCCATTTGGCCGATAAACTGGTTGGCAACGATTAAGTTAAGCCTGTATTTTCTGGCCTCGGACAAAATCTGGGCAAAATCAGGGGTTGCAAAGTTTTGGAACTCGTCAACGTATAAATAGAAATCTCTTCTTTGCTCTTCTGGCATGTCTTGTCTACTCATTGCCGCTACCAATATTTTTGGGACCAAAACCAACCCTAAAAAGCTTGCATTTTCTTCTCCGATTTTTCCTTTGGAGAGTGAGACCAAAAGGATTTTGCCTTCATCCATAGCTTTTCTAAAGTCAAAAGATGAATATGACTGGCCGATGATGTTTCGCATCATCTTATTGGTAACGAATCTTCCGAATTTGGAAACAATGTAATCCAAGGTCTCGGACTTATGGAAATCATTGGTTTGGGCAATCTGATCTGTCCAGTAGCGTCTGATGATTGGATCCTGGACTTTTGGCAAAAGTTCTTGGACAAAGCTTGAATCGGTTAAAGCTCTGACTACTTCAATGAAAGTAGCTCCGGGTTCACTCATAACCGTTAACATCGCGTTTCTAATTGCGTGCTCAAAACGAGGACCGATAATACCTGTTTTATTTGGATCATAGAGCTTATACATAAGTCCGACTATTGAAGAGACTATATAATGTTTCTCCTGCTCAGTCTGGGCTTCCAACATGTTTAACCCCATCGGCCTATCCGTGTCAGAGGGGTCAAACAAAATAACGTCTTCTGCTCGTTCTGGCGGAATTAAAGGCAGAAGCTTATCGATTGTGTCATGCGGATCTATAAAACAGACTCCCTCTCCGTTTTTAATGTCTTGCAGTATCATGTCCTTTAGAAACTCTGATTTCCCTACACCGGTTTTTCCGATGACATACATGTGTCTTCTTCGATCATCTTTTTGGATATAGACTGGCTTTGCCATGCCTCTGTATGTGCTCATACCAAGATATAAACCGCTTTCCGGTATTTGAACGGGAGCGGGTGCTTTTTTGGCATTTAACCAGTAGATATGAGGTGTCGCAACAGACTTGTTTGGAAAATGGAAAACTGTCGCAAGCTCTTCAGAGGTAAGTACCGAGAAAGACCCTCTCATTGGGAAATACCTGTAAACAAAGTCATTTATAAAGGTTCCCTTCATCCAGATTCTGGTTTTGGTAAAAGAATTGGAGCCGCTAAACTGATCAAAAGCAGCGTCTAAGTTATTTAAATGAGCCTCAGCAGCCTCCTTGCTAGTTGATGAAACAACTAATCTTACTACGGTATAAAAACCTGGTTTGGAAATCTTTCCCTCAATTCCCTCAAGTTCTTTCGGATCTGAAGAGTATTTTGCAGTTTCTGGGTTTGATTCTCTTTTTTTGGTTTCTGCAATAAAACTTCTTCCAAGCTTACTCCATTTTGAATCGGCGCCCGAAATAAGTATCTGGATGGCTGCTCCCTCCCCCTCGCTCATTTTGGACAAAACCGACGTTAAAGAAGAAAGGGGGTCAACTGCCAAATCTTTATAGACTTTGATCGGTTTGTAGTTTGAATCTTTGAGTTTTAACTGCTTAAAAGCGACAAATCCGTCTTTTTGGAAAATGTTGTATTCGTTTCCCAGAATAAAACCAGGTTTTCCCCCTTTGACATTTCCTTCTTCGGCAACTTTAATTTCGGCGTCGGGGTATGAGGCGTTGATCTGCTTTTCGATCATATCCCTGTACTTATTGGGTGTGTAGATATAGAATCTGATGTCTCCTGGCATTCCAACGACCTCAAAGGAAATGGGATATCTGTATTTTAAAAAGGAGAGTCTTCCGCTTGGTTTAATGCCTGCAAGAGCCGCAAAAAGCTGTTCTGCAGCGTCGATTTTAATTTCATTTTCCCTTGGAAGCGCTATTTGAAGTAGCGTTGAATCAAGAGATTTTTTCTCTCTTTCTTTGTTTCTATGCCAGATTATTAAAAGATAGCCAAGAACCGCAACCAAAGCTCCGGCTAAAACTATAAAGACGGAAAAAAAGATTAATATTGAAACAATATTTGTAATATTTAGTAAAAAGTTATTCATCTTATCAGTTTAATCCTTCTTGCCAGTTAATCTTTTATGCATTTCTTTTAAGTTCTTCAAAATAACAGTCGCAAATCCAAAAATTGATGGCAGGAAATACGCCTGCTCGACGTGCTCTATCGGATCGGCGCTGTTTTTGTATTTATTGATTACATCTTTGGCCTCTTTTTCATCCATTAGATCTACAGTTCCCGAGGCTTCGGTTTTGGGAACATTTGTCTCCAGAGAATGTGTAACGCCTATTTTTTCATGATCCTCGTCAAGCACTGGCCTATCTGAAACAGTCTGAACGCCAACCTGCTCCATTTCTTTGTCTACCACAGGCTCTATATCAGAACGGGCTACATAGTCTGAGACCGGCCTTTCAACCTCTTTATTAATAGAAGGAGCTGCCTGGCCATTTGGATACTGACCGTTTGTATTGGGATTTTGAACGGGAGAAGCATTAACACCGGCGTTTAAATCGTTGTCATTGCTTGGGTTTTGAGTATTATCCATACGAGTTAATCATATCATTTTTAACTTAAAAGGGACAATTAAATTAAACTTTATAAGGTTATTACAAAATCACTTGCCCCCACCGCAGTCGGGACACTTGATTAGCTTTCCTGCCAAAACCAAAGAAAGTTCTTTTTCACTAGGCTCCCAGCCGCAATTTCTACATTTAATCTTATAGCAGACTTTACAGTCTTTTTGGTCTTTCATAAATTTAGGCCGCTTGCGTTGCCTGCTCGGATGCATCTATCGAGTCGTTACATCTTTCGCAGATAAAGCAAGGTCCGCAAGGAACGTCTCTTCCGCAAAGCCTGCATGGACCAGGTTCGTTAAATTCAAAATCTCTTTGTTTTGAGATATTCTTTTTTACTTCAGATTTAATGCTTCTGAAAATATCATTGCTTTCGACCTTGCCGGTTGACCCACAGCTTCCCCTGATTTTAGGAGGTGGAGCAATATATTTTTTGTATCCCATGGCTGTTTCAAGCGTTGGAATATCTTGATCTAACAAAAAGGCAACATTTCCTCTCTCGAACTCTTTTTCATACATTTGTCTTAGTTCAATTGATAAGTTCTCCACTACATGAAGCGCAAGATGCTTTCTTTCATCGTCTTCCCCCTGGGCAACGCTGGCATACTCTCTTATTACACTCCTTAGATTTCTTCTTACCCTATCAAAAACGTGTTTTGCTCGGAAGTTTTTTACTTCAAAATTTCCATGAATAAACTCTTTAACTTTTTCATGATCAATGTTTACAACGCGTGGTGATTCTAAAAAATCTTCTGCCTTTTCAAGATCTGCTGCTGCCCAAAGGGCAGTTGCTGCAGCATTAAAATCTGCAATATTTGGATCTTCAACTCTTATAGCAGTCATTTCCAAAACGTCTCCTATTCTTTTTCCCACGTAACCGAATCCATATCTCCCATACCCCTCTTCCTCTTTGCCCGGAGGACTAAACCAGACAACCGTTCCATTGGGATTTTGCTTAATTTGAATCTTTAAGCTCACCAAACCTCTTAATTCGGCTTTTTCTCTTGAGGCACTTAAGCCTTCTTTCTCTCTTTCTTCAATAGCCTTTTTTGCCTTTGCTATCATAGATTCTCCGCTTGCAGGATCGATTAAGTCGTCATCGACAATATTTAGGGTATAGTTAAATTCAGGAACTTCAAATCTATATTCTGCCAAATATGAAGCTACGTCATCTTCGATTTGTCTTTTGCTTGCGCCTTTGTAAAATTCGTGCTTAAAAGCAGAAGCCTCTGCCGACTGTTTTTTTGCTTGATGACTTCGTATGTCTACAACTTCTGCCATTTTGGGAGATCCTAATGACACACTATCCAGTCTTAACGCATTATTGCCGATAATTGCAAATTGCTCTCTTGGAAATTCTATTACATTTGGTCTTTGAATTCTCTCTTTACTCATAAAAAAACTCCTCTTTTTTCCGAGGAGCTGTATATTATAAAAACAATACTTCTGGCTCGGAAGATTTATTTATCCCTCTTTTAGAGGGAACGGGGTTCTGACTTTACAGTTGCGGCACAGCGTAGGAATCTCGCCTACTTCACCCGGGAAAACTTACTATCTACTTTTCCATAGTAATTCTTTTTGTTTTTCTTTGTAATTTATATCCCTTGCATACATAAATAAAAGGTCTGAAAGTCTATTTAGGAAAATAATTATGTCCGTATTTATCTTTTCCTTTTCGGATAACTCCACCACTCTTCTTTCCGCCCTTCTTACCAAAGTTCTTGCAAAATGCAGGCTTGAACCCGGCTTTCCACCGCCTGGCAAAATAAAGTGTTCCAGTTTTGGAAGCTTTTTAGTCAGACTGTCAATTTCAGCTTCAAATTCCAAAACCCTGTGGGTTAAATACTTGGACAACAGTCTATCTTTGTTTCCCGTAGGATTTGCAAGACAAGCCCCAACTTCAAATAGGTCTTTTTGAATATTGATGAGTTTGTCTTTTAATTTTTTATCTTTTACTAAAGTTAGAACAATACCCAAAAAACTGTTTAGCTCATCAACCGTTCCATAGGCGTTGACACGTAGACTACCTTTAGAAACGGTTTTTCCGGCATATAATGAGGTCTTTCCTTTGTCTCCAAATTTTGTATAAATTGACATATTTAAAATCCTAAATCTAATATTTCTGACAGGTTATTTATTATATAATTTGGCTTTCCAGTCTCTTCGTTTGGCAAAAAATCGGCAAATTTACCCTTTTTTATCCAAATTGCTTTACACCCTGCTTTAATTGGAAACTCAAGTCTTTTCATGTAGTCGTCGACTACTAAGATTTCCTCCGGATTTAGCCTTAAATTGCCAAAAGCATTTCTGAAAAGTGCGTCTTTATCGTTTTTATGAAAAAGAGCAAAAGCCAGATATTTCCAAAGACCGTATTTTTCAATTTTTGCAAACCTTGTCTCAATATCACCATCTGTTGCCAAAGAGACGACTACGACTTTGTACTTTTTTGAGAAATATTCCAAAACGGCAGGTGTTTGGGCAAATATATTCTCATTTTCCTTATCGTAGATCGTCCTTCCCCAGTCAAAAATAACTGCTTTAATCATTAACTAACATTCTGAATATCCGCAAGAGTAGCACTTCTTGCAACCTTCTTCGTAGGCAAGGGTTGCTCCTCCGCATTCGGGGCAGATGTCATAAAGTCCTGTTGACGTTCCGGAAGTTGAGGATAAGTTTCCGGCAGGTGTCTGGAGAGTTAATTGTTCCAATTTTACAATTTCTTCTTTTACTTCCTCTTTATTGTCTACATCAACTGGAATATGCGTATTAGCTTTTGTAGCTGCATGACCATTACCATTGGTTACTACATTTGTAAGGACATTGGCGTGTCCATTGGTTAGGTTTTTGTCTTCAACAATTCCGTTTACCCGAAATTCAAAGTGTTTAGATAATACTTTTGCAACTGCGTCTGGCAAAGATCTGACCCTGTTTTCTCCAAAACCTACGCTTCTTGCTCCTCCGATTCCGACAATCTGGGCTACAACCTGTCTCATTCTTTCTCTTGGAGCAACTTGCCCGTTGATTCTTAGAGCCAACGAGATCATTCTGCCAAGAGCATCTGCCATGGCGGCAACGTCTGAGCCGGATTTTCCAACTGTTATAAAGACTTCAAAGGGCTGTTTTTTCTCATCATGATTTATCGTGATATATGTTTTTCCAACAGGAGTCTCTGTTCCATACGTTACACCCTCAACCATCGCAGGTCTTGGTATAACGGGAAGAAGTTTTGACTCCAAGGTTACCTGGGCTACCTCTTCTTTCTTATCTTCTTTTCGAGATAATACTCCCTCTCTTGAACCATCTCTCATATAGGTTATTCCTTTAAGACCCATGTCAAAAGCCATTTCATAAAGCTTTTTAACGTCTTCTACCGTATGTTTCTTAGGAGCGTTGACTGTTTTTGAAATTGATGAATCAATATAATTTTGGGCAACTGCCTGGACCTTGACGTGCTCTTCAGGAGTTAGGTCATTTGCCGAAACAAAATAGTCTGGTTTTTGCTTATCTGGATTTTCCTTTTTCCATTCATCAAACAAAGGATGGTACATCATATGTTCTCCAAGCCTATCGCGTCTAATAAACTCAAACTCATAAACAGGCTCAACTCCTGAGGATACTCCTGAAATTAAAGAGGTTGTTCCTGTTGGAGCAATTGTTAGAAGTACCGCATTTCTAATTCCCTGTTGATAGATCTTTTTCTTAATTTCCTCAGGAAGTCTTTTAATATGCCAGCCTTTTTGGTATTTGTCTCTGTTGTATCTTGGAAAACTTCCTTTTTCGGCTGCGATATCAGATGAGGCAATATAGGCGTTGTCACGAAGAGTTTTAAATATTTTTTCAATAACGACAAGGGAATCCTCTGCGCCGTATTTTATTTTCATTTTTATCAAAGCATCGGCAAGCCCTAATATTCCAAGACCCTGACGTCTTATGTCTTTTGCTACTTTTTCATTTTCTTTATAAAAATAATGCGTATCATCGATGACGTTATCCAAAAACCTTACTGCTACCCTTACGTCTTTTCCAAAATTGTCATAGTCAAAAACTCCTTTTTTATCTACATATGCAGCCAGATTCATTGCTCCGAGGTTACAAACAGCCCAAGGTGATAATGGCTGCTCTCCGCAGTTATGCGCATGAAATCCATTTGCATCAAAAGCATGAAGATTAGGAATTTGCACATCGAAAACATCCTCTTTTCCATCTAGCTCTAAACTCTCTACTGTTGCTACAAATCTCTCTCTGTTTAATTTACGTTTATATGCACCTAAGAGATTTCTTAAACGAGATGATTTTTGAGTGTCTTCAAAATTAATAAGCTCTGAGAAAAGGAGTACATTACTACCACTTATTACTAATTCATGTTGGGCTTTAATATGATATTCCTTTGTTGCACCTTTACCATCAGGCAATGATTTAGTTCCCTCCTGGCGACGATTTTTATATATTCTTGAGGTAATACCAAGCCTAAGCAACATCCTTTGGACTGCTTCTAATAAGAACAGGTCTGATTGGGCTAGTCTTATGCTTACTCCCTTTCTTTGATTTCCTTGTACTGAACCGTCTGTATCAAAAAGTCCTTTAAGTAATCCTTTATAAAAATCGCTTGAAGATTCTTCCATGAGTTTTGTTATTGTTTTATATCCCGGCCTCATTCCCAACTCCTCTGCCAATTGCTTTATTGATGCAAGAGAAAGCCTGTATTCTCCACGATTTTTTACCCTGCTCCATCCGTTAAAATCTACCCTATGAGGCAAAGACATAGCCACATAAGAAACACTCTCCATAACTGCCTGTTGACCGCTTGGTGTTAATCCAACAGAAGTTGTCCTGCGAGGTAACCATGCTGACAAAACTGCTTTATCTTGTTTTAATGTTCCATCCCCAATAAGCATTCCCATAAGATAACCTTCCTTATGACTGTAATTTCCTTCCCAAGTATTATTACTACTATGATTTTGTAAGACAACTAAATCTCCTTTTTGAAGTTTTCCGGCTTCTCGCCATTTTGTTTTAGTAGAGTAACGACTCATAGTAGAAACATATTGAATAAGATGATCTTTTGTTAATCGTAAACTATAGCCTTCTTTTGTTTTTAAATGAATAACTGGCTTAGTGGCAGTCTTAAAAAATCCCTGAGGCCCAGATAAAATGTCTGCGCCATTTACCCGCGCGACAAATTGTTTTCCAATTAAGTCACTTATTTGACGAGGTCCTTGATTAGTGTGCACCCATGTATCTGCTGTCAGGCACGGATTCGTGGCTGTCAAAGTCTCAAAATACCAAGTATTTGATCTCTTATTTGACCTATCCAAGAAGTGAAGTCCAGGCTCTGCAGATTTCCAAGCAGCGGTACAGATTAGATCCCAGAGATATTTTGCTTTAACTGTTTTTACTACTTTAACTTTTCCGCCGGCTTTCCTCCAAGCATCTAAGTCTCCTGTCCATTTTTTATCATATTTTTTATCATCCAGGTCTGCAAAAACCAAGTCCCAATCAGCGTCTTTTTTGATAGCTTCCATGAATGCGTCTGAAATACAGACCGAAAGGTTTGCTCCGTTTATTTTGTTTAAATCCTGTTTGACAGTTATAAACTCTTCAATATCCGGATGCCAGTCGTTAAGCATTAACATCAAAGCACCCCTTCTACTGTTAGATGTATAGAATCCATTACCCGAGAGAAGATGAACGTCTCCTACTTCAAGGTCATAAACCTGTTCAAGCCCAAGTTTTGTAATTTTTTTAATTTTATCCGAAATCGTTGATGTTAAAATCTCGGTATCTTCAATATCTTTATCATCAATTCTTGACATATTATTTTCCATAAAAGCAAGGGTTTTATATGAGGTTGTTGGATTTGTGTAAGCAATTGTTCTTTGGATCCCGGAAAGATAGGCAAATCTTTTAACAACATTTATCGGAAAATTATAAAATGCATCCCTTGTTGAAATTGCATTATCAAATGCCTTTTCATTAAATGGAGCAACTATTTCCAAAAATCTCTTCATAAATTTAGCTCCATTGACATTTAAGGTGTATAAGTCTTGCCAACTGCCTCTTACCTGTTTTGTAAGTTTTGAGGCAACACCAAGATTTAAAAGAAGAAGTTGGATGTCTTCCGTAAATTTTTTATTTACGGAAGTTATTCTAAATCCTCCCTTTCCTCCCCTGTTTCCACCGTCTCCAAAAAATACTCCTGCGATAAAGGCTTCAACAACGCTTTTGGGAGATGAAAAAATCTGTTCCGGAACAAAAACTTTATTTGAATTTTCTTTTAAGAGATTATTAAGTCTTAGCAGCTCAACCAGATTTCTGGAATAAAGACTAACCTCTATTACATTCCCATCTCCTTTTCTTAAAATTGGTGTTACACCAAAAAGAGAGGATATTGTTTTTACAAGTAGTTTAAGGTCTTTTTTTCTCTTTGCATCAACTGCAAATCTAAGACCTTTTGAAAAAGCATATTCGTCTTTAACTCTTGATCCATCAACTGCATATACTCCCAAAACAAAAGCAAGATCTTTTGTTAATGTCTTTGGAAAATTAACAGTTCTTCTTCCATAGGAAAACTTTGAGGGCCTTGCAATATTGTCTTTTAATAAAACCTCCGGGATTTCATCCAAGAATATTGACGAAAGTAAAACAAGAGAATCTCCTTTTAGTAAATCAGACAGTCTTTTAAGATAGAAATTGCCATTATTTGTAAATGTCAAAAATTTGTGGTCTTTGGTTACCTTTACTTTGTATCCTCCTAATGTTTCAACCTCAAATACTTCTTTTATACCATTATCGAATTTTGCAGTAATTTTTTTAAGACCTTTATGTGTTTGAGCAAAATAATTTCCATTACTTCCTACAATGTCTTCAATGCTTATAAGTCCCTTATGGGTCATTATTTTTGCATCTTTTGTAAAACAACCTCCCTGTTGAACAATATCTTTTGTAGCAAGGGAATAAAGCTCTGCCCAATTTAGAGGACCCGATGAAAATCCGTTTACTTTCTTAACCCTTGATCCTCTTGGTCTTAAAGAGGAAAGGTTAAGTCCTACGCCCCCACCGTGTGCCATAATCTCAATCATCTGTGTTAAATTTTGCATTATCCCGCCTCTTGAATCAGGAGGATTTGGGATAACAAAGCAGTTGTAATAGGTAACGTCAAAACCTGTTCCGGCACCTGCTAAAATTCTTCCGCCGGGTAAAAACTTAAAGCCATCCATCACTTCAAAGAATTTCTTCTCCCATTTCTTTCTATCTTTTTTCTTTTCGACACTGGCAATACCCTTGGCAACCCTCTTCCACATTTCATCAGGAGTTTTTTCAATTGGGGCTCCTTTAATGTCTTTCAATGAATATCTATCTAAAAATACTTTTTGTCTTATGCCGTCTAATTTCATATTATTTTATTAACCTCTTTACTTCTTTTTCAAAATCTTCTACGTCTACAAATCTTTTAAACACGCTAGAAAATCTAATATACGCCACCTTATCTAACACTTTTAATCTTGCCGATACCATTTGGCCGATTTTCTTGCTTTCAATTTCAACCGAATCGGCGGTTCTTAGTTCCCTTTCAATCTCCGTTACTATTTTCTCTATGTCTTCATGAGATACTTTTGTTTTCTCGCAAGACTGTAAGATTCCTCTTTTTAATTTATCCCTGTCGAACTGTTCTCTTCTTCCGTCTTTTTTAATTACTATTAAGTTGACGTTTTCAATTCTTTCGTAAGTCGTAAATCTCTTTTTGCAGCTTAAACATTCTCTTCGTCTTCTAATCGTCTCTAAATCCTCGCTGTCTCTAGTCTCTACTACTTCTGTATCTTTGCTTCCGCAATATGGACACTTCATATCTAACTGGCGCTAAGTCTTGTATTACGTTGCAGATTAAAACGCTAGATATAGTGCCAGAAAAATCATATGGCACTAGTACTAAGGTGTCAACTATTAATATCTATATCAAAATATAGCAACATGATTTTTAGCTTCAGTTTTTTGCCGAAAAATTTAAGACCAAAATTTTGAATAAGAAAGTTCTACTAAGCCTTGGAAAGCAGTAAAATAAAGAATATAAAAAATGTTCTAAAGTGACAAAAAAACAATCTACTGTGACTTAATTATAAGTACCCTTTCTTGGAAATCTTTGGCTCTTTGTTCTAAGAATTTCAGGTTTAAAAGAGTATCTCCCTTTTGTCCTTTTTGCATATTCAAAATTATTTCCTGATGTTTTTGGGAGGATTTTAGCATCTGATCAAGGGTCGAGTTAACGTCGTCTCCCTCTTTTTGAGCTTTTTGAATACTTACTATTGCGTCGTCAAAATAATTCCCAGATTTTGAAAGGGTTGTTATTGAAAGATCGGGCTTTTGTTTTGCAAGTAAAAGGCTTGCAGCCCCTAATCTTTTATCTGCTTGCAAGAGATCAAACTGGGCTTTTTTAAGAGGATTGGAAATTAAAAACTTTAAGACATTGTCTCTAATTGCTTTTAAATAGTACAAAGGGTTATCGGGTAAAAGTCCAGGGTACGGAAGTTCATACTGTACTCTCTGTATAGTTGCTGAGGGAGTTGCATTTGTTTCCTTGGCAAATGAAATTAAAGGATTAACTAAAAGAAATGAAAGCAAAGAAGTTATCAAGAAGAGCTTTTTCATGAAGTTTATTATACAACTTTTTTAAAAAATTCAAATACCAATTTTGAAGCTATTTTTGTATTTTATAAAGCTTTTGCCTGAGGAACTGACTGGTGAGTGCTGCCGACCATTATTACCTCTTCTATTAGTCTATTTGCATAACCGTATTCATTGTCATACCAGGCAATTACTTTAACCATATTGCCGATGACCTGAGTAAGCGTTAGGTCAACGATTGAAGAATATGAGCTGCCGATAATGTCAGATGAAACTATCGGATCATCTGTTACCGACAATATTCCCTCGAAGACTGGGTTTTTGGCTGCATTTCTAAATGCACTTATTACCTCTTCTTTTGTCGTTTCTCTTTTTAAGATAAAAGTAAAATCCGATAAAGACCCAACGGCAACAGGGACTCTAATTGCAAGGCCACTAAAAAGACCTGCCAATTCTGGGAGAGCTTTTGTTGCAGCAATTGTTGCGCCGGTTGAGGTTGGAATGATGTTTTGCGCTGCTGCTCTTGCCCTTCTGTAGTCTTTGTGTCCACCATCTTGAAGCTCTTGATCAGACGTATAACCGTGGATTGTTGTCATCATTGCCTTCTCTACCCCAAAGTTTTCCGCCATTACTTTTGCAACCGGAGTTATGCAATTTGTCGTACAAGAGGCGTTACTTATTATATTTTCTTTTTGGTAGTTTTTCTCATTAACAGATAAGACATAGGTTGGAATACTGCCCTCTTTTACAGGAGCTGATAAAACAACCGCTTTTGCTCCGGCTCCGATATGTTTTTTAAGGCCCTCCTCATCTGTAAAATGACCTGTTGATTCGATAACAACGTCAACGTTTAAATCACGCCATGGAAGAAGATTTGGATCTTTCTGGGAGAAGACCGGAATCTTTTTGTTATCAATAAGTAAATAGCCTATTAAATCCTGGTATGGGGAATTTTCTTCTTTTTCCTGATAAGTTACGTCTAAAGAATAGATTGGGCCGTATGAAGTGTCGTATTTTAATAGATACATCCATCCCTTAATATCTGTTGAAGATCCTGCATTTATGGCAACTATTTCAACCTGATCGGAGTATTTTTCAAGTATTACCCTATGAGCTACTCTTCCTATTCTTCCGTATCCGTTAATGGCAGTGTGTATCATACAAATTTAGTATAACAAAGATTAAAATATAGTACCAAGAGGAAATTATTCCAGTACTAAAAGCCCGGGAAGCTTAATACCAGCTAGAAATTCGAGCATTGCTCCTCCACCTGTTGAAGCAAAATCAAATTTTTCTATTAAATTGTGTCTTTTAAGAAAAGCTATCGTGTCTCCTCCCCCGACTATTTTATATGCTTTTAAACTTACCAGTCCCTCCGCTAAAATTGCAGTTGCTTTCTCGAATTCTTTTTCCTCAATTAGCCCCATTGGACCGTTCCATATAATAGTATCCGCATGTTGGGCGACTTGAAGAAAGTTTTCAGCGCTCTTTTGGGTAATGTCTTTTCCCCCTTCGGTTAAATCGGCAACTAAAAGCATTGATCTCTTCCCGCTTAATTTCTCGTGTTGGACTCTAAGAAGAACTTTTGTATTTTCTGCAATTTCTCCCCCAACCAAAACAAAATCTGCAAAATTATGCATTTTGGAAACCAAAGGAAGCTTGGTTTCAATTTTTGCCCCACCGATAATTACACAAAGTGGTCTTTTTGGATTTTCCAAAATCTTGGATAAAACCTCAACTTCTTTTAATAAATGCAGTCCCGCAAAAGAAGGAATGAATTTGGTAACTCCAACTATTGAAGCATGCGCTCTGTGGGATGAGGCAAATGCGTCGTTAACATAAATATCGGCAAGTCCTACCAATTTTTTAGAAAACTCCTCATTGTTTTCCTCCTCTTGACTAAAAAACCTCAGATTTTCCAAAATGAAAACGTTTTCAGCTAGCTTCCAGGCTTTAAAATCATTTAAAGTTGTTTGTATTGGTTTTGAGTTTATTCTTTTTGCAATAATATTTACAATTGGTTTTAGGCTGAGCTCCTCCTCTTGCCCATTGGGTCTTCCCAAGTGCCCAGCGATAATTACTTTTGCACCGCTTCTTACCAAATAATCCAAGGTTTCAAACCAGGCATTGAGCCTTGTCTCATCCTCTACTTTTCCGTTTTTAAAAGGAACGTCTAAATCCGCCCTAAGTAAAACTGTTTTCCCTTTAACTCTTGGACTTTTTACGCTTTTTAGTTTGTATTGCATATTAATCTGTATATTCTTGACAAAACATTTCTCCGTAAATTCCGCCGTCAATTGTACCAATTCCTACTTTTCCAAAATTTACAGATAAAATATTTGCTTTGTGTCCCGGACTTTGCATAAATCCTTTCATGGCAAGGTCTGCATTTGGCGCAAGCGCCAAATTTTCCCCTGCATAATTAAATGCTATATCCCCCTCTACCATTCGGTCAAACGGAGAAAGTCCTTCAGGTGTATAGTGGGAAAAATATCCTTTTATAAACATATCTTTACAGTGGTTTCTGCCGACAACCGCCAGGCTTTCTGAAAAAACAAGAGCTTTAAGCCCCCTGCTTTGTCTCTCCTCGTTTACCATCTTAAACATTAACTGTTCAGACGTTTTATCAACGCTTACGTTTTTGGTTTTAAACTTTAAGTCAATACTTTTGTCTGTCTGGGGCTCAACTGTCAAAAAAGACAGCGTATCGTTAACTGCTCCTCCAAAAACAGCGTTTAAATTCTTGGCAAAAACCTGAGTGTTTGATACCAAAACACTTCCAAGCCTTGAATCTGTTACAGAATGTTTTAAAAATACGGAAAATGGTAAGGCAATGATTAAACTTAATATAAAAGAGGCTAGAACTATGCCTGATAGAAACCCCGGGATAATACCCAGGAAATTTTCAATCCACAAAACTTTGTGTTTAGTTGAATCGGTTTTAATAAATAAAGGAAGAGTAAAAACAAGTCTTCTAAAAAGTACGCTAAAGACTATTTCAAAGGCAATTGCTATCACCAAAAACCCGATCGCATTTGAAAACCCCTGGGGAATATTAAAATACTTGACCAAAATATTTGCCAAAACGCTGTAAAAAGAGAGGCCAAAAACAAAGGAAAGAATAAAACTTACGAAATCAACCAGAGCTGTAAAAAAGCCCAAAAAGTAACCCTCAACGGCATAAATCGTTACTATAATAATTAAAATTATGTCTATCCAGTTTAAACCAAGGCTTACGATAGAAACGGAGGAAACAACCGAATTTATATCCATAAAGTCATTATAATCTATTAGGCCAACTTTGAGCAAAACTAAAATATGTTATGATTACTAAATGGGAAAATTGAAAAATTTTGATCTCACCGCCTTTCTTAAAAAATTGGGGAAACTACCAAAAATTAGATTAATTCTGCTTATTCTTTTTTTTATTTTTGCCGCTGTCTTTTATTTCTATATCTTAAAAGATCTTCCACTTCCTACAAAACTGTCCAGTACCTCAACTCCGCAATCAAGCCAGATATATGACCGAAACGGAAAACTTTTATATCAAATCTATGATCAAAAAAACCAAATTTTTGTTCCCTTAGCAAGTGTTCCCAAAGACGTAAGGGAGGCAACGATTGCAATTGAAGACAGAAACTTCTATGAACACGGCGCAATAGACATTAGAGGTATGGCAAGGGCGGCAGTTGCAATTGTCTTTAAACAGCAACTTCAGGGAGGATCAACGTTAACGCAGCAACTTGTAAAAAACAGCCTTTTAACTCAGGAAAGAACGATTCCTAGGAAAATTAAAGAAGTAATACTTTCCTTCGCAACCGAATTTATTTATTCCAAAGACCAAATCTTGGAGATGTATTTAAACCAAAGCCCGTATGGCGGAACCGCCTGGGGTGTCGAGGCTGCAGCGCAGAGATATTTCGGAAAAAAAGCCAGTGATTTAAATTTGGAAGAAAGTGCACTTCTGGCAGGACTTCCCCAATCCCCAACGCTTTATTCGCCATTTGGCTCCCGCCCCGAACTTGCCAAACAAAGACAACTCGAAGTCTTAAAAGCAATGGAAGAAGAGGACTTTATAACTAAAGAGCAAAGACAAAAAGCCCAAAACACTCCTTTAAAATACAAAAAGCTTTCAAATGAAATTGAAGCTCCCCACTTTGTTTTATATATTAAAGACTTACTTATCCAAAAATACGGACAAGAGTTAGTTGAGGAAGGAGGACTTAAGATTACGACAACTCTTGATCTGGATATCCAAAACGCTGCCCAGGCCTCTGTTGCCGCCCAAATCAATAGACTACCAAAATCTTACAGGGTTTCAAACGGAGCAGCACTGGTAACTCACCCCGGCACTGGTGAAATCTTGGCAATGGTAGGCTCCAAAGATTATTTTGATAGTTCTATTGACGGAAACGTTAATATTACAACTAGCCTTCGCCAGCCCGGATCATCAATTAAGCCGATCAATTATGCCACTGGTCTAATTAATAAATATAACGCGGCAACTACTTTTATCGACCAGCCTACATGTTATCCAAACCAGGGAGGAAGAGACTATTGTCCTGTCAATTACGACGGCAAATGGCACGGATTGGTTTCAATGCGCATTGCGCTTGGTAATTCTTTTAATATTCCTGCTGTAAAAATGCTAAAAGTAAATGGCCTTCGTGCAATGATTGCAACAGCGTCTGCTATGGGAATAACCACTTTTACAGATCCTGATAATTACGGCCTTTCTTTAACGCTTGGAGGAGGAGAAGTAAAAATGGTAGATATGGCCCAAGCTTTCGGAGTATTTGCCAACGGAGGCTATAGAATTAACCTTCATCCGATACTTAAGATCTTGGATAAAAACGGAAAAATCATGGAAGAATACAATCCCCCAACAAGCCCAATTTTTGGTAAAAGAGTTTTGCCTGACGGAGTTGCATTTATAATCTCTGATATTTTACAAGATAACGGAGCAAGGCTCGCCGCTTTCGGAGGCAGTTCAGAACTGGTAATACCAAAACAAATTGTTTCTGTTAAAACAGGAACTACCAACGATTATAAAGACAACTGGACAATCGGCTATACGCCCTCGTATTTGGTTACAACGTGGGTAGGAAATAACGACAATACCCAAATGAGCGGAGTAGTTTCCGGAGTAACAGGGGCTGCGCCAATCTGGAATGACATCATGAGCTTTCTTCTACAAGGCAAGACCCCCGAAGGAATGTCAAGACCTGCTGACGTAATCCAAAAACAGGTCTGTTCAGATACGGGAGCTCTTCCTCCGCCAGATGGAAGCGGGGCATCGTGTCCGACAAGACTTGAATATTTCATAAAAGGATCCGAGCCTAAAAATCAGCCTCCAGGCAATACTCAGGTTTGGATAGATAAAAACACCCAGGATCTGGCTAAAAAAGGACAGACCGATAACATAGAATTAAAAGACGCAGTCGTTTACACCGATCCAACCGGAGACCAATATTGCCTTTCTTGCCCCCATCCAACTCCAGAACCATCGCCAACACCAAATCCATGACCCCCTTTTAAAAACTCTATACCTATAGTATAATCCATCAACTCTTAAATTAGACTCGGCTTTATGAGATTTTTAATACCTTTAATTAGTTTTATTTTTGTGGGCTTGGCAACCATAGGAGACTTCGTGATTTTTTACATAAAGGCCGTCTTTATAATCTTTTTCTGGCTTTTAAAACTCATTCTAAAAACTCTTCTTTCCTTGGTTAACGTTAGCGCTAAAGCAATGGGTGATATTAAAAATAAAATAACCTCAAGCGCCAAAAGTCTCGATACAAAGTCAAAACTTGCCAAATTTAGACTCGTTTTATCGCTTAAGACTTTTAGAAGAAAGTTAAGACGAAAGAAAAAAAGACTCGAAAAAAAAGAAAAAGCAAAGCTAAAAGAAATCGAGAAAAATGCCGTCTCTGTCTATCCAAAACCAAGACATTTATGGATCAAGTTTAAATATTTTATCTTTGGGTTTTTAATCTGTGTAGTTTTTGTAGTAACGCCTGTTTCAACATATTTTTTTCTAAATAGCCTGCCAAATCCCAATCAACTTTCAAATAGACAAATTCCCCAGACGACTAAAATCTATGACAGAAACGGAAAGCTGTTGTACCAAATTTATGCCAATGAAAATAGAACCTTGGTTCCTTTATCACAGGTTCCCAAAGATCTTATCGATGCAACGATTGCAATCGAAGACAAGGACTTTTATACAAATCCTGGATTTGATATCGTTGCAATTGTAAGAGCCGCAGTTGCCAACCTATCCGGAAAACCGGTTCAGGGGGGATCAACAATAACCCAACAGCTTATCAAGTCAACGCTTTTAACGCCGGAGAGGACAATTGAAAGAAAATTCAAAGAAATAATTCTGGCTTTCTGGTCAGAAAAAATCTACTCAAAAGACGAGATTTTGGAAATGTATTTTAATCAAGTTGCCTACGGGGGAACAGCCTGGGGAGTAGAGTCTGCTGCTCAAAGCTATTTTGGCAAAAGCGTTAAAGACTTAAGCCTTGCCCAAAGCGCATTTTTAGCAGGAATGCCGCAAGCGCCAAGCGATTATTCTCCTTTTGGCGAAAACCCGAATCTTTGGAAAAAAAGACAAAAAGACGTTTTAAATAAAATGGTTTCCTTAAAGTTTATTACTAAAAAGGAAGCAGAAGATGCGCTTTCCGAGCTTTTGGTTTTTGAAACTCCGTCAACTCCTATTTATGCACCGCACTTTGTCATGTATGTCAAAGATCTGCTTATTAAAAAATACGGTTTAACCATGGTTGAAAAAGGTGGCCTTATTGTCACAACTTCTTTAGATCTTAAAACCCAGGATATGGCCCAAGAAATTGTCAGAACAGAAGTGGATAGCAATGCATACCTTAACTTAACAAATGGAGCAGCACTTGTCACAAATCCCAAAAACGGAGATGTTTTGGCAATGGTTGGATCAAAAGACTATAATGATCCAAACGGCGGAAACGTCAACCTAACTACGGCTCTTCGCCAACCCGGTTCATCGATTAAAGTTGTAACTTACGCAACAGCTCTTTCAAACGGATTTACGGCTGCAACAACGTTAGATGATTCTCCTGTAACCTACAGAGTTGCCGGAGCTCCTGATTATTCTCCGGTAAATTATGATGGAGCATTCCATGGAAGAGTTCCTTTAAGAATTGCTTTTGCAAATTCATTTAACGTTCCTGCTGTTAAAACTCTTGCCAAAATTGGTATTCCGAGTATGATTTCTACTGCTAAGAAAATGGGTATAACAACGTGGAATAACCCGGAGAACTACGGACTTTCAATAACACTTGGCGCCGCAGAAGTCAAAATGACCGACATGGCAACCGTTTACGGAACAGTTGCAAATCTTGGACAAAGAGTCGACGTAAACCCGATTTTAAAAATAATCAACTATTCTGGAGAGGTCTTATACCAAAAAGACGGAATTGAAAAAAGACAAGCGCTTGACAGTGGAGTTGCCTTTATTATTTCAAGCATTTTATCCGATAACGCAGCCAGAAGTTGGGAATTTGGATCAAATTCTCCCTTAAATATTGCAAGGCACACCGTTTCTGTAAAAACTGGGACAACAGACAACAAAAGAGATAACTGGACAATCGGCTATACGCCCTCGTATTTGGTTGCAGTTTGGGTAGGAAACAACGACAATACTCCAATGAGCCAAAGCCTTGCTTCAGGCATTACAGGTGCAGCACCAATTTGGAATAAAATTATGACAACACTGCTTGGAAACGTTAATACGCTTTCCTATCAAATGCCTGAAAATATCGTAGTTAAAAAATGCGGATTACGAAGCGAATACTTTATTAAAGGAACCGAGACAAATGTTAGCTGTAGTCAGATTGCAAGTCCAAGCGCAGTATTAACCCCCATCCGTTAAGAGGAAATTAATCCACTAAGTGTTTTATAAGAAACTTTTGGATCTTGTAAGTTAAATAAAAAACTCGTAGTTACAAACCTATTGGCACCAGCGTTTTTAATCTCAATAATATTTTTGTCACTAACTCCCCCGTCAATCTCAATTGGTATATTTGTTTTTGCTCTTAAATTTTTTATTTTCTCGATTATTTGGGGATTAAACTGCTGCCCTGAAGCACCAGCTGCTGCCCCCATTAGTAAAATTAAGTCTAAGTTGTCAAACGAGGCTTTAAGATTATCAATACTTGTAGAAAGATCTAAGGCAAGCCCAACCTCTCCAAGTAGTTGTCCTCTTGCGACAAAATCGGAAATGTCTGGCATTTTTTCAACGTGTCCGATAAATCTTTTAAAACCAGCCTTACTAAAAGGCTCAAGGTATTGTATCGGATTATCAGTCATTAAATGAACTTCTAAAAAAAGTTCCCCAGAATAAGACAAAAAAGGCTGTGGATCCATAAAAGTCGTATTGGTAGCAAATTTTCCATCGATTAAATCTATATGAACCGTATTTGAAAAGCTTTTAACGATTTCCAATTTTTCCTCAATCTTTGCCCAATTGTTTTCCAGGATACCAGGGATTATCTGCATAAATTAGTCAAGTTTACTTATTTTTTCAATTCTTCTCGTGTGGTTTTCGCTTGGGACAAATGAGGTTTGTAAAAATGATTCAATTATCTTTTGTGCCTTTTCAAAATTAGTAAAATCAGATGCAATAGCAAGTACATTTACGTCGTCTGCCTCTCTTGCTTTTTTAACCTGCTCTGCTGACTGACCCAACGTGCATCTTGCTCCCTTTACTTTGTTGGTTGCAATCTCAACTCCAGCACCCGATCCGCAAACAACAATTCCTTTTGTGCCTTTTTCCTCTGCCACTCTTTCTCCGGCACTAACGGCATATTCTACGAAATCATCGTTAGTAACGTATGACTTTGCTCCTAGATCTTGTACATCAAAATCTTTCTCCAAAAGCCAGGATTTAATTTGGTTTTTAAGCGTAAAACCTCTGTGGTCAGCTCCTAAGAAAATAGTCATTACTTTCCTATTATAACCAAAGCGTCGGTGGAAAAACTATCTGCAAGATCAGAAGAGGAAGATGAAACAGTGTATTCAGCTGTTAAATCGTTTTTTAAAAGAGTTAAATACTTACTGCTTGCCGCCTTTACCTGAATTGTAACGCCAGCATAGTCTTCTTTATCAGCGTTTGAAGGAGAAGAAACGTTATAGCCAAGACTGACTAGAAAATCTGCTCCTTTTTTGGCAACTCCAGCTTCTCCGCTTCCGTTTTGAACAGTAACAGAAAGCTCGCTTCTGTCAAGTCCTGATGCGCTGTCTAAAGGATTTTGCGTTGGTCTTGGAGTCGGTGTTTCGGTAATCTTTTCTGTAGGCGTTGGTGTTTCGACTGCAGGCGTTGGCGTATCTGTTGGAATAATAAATTCCGTAGGAGTCGGTGTTTGGGAAGAAGTTTCCCCAGGAGGTGGGGTTTGTGAACCCAAAAGCTTATATCCCGCAAAGGCAATCAGTAAAAAAACGACAAAGCCAATTAAATAAATAAATCTTTTATTGATCTTTCTCTTTGGAGCAGGAGCAAATTGAGCAGGCGTTTCTAAATTTTGATTTTCTTCCATCTGCCTAAATTCCTTGGGGTAAGGGTATCACATTGTTTTTGTTTTTGCAACAAGACTTTAAAGCTAATCTGGTATAATAAAATACTTAAATGAAAAAACTGCTCTTTTCAATTCTTTTAACCGTTGTTGGCATTTTTTTTGTAGCTAACTTTGTCAATGCACAAAGCCAAAACTGCGATAATCCCTCAGCGCTTGATCTTGACCAGCTGGAAAAGTGCTTGGACCAACTAAACGAAGCTAAAAGCCAGTCTGAAAAAGCAACAAAACCTCTAGAAGAACAGGTTAATGCAATACAAAAAAGGGTAAATTTTATTGAAAAAGACCTAGTCGTTAAAGAAAAAAATATCAATGAAAGTTATAAAAATCTTGAGAAACAGCAACAAATTTTATATACAACGATTAGGGATTATTACATAAAATCCTACTATAACTCTCCCTTACTTTTGCTTCTTTCTTCAAATTCAGTTTCAGAGCTGACCCAAACTTTGGAATATCAAAAAGTCGCAACTGATCGGGATAAGGCAATAATCACCAATATTGTTATTTCCATCACCAACCTTGAACAAAGACAAAAAGAACTTGAGAGTGAAAAAATAGAGATTGTCGTAGTTAAGGAAAAACTGGACAAAGTAGTCCTAGAGGCAAAAACATACCAGGCTTCACTTTCTTCCCAGATTGCCAAAATCTCGGCAAGACAACAGGAAATTTTAGCCCAGAGACTTGCAAGTCTTAATATTCCAAGATCTGCAAGTACGGGTATGTCAGGCTGTGTCGACGACAGAGATAAGGATCCGGGTTTTTCTCCAAGATTTGCCTTTTTCACTTACGGAGTTCCAAATAGAACAGGGCTTAACCAGTACGGTGCAAACGGAAGAGCAAAAGCCGGACAAAACGCCGAATCTATCTTAAACGCCTATTACCAAAGCTTTGAACTTAAAAAAGACTACTCAGCAGATATTAATATCAACGTTGAAGGATACGGCGGATACAATATTGAAGAATATGTTAAAAGAATCTATGAAATGCCAGAATCCTGGGAGATGGAGGCTCTAAAGGCCCAGGCAATTGCCGCAAGAAGCTATGCTCTCTCGTATACAAATAATGGAGCAGGCAGTATTTGTACCACCCAGAGTTGTCAGGTTTTTAAACCAGATCCAAAAGGAGGACGCTGGGAACAGGCTGTCAACGAAACAAAAGGCTGGGTCATGGTTTCGGGAGGAAATCCTGTAAAGGCATGGTATTCATCAACTCACGGAGGATATATTTTCTCAACTTCTGAAATCGGCTGGAGCGATACTTCATGGACAAAGCACGCAACAGATACGACAAGCGGTTCTGCAGGAGGTTTTTCAGAACTTACATCTAATGCCTATGACAAAGACTCCCCCTGGTTTTACTGCGACTGGGGATCAAGAGCAAGTTACAATAAAACAGCGTGGTTAAAATCTTCTGAGATTGCAGATATCGCAAATATAATTTTATTGGCAAAAGCCGACTCTTCAACCGCTGAACATCTATACCAAACAGATAAGCCAAATCCTGCCGGAACCGAAACTTGGAATGAAGATAAAGTAAAACAGGAGCTTAAGAATAGAAATATCACTCCTTTTAACAACGTCTCCTCTGTTTCGATAAGCGCAGACTTTGGGTCAGGCAGAACCTCAACCGTTAATATCTCTGGTGACGGAAGTGGCTTTTCAGTCAGCGGTTCAGAATTTAAAGACTGGTTTAACCTAAGAGCTCCTGCCAATATACAAATAGTCGGTCCGTTGTATAATATAGAGCAAAGGTAGACCTATGCCAGATATTTTTGTTGCCACGGAAAACCAAATACCAACTCCTGCCGATAGTTCAAGTGAGCCGACAAGTCATGGAGAACATGCTGGTCTTCATCCTCTTAACGACAATAACTATTCTTCAAGGCGAATGCAGTTGTTTTCTGCTTTTTCTAAAAACCCAAGAGGAATACGTTTTAAAAACCAGGAAAGAGAGGAAAAAATTCTCTTATTTATAAGAAAGGCTATTATTACTAACTTTAAATGGCTATTTATAAGTGCCATATTCCTACTCCTTCCCCCACTTATCTTTATCTTTGTAAACTTTGGCAATCAAATAATCACTTTCCCCTTAATTTATGTTATTTACTTTTTGCTTTTTTATTATTTGATTATTCTAGCTTATATCTATGTCAACTTTATTACGTGGTATTTTAATATTGCTTTTGTAACCAATATCAGAATTATTGATATAGATTTCTCAGGTCTTATTTACAAAAACATAGCCGCGACCAAACTCTCCCTGGTTCAAGACGTTAGTTTTAACCAAATAGGCGTTGTGAGGACTTTTTTCAACTACGGAGACGTATTTGTCCAGACTGCCGGAACTTATGAAAACTTTGAGTTTGAGGCGGCTCCCCAGCCAGAAAATGCAGTTCATATCATTGAAGATTTGATAGGAAGAAGGGGCCATGGAAATATTTAATCTATTTTTTGGAAACAATTTTATACTTTCGCTTAGTAAGGTTTTTTTCTTGATAACCGATCTTTTGTTTATTTTCTTTCTAATCGTAGTTTTTAGACAGGTAACGCTTATGCAATCTTTGGTTTATGATATAAATGATTCTTTTGTCCTAAGATCTATTATTATTCTTTTGCTTATCGGCTCTGTTTCGCTTTTTTTGACAGCCCTTGTTATACTATAGAGGAAATATGGCAGAATCTAATCTAAACTTTGCTAAAATAGTCGCCAATCCAACTCAATACGGTTGGTCACAGGCATATAGCGCAGGTAAGCTCTTTGCAGTCATTTCTTTAGAGAAAGAGCCTGAAGTTGAAGAAAAAGATTATTTAAATGTTGTCGGAAAAGAAATCTTAAATACGCTTGAGCAGGAATATTTTACTCTTGAAACAAAAGATCTGGAGTCAATAAAACAGGCGGTATTAACAACTCTTGGTAAAGTCCCCCAAAATGTTTCGCTTTCCTTTGTCGTCGGATCAATTGTGGGAAACGTACTGTATTTATATATCCTTGGAAACGGAAAAGCAGATATTAAAAGAGCCGGAACTTTGGGAACGCTTTTAGAAGCAACTAACCAACCAAATGACTTACTAAAAGAAGCTTCAGGTTTTTTACAAGAAGGAGATGTCCTTGTATTACAAACCAGGAAATTTTCTGACGTCATCTCAGACTCAACTCTTTTGGAGTTTTTGGAAAATTCAACTATAACCGATGCTTCGGAAAACCTTGCTCCCTTGGTCCATGAAAAGGAAAATCCAACGGCGTCGGCAATAATAGTAAACTACAAAGAACCCGCTCCCGCTGAGGCTTTTGCTACAGAAGAAAAACCCCAGGAAGAAAAAGTTCAAGAAAGCATGCCCGAGGATCAACAAACAGAAAGTAGAACCGAATATTTTTCCGAAAGCGAAACCCAGCCTAAGACTGGTTTATTAACAAAAATTCTTGCTCCGCTGTCTTTGTTTAAAAGATTTAAGATCCCTTCATTTTCAGGCCTAAGTCAGCCCAGAAAATTAATTCTTTTTATTGTTGTTGTCATTGTTTTCTTGTTTGTCGGAAGTATTTTTTTTGCTCTTCAAAAACAAGGAGTTGAAAAAGTTCAAAGCCAGTTTAACAGTATTTATCCGGCCGCGCTTAAAAAATATGAAGAAGGACAAGGGCTCATGGATTTAAACCAAACCCTTGCCAAAGACAGTTTTAATCAAGCAAAGACAATCTTAGACAGTGGCAAAGATACTCTTCCCAAAGGATCCGAAGAAGAGAAAAAAGTAAACGATTTACTTACAAAAATCGATGAAGCTCTTGGTTCTTCGGCAATATCAGAGGCTGTAAATGCAAAAGAAGTAGATCTTTCTCAAAGCCCATATCTTTCTACCCAGACAAAAGAAAACGCCCTTGATGCAACATATGATGGTAAAAACACGTATCTTGTAGACGCATCAAAACTTTCCTCAATTGCAAACGGACAAACATCATCTAAAACTCTTTTTGAAAACGATAATGACTGGAAAACAATCGGAGGAATGGCTGTTTATAACACCAACCTTTATGTCTTAGAAAAAGATGAAAACCAGATCTTAAAATTTGTCAACACAGGCTCACAGTATCAAAAATCCAATTATTTCCCTGCAAGCGTCACCCCGGATTTTGGCAATGCGGTTTCGGTTGCAATTGACAATAACGTTTATGTGCTTTTTAACGATGGCAACGTCGTTAAATACTTTAAAGGTCAAGCCCAAGATTTTAGTCTAAAAGGATTAGACAAGCCCTTAGCAAATCCTACTAAAATCTATGCAAATCCTGATTTTGACAATATTTATATCTTGGATAAAGGAAATTCAAGAGTCGTCGTTTTTGATAAAACAGGCAGTTTTAAAGCTCAATATCTCTCAGGTGTTGTTAAAAACGCAAAAGACTTTGAAGTCTTAGAGACAGATAAAAAAATCTTTGTTTTAAATAATGGTAAAATCTACCAAATAGACCTCAAATAAATTGCCAATTCTCCGCTTTTGGCGTATCATAGCCTTATGAAGATTACCAATAGAAAGGCATTTTTTGATTATCAATTGACAGAATCCTTTGAAGCAGGAATTAATTTGTATGGCCATGAGGTAAAATCGGTTAGAGGTGGAAAAGCCGATTTATCAGGAAGCTTTGTCAGAATCTTGGGATCTGAAGCATATTTGGTAAATGCAAAGATATTCCCCTATCAGCCCGGCCAGGTCGAAGGATATAACCAGCACAGAACAAGAAAGCTTCTAATGCATAAAAAAGAGATTATTAGCCTTAAGTCAAAGACTGATGGAAGCAATTTAACTTTGGTTCCAGTTTCAATGTATTTAAAAAACGGCTTTGTAAAACTCCAGATAGCCTTGGGCAAGGGAAAGAAAAAATATGATAAAAGGCAGGCTTTAAAAAGACGTGACATAAATAGGAATTTAGACCAGGAATTAGCCTGAAGAGCTTGACATCTTAGCTTCATTAGGGTAGAATTACGTCATTGGGGATGCAATTGCATCGACAAGATTTAGCACTTTAAAAAATGCAAGCCGTCTTTGATTAGTAGACGTAAAACAAGAATCAAAATATAAATGCTAATAAAAAAGCATTACTAGCCGAGAAGGCAGCAATTCTTGCTGAGCTTTTTGGTTTTTCTAGACAGCCAGCTTTAGCACTAGCTGCTTAAGCTTACTTTTAGAAATGTCCTTAATGTTTTCCCTAGGTGGAACATTTTGGGCATAAACTTAGCCTAGGAATTGATAAGGAGGCTGGTTAGTTCCTTATTGAATTTATAACCTTGGCTTTACTTATGAACGTTTGTTTTCAAAGAGTAGAGTGATCAAAAAACAACAAACTAAGCTTGTAGACATTTTTAAAAATGCCTTCTTGGACTCCGAGTCACTCTCGGACATCTCCACACTAGCCTCCTTAACGGGAGGCTTTTTCGTGATTAGGCTGAAAGGAGAATATAGGCAATTTACCTATATATTGCACATATGTTGCCTGTGTTTATACTAAATAATAAAAATAATAAGCTTTAGATATAGGCAAACTGCCTATATTTGCACATATGTTGCACATGTAATATAATTACATTATGGATGTTCAATATAAAATAGAAAAGCCCAACCTGGATAAGATAGATAAACCATCTGTTTTAAAAAGATTTACAGAAAATGATCGTAAATATATGCCATTTATTATGGGAATTTCTGAGCCCGAATATTTATATTGGGACAAAGGCAAATATAAACCTGTTCCAGATGATTTTTCAAGAGAAGAGTTTTGGTACTTAGTAAAACAGATTAGAAAACTCTCTTCAAACCCAACGCATATAAAAGCAGAAAATGGAGAATATTTTACATGGTTAAGGCTTACATATACGGATGAGTTTTTACATAAAATAGACGTTCATACTGGTGGACAAATTTTTGCACCCTATGAAGCTCTAAAAGAAGAAAATAGACAAAAATTTATAGCAAGAGGTATTTTAGAAGAGGCTATTGCCTCAAGCCAATTAGAGGGAGCAAACACTACAAGAAGAGTAGCTAAGATGATGCTTTTAGAAAACAGACCTCCAAGAAATAACTCTGAAAGGATGATTGTAAATAACTACAATACGATGAAAATGCTTGAAGATGAATATAAAGATAAAGAGTTATCAAAAGAGTTATTATTTGAAATTCATGGCATGCTAACAATGAGCACAATACCCACTGAGGAACAAAATAGATTTAGAAAAGACTCGGACGATATTGTTGTTAGAAATTCTAAATATATAGCTCACACTCCACCCAAAGAAGACTTTTTAGATGCTGAGATTATGAAGCTTATAGATTTTGCAAATGACAAAGATGATAAAATATTTACTCACCCTGTAATAAAAGCCATATTTTTGCATTTTTGGGTTGGTTATCTACATCCATTTACTGACGGTAACGGAAGGCTAGCTAGGGCTTTATTTTATTGGTATCTGTTAAGGAAAGGCTATTGGACCTTTATGTATCTACCAATTTCTTCAATTATTAAAAACTCCCCTATTCAGTATGCAAACGCCTATATATATGCTGAGCAAGATGATTTAGATTTAACTTATTTTTATGATTATCATATTAGAAAAATTATTCAATCCCTAGAAGAGTTTAAAAAATATGTCGACAGAATTAACGCGGAAAATAGGCAAATAGATCTAACGCTTGGTAAAAAAATAATATTAAATGATAGACAAAAACAATTAATTCATTATTTACTATCAGAATCCGAAAGAAACTATGTTACCGCCTCATCTCATATGTCAATCAATAACATTGCCAGAAGAACTGCTTTCTCTGATTTGAAAGAGCTAGAAGAAAAAGAGTTACTAGAAAGTAAAAAAGAAGGAAAATATAACAAATATTATGTTTCAGATAAGTTAAAGAGCTTAGTCTTAAAGCCCACCTTATAGCATATTACTCTTTAAGTTTCCATTACTATCTTGCGATAACCAATTAGCTTCCTTAAGATGCGACTAGGTTCATTCCTCGTAGTATCGGATACCACTTGAAAATATAGTCTTCAATTCGGTTCCAAGCTTTTTCATCTATATCCACATAAACCCTGACATAATGTTCAGGGTTTTTTATTGGATATTGGGATGTAAAAGACTTTAGGAGGCTTACCAATTCTTATGATACTTCTCTCTTTTCCAGTTTTCTAAGATGCCTGTGCACCATTGCACTAGTTATGTTAATTACTCGTATAATATCAGCCGCTCTAGTTTGGGATTGATTATTAATATATTTAAGGATATTTTCCCTAGTATCGGTTCTCATATGCAGTTTGTAGCATACAGTATGCTATGAACCTGCCAAAATTAAGCCGTAAACCCTTCTTGATCCTCTTCTTTTAAGATCATTTGAAGCTTTTTGCAAAGTTCTACCAGTTTTAACCACATCATCTACTATAAAAACATTTCTAAAAGTTCTGTTAATTTTATTAATATCTATTGTCTGTATTTTTAGTTTTTTACCTAAAGATCTTGCTAGTATTTCGGCCTGGTTATATCCTCGTTTTCTAAAAATTTCTTTTGACAAAGGACTTGCAACAAAAACCCAATTTCTTCTTTTAACTAGCTCTATAAATCCCTCGTTTTGGATAAGACTTTCATAAAAAAGCTCTGTTAAGAAATTTTGCAAATCGGTCAAATAGGGTTTGTTTTTAAACTGAAAAATCATTTTTTTAGCCATATAATTGTATTTCAAGGCGCTAAAACAACCGTCAATTGTATATTTATCCTTACATAATTTGTGCGTTAAACCATTTTCGCTTTGTTTTTTACAAATCATACAAAAACTTCTATTGTCAAAAGATAAATAGGAAAAACAGTTAGGACAAAGATAGTCTCCCAATTTTTTACAATTTATACATCTTTTTGGAAAAATAAAATCTAAAATTCCCATAGATAGTCTTTACTAAATACTATATACTAAATCAGTATGGCAAAGGTATATATCTTCAGGCATGGGCAAACGTCTGATAATATTTCTCACACTTTCTCAGGCTTTAGAAATCCACCTTTAAATGAAAACGGTATTGAGGAGGCAAGAAAGGTTAGAAAAAAATTAAAAGATGTTAAGGCAACTAAAGCCTACCAGTCAGATCAAATCCGCTCCCAACAAACTCTAGAAATTGTCTTGGGAGATTCTGCCACCCGGGTTATTACGGATCCAAGAATAAAAGAAAGAGACTATGGAGATTTAACAGGGTTTAGTAAAGACGAACTTGCAAGACTTGATCCTAAAAGTTATGAAGCTTGGCACAGAAGTTATGATGTTGCCCCGCCCAACGGAGAAAGCATTAAAATGGTTGAAGTCAGGGTATTAGATTTCTTAAATGACGCTGTTCCCACATGGAAAGACGATGACGTTATTTTTATTTCAGCCTCGGCAAATTCAATAAGGCCGATGAGAAGATATTTTGAAAAATTATCAATTGAGGAAATGTGTTCCTACGAGTATATCCCAGGAGAAGTTTTTGAATATCAAATTTAGCCTCCAAGTGATATAATTAAACCTAAGAGGAGGAGTCGCATAGTTGGTCCATTGCGGGAGTTTGCTAAATTCCTGAGCTGAATAAGCTCGCGTGAGTTCGAATCTCACCTCCTCCGCCAAAATATGCAAAGAATTAAAACATTTCTTCATGAGGATTATCTCCGCTCTTTAATGTTTGGTCTTCAGGATGGAATAGTTTCAACCACAGGAGTTGTGGTTGGAATATCTACAGGAATAAACGATAAGCAAATTATAGTCTTGGCAGCTCTCGTTGCCGTTACGGTTGAAGCATCATCAATGGCTGCGGGCCAATATTCAAGTGAAAAAGCGGTTCATCAGATGGATAAAACAGGAAGGCATACTGATAATTTGTATATTGGTGCTTTAATCATGTTTATCGCCTATATGATAGGCGGATCTTTCTCGATAATCCCCACCGTTATTCTTGACCAGCCTATTGCCAGAATAATCGCCATCGTTTCATCTTTTATTGGGCTTTTTATTATCGGCTATATAAAAGGACAACTCGTAGAACATAAACCTCTAAGAAGTGCTGTCGAGCTTTTTATTATCGGTTCTGTTGCAACAATTGTGGGTGTTGTTGTCGGATACTATTTAAGAGTTTAAGCTACTTAAAAATTAAAGCAACACCTATTAAAACTACGATCCCCAGCCTGTATTGCGTACAAAGCTTACATATTGACAAAATTAACATAACATTGTATTATTTCAATATGGCGCAGATGGTAAGCATAAAAGATACAAGAAACAAGTTAGCGGAAATCATTGATCAAGTTGCACTCGTAGGCGACGTATTTGTAGTAACTAAATTTGGCAAGCCCAAAGCCATGATTATACCTATTTCTAAGAATAAATTATCTACATCTGGGATTGAGGAAAGTTTTGGTGCTTGGGTAAAAAGAAATGATATTAAAAATAGTAAAAAATGGGCAGAAGATTTAAGGGTAAAAATGAGCTCAAGACAATGAAAAGATATTTAGCTGATACAAGCGTATTAATCGAGCATCTGCGCGGAAATATTCATGCAAAACATTTTCTAGAGGAATCTAATCCTAGTATCTCTACTGTTACCATAGCAGAATTAATCCAAGGGGCAAGAGATAAACAAGAATTAGCTTCAGTTTCAAAAATATGCGCAAGCCTTTCAACAGAGGCTATTGATAAAAAAATATCCCAAAGAGCAATTGAGCTTCTTTCTGATTTATACCTATCTCATGGGTTAATGTTTTTGGATGCTTTAATTGCGGCAACTGCTCTTGAAAATAAAATGGTATTAGTTACAAGTAATATAAAACATTTTAGGAAAATAGCTAGATTAGAAGTAATCTCCCAAGATACATTACTTAAAAAATAACTAAACTTTGGAATACTTTACTTTTAGTAAAGAAGAGTTGAGGCTAAATTTTCTACGATGTATATTTAAAAAAATCCAAAACAATTTCCTACCATCCCTGTTCAGAATAGAAAACCTTCTTTTTTATATTTTTTAAAGCTTCATAAACATGGGGGACGATATTTGAGGGTAATTTTTCAAAATCAAACCACTTCAAATGCTCGCATTTATCTGGCTCTTTGTTGACTATTTTTCCCTTCCAATCGTTGGAAGTAAAATAGACATGAACTCTTTCCGTAGCATTTAATTCAGATTTGCAATGCTGAACATGCAAAGCTAATAAATTTTTCTTGTCCAAAGATATTCCCGCCTCTTCTTTTGCTTCTCTAATAATGGTCTTTGTAAAAGTTTCTCCCGGTTCTAGGTGTCCTACGATTAGGCTATATTGACCGTCACTATAGCCAGTATTTTGTCTTTTACAAAGCAGTACTCTACTTCCTTTTATTAAAACTAAGTATGAGGCGACAATATTCGTGTGTCTTTTGTTCATTGAAGTGCGGAGAGGGTGGGATTCGAACCCACGGAAGTCTTGCGACCTCAGTGCTTTTCAAGAGCACCGTACTAGTCCACTATACGACCTCTCCACGAGCCTAAGTATATCAAAATAGAACTCGATCAACAACTTATTGGAATAGATTTTCTTAATTAATTCCGATTATAATCTTTTATCTATAGATTACAACCGTAGAATCTTTATAAACCTCTTTCATACCCAAATCTTCTATTTGTCTTATAAATTCTTTAGGGCCTGATTGTTTAATTCTTAAAAGGCTTAGGGCGAAATTATTAATTTTTGCCAATTTTTCATTTTTTTCTCTTGTTAATGGCAAAAGAAAAGTGTCTATTTTGTACTTTTTAATTACGGTTTTTACCGAGATTTTACTGTCTTGAATTTTATTCCACTCCAAAAACGCATTTTCGCTTTGTCCTTTGGGTGGACTTTTCATTTTCCAGCTGGGCATTCTCCCATCCACAAAGACTTTCTTTTCTGGTAATTTCCAGATTAGAAAACCGCCCCAATTATAAGTTGAGAATAACTGACCAGATGAGGAATTCTCTTTTAAAAAGGCAACGGCGTTGGTAGGATAGGGGTCTACTTTTTGGTAAAGTCTGAGGTTTATAAAAGAAAATATTGCGCTTAAAACAGTTAGGAATATAAAAACCGTGCCGATTGCAAAGTAGAGTTTGAGAAAACGCTGTCTGCCAAATTTATATTTACCCAAATCTGCATATAGGAAATCAAAACCTTTGGAAATAATAATAATTGATATTAAAATAAAAAAGGGGATGTTTCTGTTACTTGATAATCCCCAAAGAAAAAGCATTAAGTACAATATTTTTAATATCAAATCGAGTTTTTTAAAATACTTAATAAATAAAACAAATGAGATGACCCAAAGAATTATTAATGGGAAATTAAAAAATAAAAAGGTAGGAAACCATTCGGCGATTGACCACCTAAGATTTGTGTCTGTTGCTGAAATAATAATTTCTTTCCATAAATTTATTCCATACGGATTTATTAAAGTAAAAACAATACAAAATATAAATACTATTGCGTCTTTAACATAAAATCCTTTTTCTTTTATCATTTTTAGGATAACTCCTATGCCAAAAAACACTATTCCCATTACAAATCCCCCGTGAAGGTTTGCCCAAAGCAAAAATAACAATGGCAAAAAATAAAATATTTTTTTATAAATTGCGTCATTTAGTAAAACCGTAAGGATAACTGAAAAAAAGAGAAAACTAATCAATTGCGGTCTTATTCCAAATATTGGATTCATTGCAAATAAACCCAAGATAAAAAGCACAATAAACCATTTTTTAGAAACATTTTTAGCTTGGATTACTAGAGCAAATATTGTTATTAAAGCAAACGCTGCGGAAAGCAATAGTTCTTTCCCGATTGGATAAAAAAGAGCTATTAATAGATCCGTAAGCCATTCGTGGTTGATAAAATTATATGAAGGCATTGTATAGGAGAAGGGGTCCAATTTTGGGATGCTTTGTGTGCTTTGTATAATTTCGCCAAACTTTAAATGCCATCCAAAATCCGGATCAATGGATACTACCCCTATGATAATAAGCCACAAAAATATTAGAAAGGAGGATAAAAAAAGAATAAATCTAAAATTTTTAAATAACCCTAAGCTTTTCAATAATTAATTTTAACACAAGGGTTTTCGTTTGACTTAATTGACTCTTTTGTATAAAGTTAAGTTATGCCCGAAGAGAAAACTCATCACACAACTCATCATGAAAATAGTCATGTTTTAGAATGGAATGCTCCTGGAAGACCATTTAAGCAAAGGTCAAAACAATTCTATTTAACGGCAATTCTCATGGCTCTTTTTGTAGAGGTAATTTTGTTTCTTTTCAGCCAATATCTTTTGATGATTGTTGTTATCTCCTTACTTTTTGTTTCATTTGCTCTAGCCTCGGTTCCGCCTCGAAACTTTCAATACAGGATGTCTCCTGAGGGAATTATGATCGAAGACAGGTTTTTTTTATGGAAGGAGCTTTATGACTTTTATTTTATTAAAGCCTATGGAATTGAAACGCTAAGAATTAGAACCGAAAGTTTTTTACCAGGAGAGCTTGTTTTAACGATTGAAAACGTAGACAAAGAAAAACTTCTAAAAACTTTGATCCCCTATCTTCCCTACAGGGAGTACGTAAAGCCCACGTTTATGGAAAAAAGCGCTGATTGGCTGACGAAAAACTTCCCTCTCGAATCCGAAAAGAAAAAGAAATAAGAGCAATTTTACTTGACATGTAACCTCTAACAATTAATAATGAAGTTATGGACTTATCTGCCGAACATAAAAAAGAAGTACAAAGAAGAATAATGGATACTCTTCTTACGGCATACGAAAAACTTGAGATTAATAGAGCAGATTTTGATGAAATTTCTAAATTTATTTTAGAAAGAGATCCCACAATTCAAACTCACCATGATTTAATCGTTTTTTTAAGAGAGTTAACAGCAAAATGGAAAATCTTTTCTTTTGTTTTAACCCTTGAAAACGGAGAGGTTAGTAAAATAGAGGAGAACAAGGCAGTTGAAAAAATTGAAGATCTCACCCAGGAAGGGAAAATAGACGAGGCTTTGGAAGCAGCCAGAAAAATAGTTAAAAATATAAACGACCAATAATATGAATCCAGATGCAGTACAAAAAGTTGAAGTTTTAGCCAAGTCCTTTGTACCTGAAGCTGCTATTTCTGCTGCCAGAAGCCCCCAGGAGGCAAAACAAATTGAGGATGCAAAACAAGTTAGGGCTAGGTTCAATGCTAATCAAGACAAACCACTTGCAGCGTTACTTGCTCCAGAAGATATTGATGATTTATCCGGTATAGATATCGACAGCGAAGTTGATAGAAGAATTGGCGAACACACTCCACCAGAAGAAGATCGTCGCGCAAAGGCAAAAAAATTAGCCCATGAAGCACAAACTATTGCTGAAAAGGGCATAGAAGGAATTGAGGATCCAGGCAGACAAGACGAAATTGTAGAAGAATATGTCGCTAAAGTAATCGACATCAGAGGAGATGCATTTAGAAATCTTTCTAGGGCAGAGAAGGAAGCAATCGCACGGTCTGAATTAAGCAGACAGGAAGTAAGAGTAAAAATCGCAGAATTATTAAAAAAGGGCTTAAGTCCGACCGCTGAGATAGGATCAGAAGATGAAAGAACACTTGCTGTAAAAATGCAAGAAAAGGGACAAAAAAAAGCTGAAGAAGATAGGCTTAATTTAGAGATTATTAGCATTAATGATGGAATTGCAAGATTACAACAAGAACTCATGGACTACCAGCCTGAAAACGCAGCTACGGGCACACCAGAGGGTGATTTACATAAGCTTCTAGAGCAGGCTCAGGCAAGAATTAACGCAGGGAGAGCAACAGAATTAACCCGAGAACTTGTTGCATTATACGGAAGAGATAGAGAGAGGCTCACGGCAGATAAAGCAAGTGTTAGACAAAGAGCAAAAAGCGGCGAAATCCTAGTAGACCCAACAGAGGAAAAATTGAATGAATTAGCACAGCTTGAAGAAGCCCAAAGAGAGTATGATCAAAGAAGGATCCGAAGAGACAGTCTTCCACAAGAAATTAATAACTTACTTGGTGAACTACAAACCAGAAACGCCAGATTACAAACCCTAACACTTGAGACAGCAATACTGGATTTAGATATTAATCCGCTTGCTCAAAAAAAGAAAGCTAAAGAGCAGGCTGTAGTTTTAAACATCAGTAGAATCGTCACTCAAGCTGCAAATAATGTACTAAATTCCGACGTAGCTAGAAGAGATCGTGTCTATGGTGACATGTTAAGAGAAAAATCTGAGGAAGCAGAAGATAATGATGAGACAACGCTTTATAGTGCACTTGGCTCAAGATGGGAAAGGATCGTTACCAGAGGTGGTAAATCTTCAATCGAAACTATTAGGGCTGCTATTGAGACTGATTGGAAATTTGCAATCGCAAGCGGAGGAGATATATCAACACAGGTAGAATTATTATTGTCTTATGAGATTAGGAAAAAGATTAAATTAGGTACTTCACCCGATAAAGCAAGACGAATACTTGAAGATGCCGCCAGAATACGCGAAAGACTTAAAACAGATTCTGCATTTGCAGAAAAGGCGAAAGCTGAATATATAACTAACCTAATTTCTAGACGCCTTGCAACAGGAGAGCCTATTTCTGTAGGAGAACAAGACATTATTGCAAAATATGGCTGGACCAAACACGTTGCTCAAGCAGTTGAACAAATAGTACAAGACGATGAGACATTAAAAACAAGAATCGAGCAAATTGTTGAATCAACTGGCGTAGAAGCAAGTAAGCTGGAAGCGCTTAGAGAGAAATATCCTTCACAATGGGCAACTATACTAGCTATACTACTTTCAGGGGTAGCAGTTCCAGCCTTATCAAGTGGAAAACATTGGTATGATATTTTCAAAAGGAAATAAAAGCGGAGAGGGCGGGATTTGAACCCGCGATATCCTTGCGGATATACGGTCTTTCCAAGACCGCGTACTAGACCAGACTATACGACCTCTCCAGACTTAGGTATTATATCAATTCCTTAGCCTCTTTCCAAACCTTTTTATCCGATGGGTAGCTTAGTCTTTTTTCAACTTCTTCAATAGGTAGCCATTCGACATTTTCCATTTCCCAATCGTGATCTGTTATTTCTCCTTTAAGATATTGCATTAAGAAATAATAAACTGTTTTTTTAGTATTTTCTCCTTCCGATTTATAGAAATATGTAACAGGTTTTAATGGATTTAATATCTTTCCTTCCACTCCTGTTTCTTCTTTTACTTCCCTTAAAGCTGTTTCTTTTCTTCCTTCATTTTCAACATGATCTCCGATTCGCCCTTTAGGAAATACCCAGCCGTGATGGCCTGAGTGCTGGGAAACCAAGATAAAGACTTTGTCTTTTTCTTTTTTAAAAACAATTCCTCCCGCGGAAAATTCAAATTTCATAAGCGGAGGGTGCAGGATTCGAACCTGCGTAGGGATTGCTCCCTCGATTTTTCGAAAATCGGGCAATTGGCCACTATGCGAACCCTCCTTTTGGCGTGCCCGAAAGGAATCGAACCTTCAACCGCCTGGACCGCAACCAGGTGTTCTATCCGTTGAACTACGGGCACTTCTAAGCCTTATTTTACTTCAATTTAACAGTTTTCACAAACTTGACATAAACTTTAAAATACTCCAAACTATATTTAGATGAGAGCTGTCCAAAAAATACTTTTTGTATTTATCTTTGTCATAATCTTTTTGTTTTTCAAAACTCCTGTTTTTGCCCAAGGAGTAGTCTCTGCAAATAATTATCAAACAAGAGATTTAAATATCTGGTCGCAAAATGTTGTAGTTGAGGTAATGTCTGCTTTTTCCTGTCAGCTTGCAGGAGTAAATTTTAGCCACAAAGATCAAAAATGTCTTGGTTTTGATCCAAAAACAGGTCAAGTCGGATTTGTAGATAACGGTGGGGGAGTTTTAGGGATAGTCACCAGAGGAATTGCCATGCTCTATACGAGTCCTGCCAGCACGGGTCAATATGTCTCCTATCTTTCACAAAGCTTCGGAATTTCAAGACCTTCTTATGCGCAAAGCCAAGGAATTGGCTTTGAATCAATTAGCCCAATTGTTGGTATTTGGGCAGTTTTTAGAGATATTTCTTACCTTCTTTTTATTTTTGTCTTCATAATTATTGGTGTTGCCATAATGCTTAGGGCAAAAATTGATCCACGAACTGTCATGACGATTCAAAACCAGATACCAAAACTAATAATTGGAATAATCATGGTTACGCTTTCTTTTGCAATTGCAGGCGTTTTAATCGACTTAATGTGGGTTTCAACTTATGTCGTAATAAGAGTCATGAATACAGCTAGTAACAATATTAATATTACGAAAACCCAACAAAATCTCAATAACCATGCAATCGGATTTTTTGACCAGGCTGTATCATACGGGGATCAAAATGAAGGACAAGGCGCTGGAGGATTGTTCAATCTTGCGCAAAAGGGAGCAGGAAGCTTGCAGGAAACAATTAATTCATCTTTTGGACAAGCTTCCCCACCAAACGAAGAACAAGTTCCAGACACATGTAATACTAACAGTCCTGTGGATATACTCTGCCACGCAATCGGACTGGGAAGAGATGTTGTATTTAATCTAGGAGATGCTGCTAGTAAATTTGTTAGTCTTAACTGGGGAGAATTAGCTGCTGATGCAGTCGGAGGCGTATTAAGCGGAATACTAGGATTTTTAGTTAGCTGGTTGATTGGAGGACTAGCGTTCTTTGTTATCCTTATCCTTCTTTTATGGAATCTATTTAAACTTTGGATCACCCTTTTAAAGTGTTATTTAGCTATACTTATCGACATAATTTTTGCTCCTTTTTGGATATTGGGCGGATTAATTCCGGGAGCTTCCAATCTTGGTTTTACCGGATGGATAAAAGACTTACTTGGCAACTTAGCCGTATTCCCAGCAACAGTAGGCTTATTTCTCCTTGCAAAGCTATTTGTAGATATTTCCGATAAGGCAAGACTTGAGAATCAAGGCTTTTTTGTTCCTCCCCTTATTGGAAATTTTGCAGGAGGAATCTATACACTCGGACCTTTAATTGCGCTTGGTTTTGTATTAGGCGCTCCACATGTTGCTGAAGGAGTGAAGAAATCATTTAAAGAGAAATTCAGTATTGATTTATCTGGCGTTGGCGAAAGTCTAAAGACAGGACAAGGAATGGGGATGGCTTTCTTAGGTACTGTTAGAGGCAGATTCTATAAACAATATGTAACCCAAGCTGGAGAGAAATATGAAAGAGGTCTTTTGGCTGAATCAACAAAGGATATTAGAAGAGCTATGGCTCAAGGTTTTTGGGGCAGTAGCTTAGGTAGAGTTCAGACTTTAAGAAAAGTTGCTCTAAAATTGTCTGAGAAAGGTCCAGACCAAAAAACACCAGGTCCAAGAGAAAGATTGGATAGGCTATTTAAAGAAGTTGACGCAAAAAGAGCAGGCGTAAAAGAAACCACGCCAGCTACGCCACCTCCAGGAAGACAACTAAGAAATTGGACCAGCGAAGCTCCCCCACAAGAAGGAGGTGGAGAAACTCAAGCAACTGGCGGCGGAGAAACTAGACCATCCACAACAACACAAGCCGCAGGAGGAGCTGGAGGAGGATCTCCTATGCAAGCGGAGAGAAACAAGCAGGAGATTATAGCTGAGGTGCGAAAACAAGGAGTAGAAAAAGCAAGGCAATCTGCCCGATTCATTCCACCAAAGCGAGGTAAATAAACAAGTGTTAAACTAACGATTGTTGCTTTATCATGGCCTGTATCATCTGCCAAAAACCTTCTAAATTACCAAGGCTTAAAGCCTGCATAAATTCTTGACCAAACATTTTTGCACTACCAGTATCTGTGTTTTCTTTAACCATTGGGCGCTCATCTTCATTCAATAAACCGCTATCTTCCAAAACTGCGTATACCTCTTTTACTTCATCAAAACTCCATCTTTTAGCATTACTATCAATTGCCCTATGTTTCCAAATGTCTTTAGCCAGCATATAGGTAAATACTCCTGTCCAAATACAGATTTTTAACTGGTCTTTTTGAGCATCCGTAAGAACGTCGTGGTAATCCGCAAGCTTAAATACATTTATATCTTTTAATGCGACCTTTGAGTTTTCAAAAGCTTTTTTTATCCTTTCGTCTTCAGCTCTTGTTTTTGACCAAACCTCCATCTGAATAAATGCAAGCACTTCTTCTCCAAACATTGATTCAAGAATCGATTGCTCTTTTATTTGTAGATCTCCTCCTTCTTTATCTTTCCACCAAGTCCTAATTGTTTTTGTGTAATCGGTACCTTTCCAGGTAGAAAGAGAGTAAGTAACATTTTTTCTTCTCCTATCTTTTATTTTATTTAACCCTTCTGTGTCTATAATCGGCCTTCCAGTAGAAGTAAATCCCTTGAATAATTCCAAAAGACCCATATCTCTTCCTTCAATTATGTCTTCATACCACTCAGTACTTTGTTCTATAATATTAGCCATGAATTGTTTCATGGTGTCATAGCCAAACTCAATTTTTGCCACATCTCTTTCAACCACTCTTGCTTTATGTTCCCCCACGTCAACTTCATTTCCGTTTATGTCGTAAAATGTTGGCTCCCCTCTCTCGTCAAGAGAATAGCTAACTGCCTTGCCTCGTAAACCTTCTATTTCGTTTCCATCTTTGTCTCTAAAAATGATATCGCCTTTGACAGGACGCAGGTTATGCTCGTTAAGATTTGCGTCTTTTACGATCTCTTCTCCATTTTCACCTCTTGTTATAATCTGAAACTTAACTTTATTATGCTCATCAACGACAACTCTATTAATTCCAGAAAGTTTCATATCTTTTAATTCTTCCTGGGACACAATTCCTCCGTTATAGTCAACGAATATATAATTTCCTTGTTCATCTTTTTGATAGTTTCTTTCGAAATCAACATCTTTTTTAAAAGGATTGCGCTCTAAGTCAATATTCCCACCTCTTCCTCCCTGCATGAGTTCATAAATTGCCCTCTGATGATTATCCCTAACCGCCTCGACAAAAGTCAGAGTTACTCTTTTAAGACCTGGGCCACTCTTATGATCTTCGTGAGCCATAGTATACTTACTTCCATATTTTGCCCTTCTTCTTTCTGATCTTTGTCTTTGTCTATATGGCTCTAAATTGGTTTGTTTTGTCCACTGGTCAAATCCTACCGAGTCCGTATCGTTTCTTGCGGCAACACCGGTAAATCTGCAGAGTGAAAATGCCCAAGCTTCCGCAAGTTTAGCCTCGTGATAAGAAATGCCTTTCTTCTGCATAAGAGATTGCACTATTCTTTCTCTTACTTCTTTTATTTGTGTCTGATCTTTGGAAGGACCATGAAAAATATTCATGTAGCTCATTAAGCTTTTTTTTCTTTTATCTATTACTTCGTGTATTTCGTTGGCAAGCTCTTCATCTGTCGGTCGCCTTCCAAGTCTTTTTGCTAATGTTTTCTTTGTTTCCTCAATTTCCTCATTATTAAGCTCGGATTTAAACTTACCATTTTCGTCAAACCAGTCCTCTCCTTTGTATCCAGCTCCTTTTCCTTGGAGTTTATTATTTTTCTTTACTCCTTTTTCTTCGTCATACTGTTCATATTCTTTTTGAAAAATCACAGAATCAGATCCAAGTAGCTTTGCGACAGAATCAAAATCCCAAATATACCAATATGTACTCCATGCTGCCCTGACAGCATCTCCCATCACGAAATTATTGTCTAATTTTTCTTTAATCGTTCTTCCGCTTATATCTTTTTCTCCCAAGGATAACCTCGACATTGCTGGCATGCTTAAAATTCTTTCTAAATAATCATCTTTTGTAATTGGATTTGTCCTAAGTATCCCCTGCATAGCCTGCGTCATTCCTTTAATGCCTGCCATGTTATCCCTGTAGACAAAATCGCCGTTTCTCATAAGCTGGAAAATATATACCTCATATAAAAGTGCGTCTCTAAGCTTAGTGTAATCATCATTTGACTGACTGCCTTCTACAAGCTTTCTTATTGGCTCGCCAGTTTTAGGATCATATTTATGTGTCCACTGCATTCTCTTTTGCTTAAAAAAGCTTGGTGTAAATATCATCTCTAAGAAGTTTATGGTCCTAAATGTCGTTTTTACTCCCATTTCTTCAGCTGAGAAGAAATTGGTTTCACTCGTTGAGTTGAAATCATGAACCCTCCACATTTTTTGCCTCACCCATTCATAAAAATGTGCAAGATTTGCTCTTTCTTCATACCTCACGCTACCATCATTTTCTTTTATAGGTACCAAATCTATTAGATCTTTCGTTCCTCCGGCTGCAAACTCTCCTTCTTCTCTTGAGCGAGCAAGCTTAACTAAGTCTTCCAAGTTCTTTGGCATATCTTCTCCTTTCCCCTCAATCTCCGTGTAATACCCCCTCATATACGGAGCCCATTCTTTTACGATGTCTTTTAGCTCCTGGACGCGTTTTTTCTTTTGATCAGGAGTCATCCCCTCTTCGGAAGTACGATTTTTAAGTTTCCCCATTTTTACTTTAAAATCTAAAAGTTCTTTTTCGGTGTCATTGATAAGATCCCCTATAAGCTCCACATCTTTAACAAACTTATCCACGGCTTCCCGAATGACTTCGTAATCGTCTTCTTTTTCAATAATCTCTATATGTAAATTCATGTCCGCCCTTGATTCATTTAATCTCCCCATACCTTTTAATATATTTTGTCTAACAGACGCCATTCCTTCAGCCATGATTCCTGCTGAGGTTAGTCGGCTAAGATCTATTGTTTTTTCTACTTCTTGACCAGTCTCCTCATCTACGTATTTATATGAATACGAAGGCGGAACATCTTTGGTCATTCGACCAAGCCCTGATTCTATAAAATCCCTTTGACCTGCTCCCAATGCCTCAAGTAGTTCTTGAAAGTTTTTGTTGAGTGTTTCAATTAATGCCTGCGTGTCTGGGGTCACCTGTATTTCTTGTGGCGCTCTTTGCCTACCTGCTTCTAGAAGTTGAGCAATTTTCGTCCTAAACAGTCTATTTAACGCTGGCATGTTTTCTTTGTTTTCTTCAATTTCTTCAGGCGTCAATCCTATGGCCAACATTTTTCTTTCCAACTCAGGATCTAATTTAGTTGGTTCATGGCTACTTAAATCCCAAACATGCACAGCCTCTATGGCTTCTTCTAACGGGGATCTTCCTCTTTGGTCATCTTCTTCTTGATTTTGCTGGGGGCTTTCTTGAACTTGCTCTGTCCTTTCGTTTGTATCTTCCATAAATATATCTCCTGTTTTTAGTGTAGAATTAACAGGCTGAGTTGTCAATTCAGATTGGTTTTCTATGGGCATGTTTTCTTTTTCGCTCATAATGACCGCAGTGTAGGAGAAAAAGGGCAAAACAGCTTGATATTTAGGTTATAAAAAAATTACAATATTGTTATATGGAGCCAGAACATTTTGAATCTTTATACCCAGACGCTACAAGGTTTTTGGAGATAGAAAAAATCATTGAGTGTGTCAAAGAAGGAAATTCTTGTCAACTTGTCTCTCTTCCCGGCGTCGGAAGATCAACTCTTCTTAGAATATTAGCTTATAACAAAAATGTAAGAATTAGGCATTTGGATAAAAATCAAAAAAACTTCCATTTCGTTTATCTGAATTTTTCGGAAATTAGAAAAAAACCCCTAATCGAATCTACTAAATATATCTTCCTTGGTCTAATTGATTCTTTACGCGAAAGAAAAATGACTAAAGAATATAACCAAATCAATAAAATTTTTAAAGAAAGCGTGTTGGTAAAGGATGAACTTGTTCTCTTTTCGGGTCTTAAAAAAACTATTGACTATTTAGCTTTGGAAAAAAACTTAAATATTGTTCTTCTCTTTGACAGATTCGAGGAATATATTTTATCTTTGAACCAAGATTTCTTTACGAACCTAAGAGTGCTTCGAAACAGGACAAAATACAGTTTCTCGGTTGTCTTTTCCTTAAACAGGCCCCTTGAGGATACGCTTGAGCCGACTTTAATGTCTGATTTTTATGAATTTGTAGTAGGTAAGATTATTTATCTGCCAATCTATGACAAGCCAGGCGTCGATTTTCGAATCTCATATCTTGAGAAAATCACTCATAAAAAAATTAACAAAACCCTTTTAGACGGTATTTTTGAATTGACCATGGGACACAACAACTTAATTAGGCTTTGTGTTGAGAACATACTCTCTTCAGATCAAAAGTTTGAAAACAAGCTTGAATTGAGACGTTTTCTAATAGAACAAAAGGCGGTCAGAAGTGCACTTTTTGGTATTTGGAACCACCTAACTCCTTTTGAGCAAAACGCCTTGGCAAATAATAATTTCACAAACTTAATACATCTTGAGAATGTCGGACTTGTCAAAAACAATATCCTAACTATTTCTCTTTTTGGTGATTATGTAAAGGAGAAATCATCTTCTTTAAAGGAAACGGCAAGTATTCAAATAAACGACCTAGGAGAAGCCGTAAAAGGAGAAATAAATTTCTCCGATAGACTAACAGCTTTGGAATTTAAGCTTTTAAAGTATTTTATTGAAAATAAAGATAGAATTTTAGAAAAAGAAGAAATAATCAACACAGTCTGGGGAGATCAAAAAACTGTTTTGGGGGTAACAGACCAAGCGTTAGATCAATTAATTTTTAGGCTGAGGAAAAAAATTGAGGATAACCCCAATCAACCTCAATATATCCAAACAATAAAAGGACGCGGATTTAAGTTTGCAAACTAAATTTACTTGCAATTTAACTGTTTTTTGAGTTACGATAAAAACGTGTTAAGAAAAATCTTTACAATATTTGTTCTTCTTTTTACAGTCTTAGGAATATTTTTATTTAAATCTCCCTCTTTTGCAGCAAATGAATTTGCTCCTTGCTCTTTGATCAATAAGCCAACTAGGTTAGATGTTGGAAGCAATTTATTTCCCGCTAATATTGCCATTGATACAAATGGCAACGCAATAGCTGGTGCCGAATATAATATTTGGCTTTTTAAGCCAGGAGGCGGACGAGGGAATCTGCTTAACAGAAATGGCTCTGCTCTTATATTTAACGCAAACCCAGACGGAACAATTGGTATTCCCTTTAAATTTGACCACAATGGAAAGATATATGAACAAAGTACTACAGATACTGAGGTAAATCTTCAAGAAGGAACTTATTTTTTCAGCGTTACCGAACAAGGATCAGATGTGTCTAAATGTCAAAACCTTCCTGACTCAACCGAAGCTATGGGAATTCATGTCTATAGTGCGCTTAGCGAAGCGCCTGCATCTCCCAATAGTTGTCCTCTTTGTCAAAATGGATATGCTTGGAATAATGGATCACCTTATTTATGTGTAAAAGGACAAGACTATAAACACTCAATTGAGAGAGTTGACTGTTCTAGCCAAGGAACCTCTTGCGTTGCCGGCAGGGGATATTGCGAAAATCCGGGAACACCTGAATTATGTAAAACCCGAAATGCAGTGGGTTCAAGCTGTAATGCATCGTTAAAAGATCCCGGCGAGTGCGCGGACGGATTAGTATGTCAAGATTCTACAGAAAAATGCGTTAGGCCACAAACTAGCCAAGGTCGGGTTTGCTATAAATGTCGATCTATTAGCACTTGGGATGGCACCAAATGCGTTGGTCCTCTATCTGCAGATCCTAATGCGTGCATCGAGCCTGAGACTAGAGAATATTGTGGCGAAGGATTTACCTGTAACGCTGGCAAGGGATGTAAAAAACTGTCTGATAATCCATCAAACGAGATAGAGCCCCCACAGCCTCTTAAGACTCCCTGCGAGAAAAATCTCAGCGGCGGCACTACTGGCCAGTGTTATGGAATTTTCAGTGGCCTGGGAGTAAGGCTTCCAACCGATCCTTTAATGCTAATTTCTAAACTTCTTGAGGTAATTCTTGGCGTTGCCGGCGGAATAGTAATTATTTTAATTATCAGAGCTGGTTACAAATTAATGTTCTCCCAGGGTAATCCAGAAAAAGTCCAAGAAGCAAGAGATGAATTGACATCCGCTATCGTTGGACTTATGTTTATAGTCTTTTCTTTTGTACTTTTGCAGTTTATAGCTAATGACCTTTTGCAGATTGATACTTTAAGAAGCGGAGCAGAATTACAAAATGTCGGGGAATAAATAAATTTATGGAATTATTAAGCATAACTCTTCCAGGAGGAAGACAAATTAATCCACCTGCAGGATCTAATATTCCAAAGGGTGGAGAAGAAACGTTAATTACGATTATACAGGCTCTAATTTATTTTCTTTTTATTTTTGCAATTATATTTGCCATTTTTGTAATTATTTACTCCGGTTGGCTCTGGATGACATCTGTTGGAGATAAGCAAAAAATCGCATCTGCAAAGCAAAGATTAACCTATGCGCTAGTTGGTCTTATCGTAGTCTTTTTATCTTTATTTATTGTTAATTTTTTCACCCGATTTTTTGGGTTTGAAATATTAACTTCGATTCCCTTTCCATAGTAATGCTTGACAATTACAAAAAACTCATCTACGATTTAGCTAAGGTGAAAAAGTTAGCTTCTTTCGCATTATCTTTCCTAGGATTTTTCGCTCTTACTCCTTCCGCGTTCGCAGCCACTCAAGAAACTCTTTGCGCAGAAAGAGGTATGTTTAAAGCCCTATGTAATCCTCAAATCGGAGATATCATAGTTGGCCTTATTAACCTAATCTTTATTCTTTCCGTAATAGTTGCCCTTCTCTATCTAATCTGGGGAGGCTTTAAGTGGCTAACATCAGGCGGAGATAAGACAGCAGTACAGGGAGCAAG
>JACQHJ010000003.1 GCA_016199085.1 Candidatus Levyibacteriota bacterium | reverse complement strand
CTTCAAGACAGATTGAAGCGGCAAGACGTGCCATTACTCACTATACCCAAAGAGGAGGAAGGCTCTGGATTAGAATTTTTCCTGATAAACCAATTACCAAAAAGCCTGCTGAAACCAGAATGGGTAGTGGCAAAGGAGACGTATTTGAGTTTGTAGCTCCTGTCAGACCCGGCAGAATGCTTTTTGAAATGGGCGGAGTACCAAAAGAAGTAGCAATAAGTGCACTAACCTTGGCAGGACACAAATTAAACGTAAAAACAAAGATAGTTATAAAGGAAAGCTAATATGAAGACTAAAGACAAAAAAGATTTATTTACAAAAAACCAATTAGAATTAAAAAAACTGCTCTTGGATGCAAAAGAAGCGCTTTTTAATTTAAGAATTGATTTGTCGCAAAACAAGTTAAAAAATACATCGTCAATAACATTAAAAAGAAAAGAAATAGCTTTAATTTTAACAGCCTTAAAAGAAAAGGAGTTTGAAAATGCAAAAAACGCTTAGTGGAAAAATAGTTTCAGTCAAAGGACAAGACACGGTAGTTATTGAAGTAACTAGAAAAGTTGCCCATCCAATGTACAAAAAATTAATGAAAAAAACCAAAACATTTAAGGCAGATTCTAAAGGTCAGACCTTTAATTTAGGAGACAAAGTCAAAATTATTTCAGTAAGGCCAATCTCTAAAGATAAGTTTTTTAAAGTAATGGGGGTTATTAAATAATATGATACAGCACAGAACAATGTTAAAAACAGCGGATAACAGCGGCGCAAGAGTCTTGCAGGTTATCCATATTTTCGGAGGATCGAAAAGAAAATTTGGATTTATAGGAGACGTACTTAACTGTGTTGTAAAAGACGCAATCCCAACAGGTGCTGTAAAAGAGGGAGAAATCGTAAAAGTAGTTTTGGTAAGAGCCAGAAAAGAACACAAAAGAATGGACGGTTCCTATGTCAGATTTTCTGATAATGCAGGAGTATTGATTGATAATGCCAAAGACAAAAATCCAAGGGGAACCAGAATTTTCGGGCCGATTGCAAGAGAAGTAAGAGACAGAGGATTTGCAAAAATAGCCAGCATGGCAATTGAAGTTGTATAATATGAAACTTAAAAAAGGAGATAGCGTCAAAGTCATAAAAGGAAAAGATAAGGGAAAGACGGGAAAGGTTGAAAAAGCTTTTCCTTCTGACAACAAAGTCTTGATCCCAAACGTGAATACGTACAAAAGACATTTGAAAGCAAGATCGCAACAGCAACCATCAGAAATAGTCACTCTGACAAAACCCTTGCCTGTTGCAAACGTAGCCTTTATCTGTCCTAAATGTAAAAAGCAGTCAAGATTAGGATATAAAATTGAGAAAAATTCTAAATTACGAATTTGTCTTAAATGCAAATCAGAGGTTTAAATTAAATATGAATAGTTTACAAGTTGAGTTTAATAAGGAAATTTTACAAAAACTAAAAGAAAGTCTGGCAATTAAAAATGTCCACGAGATTCCAAGACTTGTCAAAATCGTGATCAACATGGGAGTAAAAGATGCAGTTGCCGACAAGAAAAACATTGAAAAATCGGCAGAACTTCTTTCCCTTATTTCCGGACAAAAACCAAAGATTATGAAAGCAAAAAAATCTATCTCTGCTTTTAAACTAAGAGAAGGAGATCAGATAGCATTAATAGCTACTTTAAGAGGAAAAAGGATGTATGATTTCTATCAGAAATTAACTACAATAGTCTTTCCAAGATTAAGGGATTTCCATGGAGTAAAGACGACAAGTTTTGACGGACACGGAAGTTATACTTTGGGTTTTCCCGAAAGTACTGTTTTTCCGGAAATTGATCCGAGTAGATTTGAGAAGCCACAGGGACTTGAAATTTCAATCGTTACATCGGCAAAAACAAATGAGCATGGTTTAGAATTACTTAGGGCACTGGGGATGCCGTTTCAAAAATAATATATGGCAAAAAAATCAAACGTAGTTAAATATTTAAAAAAACAAAAATTCTCTACAAGAGAGAAAAATATCTGCAATATCTGCGGAAGATCTCGTTCTTACATGAGAAGATTTGGGGTTTGCAGAATTTGTTTTAGAGAACTGGCTCAGAAAGGAGAGCTTCCGGGAGTAGTTAAATCTACCTGGTAAAAACACATGAATCATTTAGTTTCAGACTTTATTATAAGAATTAAAAATAGCGCCAAGGCAAATAGAAAAGAAGTTGTACTTCCGTATTCTTCTATTAACCGTGAGATTGGAAGAGTCTTGGTAAAAGAGGGGTTTTTGGAAAACATAAAAGAAGAAACAATGGGGAGCAAAAAACAACTAAAAGCTGTCATAAAATATGAACATAGAGTCCCAGTCTTGACTGACGTTATTGTCATTTCAAAACCATCCTTACGTGTTTATGAACCAGTCAAAAAAATATTGGAAATTAAAAAACGCGGAAAAAGAAAAGTCATTGTCTCAACGAGTAAGGGAATAATGACTGCAGAAAATGCACAGAAACAAGGAGTAGGAGGAGAAGTATTATTCTCTATTTGGTAATATGTCAAAAATTGCAATAAAACCAGTTTTAATAAATCAGGGAGTAACAGTAAGTATAAGCGGCCAGGACGTAACTGTTAATGGTCCAAAAGGAACATTGTCTTTTCATGTACCAAACGGAATAAAAGCAGAGGTAGTTGATGGACAAATTATTGTTACCCAAAGTAAAAAAAATGACAAAGGAACAAGAGCGTTGTTTGGTTTGACAAGATCACTTCTTTTAAACTTGGTTAAAGGAGTAAGCGAAGGGTTTGAATCAAAACTTGAATTAACAGGAGTAGGTTTCAGAGCCCAAGCAGCAGGAGATACGTTAACGCTTTCCTTAGGTTTTTCCCACCCTGTTGTTGTAAAAGGAGTAGCCGGAATTACTTTTTCTGTTGCAGAAAACATAATTACGGTTTCAGGAATTGATAAAGCACTCGTTGGAAATACTGCGGCAAATGTGAGGGCAATCAGACCGCCGGAACCTTATAAAGGAAAAGGAATAAAATATGTAGGAGAACATATCAGAAGAAAAGTCGGAAAAGCGGCAAAGGCAGTAGCCGGTGTCGGAGCAGGAGCAAAATAAAATGAATAATAAACAAAAAATAAATAGAGTAAAAAGAGTAAGAGCAAAAATAAAAGGAAGTAAAACTAAGCCAAGACTTTCTATCTTTAGGTCAAATAAGTTTATTTATGTCCAGGCAATTGATGATGAAAATCAAAAAACAATTGTAGGGGCTTCTGAAAAAGAGTTAAAAGAGACGACAGGCGCTAAAAAGTCAGATAAAGCTTTCGAGCTAGGTAAACTTTTGGCTAAAAAAGTATTAAGCAAAAAAATTACCCAAGGTATTTTTGACAGGGGTTCATACAGATATCACGGAAGAGTGCAAAAAATCGCAGAAGGCCTAAGAGAAGGAGGATTAAAATTCTAATGGACAAAGCATTAAAACAAATGGATTACAATCAAAGAAATCAGGATGGTTTTGAGGAACAGATTGTTCAAGTCAGCAGGGTTTCCAAAAAAACCAAAGGGGGAAACAAGATCGGCTTTTCTGTTTTACTCGTCGTTGGTAACAGACAAGGAAAAGTAGGAGTAGGTCTTGGAAAAGGCGGAGACGTGGCGCTGGCTATTAAAAAAGGATCGGCACTTGCCAGAAAGCATGCAATTGAAGTTCCTATTATAAACGGAACAATTCCTTTTGAGTTTTATATAAAACTTGGAGCTGCAAAAGTTTTACTTAAACCAGCACCAACCGGTAGCGGTGTAATTGCAGGTGGAGCTGTAAGAAGCGTTGTCTCTTTGGCTGGAATTTCAAACATTTCATCAAAGGTTTTGGGAACGGGCAATAAAGCAAGTAATGTTTATGCAACAATTGAAGCTTTAAAAAGACTTGCAGTCAGATATAAAAGGGAAGGAGATAGAAGGATAAGAAACCATGAATCTAAATAATTTAACTTCAATAAAAACAAAAGGAAAAAGAAGGCTTGGTCAGGGCCATGGCAGCGGACGTGTTAAAACCAGTGGTAGGGGTACAAAAGGACAAAAAGCCAGAAACAAAGTTAAGCTTTCTTTTGAAGGTGGAGCTTTGCCTCTTATCAAAAGACTTCCGTTCAGACGCGGAAAAGACAAAAACCATTCGTACAAAAACACACCTTTGATTATTAATATCAAAGCTTTGGAGCTTTTAAAGGCAGGTTCCATTGTTGATATAAAATCATTGGTAAGTAACAAAATAGTCAGTGAAAAAGACGCAAACGAATACGGAGTCAAAATACTGGGGGACGGAAAAATAACAAAGGCTTATACGATAAAACTACCTATTTCAAAAAGTGGGGCAGAAAAGATCAAAAAAGCCGGCGGTAGTGTAGAATAATACATAGATGGAAAGAATATTATCTATTTTTAGAAATAGCATCAATTCACCTGATGTTAGGAAAAAATTATTGTTTACAGCTTTTATTTTTCTTGTAACCAGAATTTTTGCTCATATTCCAGTCTCCGGAGTAAATACAGGAGCACTCCAATCCCTTTTTTCCCAAAATCAATTTTTAGCACTTTTAGACGTATTTTCAGGGGGAACTTTAGCTAACTTTTCGGTAATGGCTTTGGGTCTTAACCCATACATCAACGCTTCTATTATCTTACAGCTTCTAACCATGATTTTTCCAAAGCTTGAGGCCTTGCAGAAAGAGGGAGAACAGGGAAGACAGAAAATTAACCAATATACAAGAATGCTGACAGTTCCACTGGCTGCTTTGCAGGCGGTTGGAATGTATGCTTTACTTAGAAGCCAGGGAATTATAGATAATCTTTCCATAATTGGCTTAATATCTTTAATTTTGACGATGACAGCCGGCACAATGGTTATGGTCTGGCTAGGAGAGCTTATTACAGAACGTGGAGTAGGAAACGGAATATCTCTCTTAATCTTTGCAGGCATTGTCTCAAGACTTCCTATTCTTTTAACTCAAACCGCAACGACAATTAACGCCCAGAACTTTTTTAATATAGCAATTTTTAGTGTAATGGGAATAGCGGTTATTGCATCAATTGTTATAGTTAACGAAGCAACAAGACAGATTACGGTTTTCTATGCAAAACGGGTAAGGGGGAACAAGATGTATGGCGGACAGTCGACCCATCTTCCCTTAAGGCTTAATCAGGCAGGCGTAATTCCAATTATCTTTGCCGTATCTTTGGTTTTACTCCCCTCCCTTTTTGCAAATTACCTGGCTGTTTCACCCAACCAAATACTCCACAATATCGGTACGGCAATTACCGTTTGGTTTAGTCCTACGGGATTTTTATATAACGCAACCTACTTTATTTTAGTTGTTGGCTTTACATATTTCTATACGGCAGTTGTCTTTAATCCAAAGAAAATTGCAGAAGAAATTCAAAAATACGGAGGTTTCATTCCAGGCATCAGACCCGGCACGCCAACAGCCCATTACCTAAACTATATTTTAACCAGAATTACTTTGGCAGGAGCGCTTTTCTTAGGCCTTATCGCAATCCTTCCCGAAATAGCAAGGCTTTTTACAAATATCCAAAATCTTGCTCTCGGCGGTACTGGAATATTAATCGTAGTTTCAGTTGTACTTGAAACCATTAAAGCAATAGAAGCACAGCTTGTAATGAGAAATTACGAAGGTTACGCAAAATGAAAATAATCATAATCGGAATTCAAGGATCTGGTAAATCAACACAGGGAAAACTCTTGGGTGAAAAACTTCAGATACCGTATTTATCCACAGGGCATATTTTCAGAGTTCTTTCTAAGGAAAATACCCCACTAGGTAAACAAATAAAGGTTTTGATGAATGCCGGTTTTTTGATTCCGGATGAAAAGACTTTAAAAATTGTTGAAGAATATTTGGCGCGTCCTGAATATAAAGATGGATATGTTTTAGACGGATTTCCAAGGACTCTTGCCCAAGCAGAAAAATTCCATCAAGATCTTGATAAGGTAATTCTTCTTAAAATCTCAGACAAGGAAGCCTTATGGAGAATTTCTGGGAGAGAAGAAATTAGAGAAGATGAAACCTTAATGGCAATTAGAAAAAGAATAGAACTTTTCAATAAGTTTACCCAGCCGGTTTTGGATTATTACAGAGAAAAAAACCTACTTCTTGAAGTTGACGGAGAACAAACAATTGAGCAAATCCATAAAGAAATTGTAGAAAAGCTTCATATTTAACCCAAATGATCAATATTAAAACCCCTAGTGAAATAGAGAAAATGGCTAAAGGAGGACAGATTCTTTCTGAAGTCATGTGGAGACTGACTTCTTTTGTAAAAGCAGGGGTTTCGGAAATTGAAATTGATAAGTTGGCCGAAAAATTAATTATAGAAAAAGGGGGAGAGCCAGGTTTTAAAAAAGTTGATGGATATAATTATACAGTCTGTCTTTCAACCAATGACGTTGTCGTTCATGGAATACCAACGGATTACAAATTAAAAGAAGGGGATTTAATCGGAATTGACTGCGGTGTTTTCTACCAAGGTTTTCATACAGATATGTCTGAAACAGTGATAATAGGAGAAAATAAAGATAGTCAAAAAGAAAAGTTTCTAAAGATCGGAAAACTCGCTTTAAATGAAGCGATAGAAAAAGTAAAAGTAGGAAACCGTGTCGGACATATTTCTAAGACTATTCAAGAAATTGTTGAAGGCAACGGTTACAGTGTTGTAGAGACCCTTGTAGGCCACGGAGTGGGCAGGGATCTCCATGAAGACCCAGAAATACCTGGGTTTTTGGTAGGGGAAATAGAAGAGACGCCAACATTAAAAGAGGGAATGGTTATTGCCGTTGAGGTAATCTATAACATGGGAAAGCCAGATTTAAAATTAGATAAAGACGGATGGACTTTAAGAACCCAAGATGGATCCTTAGGAGGACTTTTCGAAAGAACAGTAGCAATAACCAAAAACGGTCCTATAATTTTAACTCCTTAATATTCTATATTGACAAGGTTGCTTAGAATAAGATATATTTTTTAGCGATGTCAGCAGCAGAGCTTAGTATTACTCCCACAATACAAGAGCATCCTTTATTACCCGATGAGGCAGCCAATGGAGCAGATGAGCTCATGAAAATGGCAATAAAAAGATTTGGACAGAAAAGAAGACAAGGTACAGTTGTAGCAACTTTAAGAAGAACTGATAAAACAGGAGCTCTAAAAAATGAATTAGTTGTTACTAGCTCAACGCTGGAAGGTTCGGGATTAACTCTTATGACACGTAGATTCAGATTAATAGTAACTCCAAGGCAGGAGGTCCAGGGTAGGATTAGGCCTGCGGTAATTGATTTTATGCCTCATTTAGGCCAGCCGTCGTGCACCTCACAAGAATCTTTATCCCAGGCACGAGCTGTTTTGTCAAAAGCTCTTCCAAGACGCTAACTACCTAAGCTTAAATTTATTGCTCTTTTGAATTCAATTTGTTATAATTACTCTACAAAATTCTAAATTCTAAGATAAATGAATTTAGGATTTATATTTTATGGCTCATCAGGGATCAATGGAAGTAGAAGGGGTAGTTAAAGAATCATTACCCAATACATTGTTTAGAGTTGAGCTTGATAGCGGACACACAGTACTTTGTCACTTATCAGGCAAAATGAGAATGCATTTTATAAAGATCCTTCCAGGAGATCGAGTCAGGGTTGAAATGACGCCATATGACAGCCAAAAAGGAAGAATTACTTTTAGGCTTAAATAATATGAAAGTTCAGGCTAGTATCAAACCAAGATGTGCAAAATGCAAAATCATTAAAAGAAGAGGCGTGCTTAGAGTCACTTGCGAAAATCCAAGACATAAGCAGAGGCAAGGTTAAACTATGCGTATTTCAGGAATAAATTTACCAGACGAAAAAAGAGTAGACATAGGCCTTTCATATCTTTATGGAATCGGCAGAAAAAACGTAGTTAATATCCTAAAAAAAGCAGAGGTTGACGCTTCTAAAAGAATAAAGACATTGTCTGAAGATGAGCAAAAAAGAATCCAGAAAATCCTGGAAGAATATAAAATTGAAGGAGATTTAAAAGTAGAAATCCAGGGAAATATCAAAAGACTAAGAGAACTCGGAGCTTACAGAGGAATCAGGCATTCAAAGAACCTTCCTGTGAGGGGTCAGCGAACAAAATCAAACGCCAGAACCAAAAGAGGAAAGAGAGTAACGATTGGCGCAATCAAAAAAGAAGAAGCAGTAAAAATGGGAATAACAACAGCAGAACCAACTAAATAATATGGCAACAAAAGTATCAACACAAAAACTTAAAGTTAAAAAAAGTACTCTAAAAGTAACAGATCGGGGAAATGTTTATGTTTTGGCAACCTTTAATAATACCCTGATTACAATCACAAACGATAAGGGAGAAACAATTTCCTGGGCATCAGCGGGTGCTGCAGGATTTAAAGGAACAAGAAAATCAACACCATATGCGGCAACAACCGCAATGGAACAGGCAGCCAAGAAAGCAATTGAAAAAGGATTAAAAACAGTAGACGTCTTTATAAAAGGTCCCGGATCAGGAAGAGACGCAGCGCTTAGGGGTATAAAATCAGCAGGACTTTCAATATCGCAAATTGCAGATGTTACGCCTATGCCCCATAACGGGCCAAGGGCTGAGAAAAAGAGGAGAATATAATGGCAAGATATACAGGACCAAAACACAGACTCGCTAGAAAAGAAGGAGTAAATCTTTTGGATAAGACTTCCCAGAGCTTACAAAGAAGGTTATCTACTCCTCCTGGTATTCATGGCAAGAAAAGAAAGAGAAGGCTTTCGGAATACGGATTGCAGCTAAGAGAAAAACAAAAAGCAAAGACAACCTATGGATTACTTGAAAAACAATTTAAAAGAATTGTTCAAACAGTAAGAAAACAAAAAGGAGATACAAAAGAATTAATAATTTCAGCCTTGGAAACAAGACTTGATAATCTTGTATATAGGTTGGGTTTTGCCAAAACAAGATATATGGCAAGACAGTTTGTTTCGCATGGGCATATTTTGGTAAACGGAGTTAAACTATCAATCCCTTCTTATCAGGTAAGAGTCGATGACGTTATATCTTTAAATACCAAAGCACAAACCAATCCAAGAGTTTTGGAACTATTTAAAGAAGAGGTAGAAACCTTGCCATTTTTAGATAAAAAAGGAATGTCCGGAAAGCTTAAAAGAATGCCTAAAAAAGAAGATATTCAGGTTCCGTTTGATTTACAGTTAATTATTGAATATTATTCCAGATAATGGTAAAATAATACCTTATGGTTGAGCCAACGTTCAAAATTAAAGAAGAAAAAGTAACTGCCGAATACGGAGAGTTTATTATCGAACCTTTGGAATCAGGTTATGGTCATACATTAGGCCAGGCCTTAAGAAGAGTTTTGCTTGTTTCAATCCCAGGAGCAGCAGTTACATCGGTTAAAATTTCTGGTGCCAAGCATAAGTTTTCAACTGTCCCTGGACTTAAGGAAAACATCGTAGACTTTTTACTAAATGTAAAAGGACTTAATCTTCGATTACTAGACTCCAAAGAACAATCAACAGTCAGACTCTTGGTAAAAGGACCAAAAGAAATCACAGCCAAAGACCTAGATCTTCCGGAAGACGTAGAAGTAGTCAACAAAGATCATTATCTTGGAACCTTGTCTGATAAAAAAGCAAAACTTGATCTTGAATTAACAGTTGAAAGAGGAATGGGCTATTCTGTTGCAGAAGAAAGAAAAATCGGAACACTCGGCGTTATGCCGGTTGATGCAATCTTTACTCCCATCAGAAGAGTGACTCCTGAGGTTAGTGCTACTCGTGTTGGAAGACAGACAAACTTGGACAAATTAACTCTTAAAATTTGGACAAACGGAGTGGTAAAACCAAGAGAAGCATTAGACGAAGCAGCCAGAATTTTATCAGCTTATTTCTCCCAGGTTTATGAACCTAAAGAAGTCGTTGCTACGGAGTCTATTACTACTCATCCCGGCGTTGCAGAAGGAGTACTTAAGTTAACAATTGACGAATTAGATCTTCCAACCAGAATTTATAACAGCTTAAGAAACGGCGGAATTGAAACAATTGGACAATTGCTTGATACACCCAGAAAAGAATTAATCTCAATGAGAAACATGGGCGGAAAATCAATATCAGCTATTGAGGAAAAGTTAAAAGAAAAGGGAATTAGCTTGTCAGTCTAATTTTTGTTAAATCTCAAAGTCTTAAATCTCAAAAATGCAAAATAAAGGTTTGAGATTTAAGATTTTTTAGTTTTATGAAAAAGAGTATATTTGGTAAAAAATTAAAAAGGGATAAAAATGAAAGAGCGGCTTTATTTAAAAGTCTTATGACGTCTTTGGTTTTAAAAGAAAGTATAAAAACAACCGAAGGCAAAGCCAAGGCCATAAAGCCGGAAATTGATAAACTTGTAACTCTTGCCAAAAAAGGAACAAATATTTCTTTACAAAAAATTCAAGGGAGTCTTTCACATATTGCCTATGACAGATTTGTGTCTTTCGTTGCTCCAAGATTTAAGGAAAGAAACGGCGGATATACAAGAATCATAAGAATCGGGGGAAGAGTCGGAGACGAAGCGCAGATGGTAATTTTAGAATGGGTTGAAAAAAGTGATGTGCCATACGTAAAGCCCGTCAAGGAAAAAACAGTTAAAAAGACAGTTAAAAGTAAAACCAAAGCAAAACCAGTTAAGGCAAAAGCAAAAGCTAAAACTGTAAAACCGGTCAGGAAAACAGCAAGGAAGGCAAAATAAAATATGAAACAGACAAAATCAACAAAAATAAGTGAAATAAAAAGAGATTGGCACCTAGTCGATCTTAAAGGAAAAATATTGGGAAGAGTTGCATCGGATATTGCCCTTTTACTTATGGGAAAGAATAAATCAAACTATGTAAGGAATTTGGATATGGGAGACTTTGTAGTTGTTATCAATGCAAAAGAATTCAAAGTAACTGGTAATAAAGAAAAGCAAAAAAAATATTATAGACATTCAGGGTATCCGGGTGGTTTTAAAGCAGAAACTCTAGAAAATCTTAGACAAAGAAAACCACAAGGTGTTATAATTCATGCAGTTGCCGGAATGCTTCCCCAGAATAGACTAAAAGACAAAATGCTATCAAGATTGCATGTCTTTGAGACAGACGTACATACTTTTAAAGATAAATTTAATAAGGTATAAATATGGCAGAAAGTAACAAAAAAGATTTTATATCCTTCTTGGGCAGAAGAAAAGAATCTGTCGCAAGACTAAGGCTTTATACAAGCTCTTCTTCGGATTTGTTAATCGGTGAAGAAAAGCTCAAAAAAGGAGATATTGTCGTAAACGGAAAGAGAGTAGAAGATTATTTTAAGGGAATTGTTGCAAAAGCAAGATTTGAAGAGCCTCTTAAGATTACAAATAATTTAGGTAAATATATTTTGTCTGTAAAAGTAGATGGTGGAGGAAATTCAGGACAGCTTGAGGCATTTATCCACGCTCTTTCACGAGCTCTTGCAAGCATTGATGATAAAAATAAACAGATACTTAGAAAACAAGGTCTTCTTACAAGAGATGCAAGAGTAAGGGAGCGAAGAAAGGTTGGAATGGGAGGAAAATCAAGAAGAAAGAGACAGTCTCCAAAGAGGTAAATCCTCTATAACATCTTCTGTTTAATTGTTTCGATAACCCAAGGAGCAAGATTTTCATAAACCCTGGATTTTTTATTTAATAATTCTTCTTTTTTGACTAAGGAAAACCCATATGCAAAATCAAATACTGGAATAGGTAGTTTTTTAATCTCACTAACCAAAATTTCACATACTTCGTGTTCTGTAAAAATGCTTTTTTTATCTTTTGCTTTATAATATACAGCCCCTAGATTTTTTGGTACGTATAAAAGATTTTTTTTTGTTATTCCCCATTCTCTTTTAAGACATTGATATGTTGCCTCAAGAGTGGTTTGTAATTTGCCGTTGATATAGAGCTGATGAGAGGAAGATGTTATGTCAAATACTCCGTCAAAGGCTACATGTTTTCTGTGTTGAATAATATAATAATCTTTATACATTAGAGCAACGGTTAAAGCTTTGTGTAAGATGCCTTTTCTATGTGCTTCCCATTTCTCAATCTGGCCGATTATATTGCCTTTTTTATCTACTCTTGCAATAATTTGTTTTTGTTTATAATAACTATTCATGGTGGTTTGCTTTTAACTATAAGATATATTATAATGCAAAAACCCATATAATCATAGTCCTAGATTAGATACACATAAAAATTATGAAAGATGTTATTTTAGTGAAACTTGGAGGATCAATTATCACAAATAAAAAGATCCCTTATACTGCAAGAAAAGCTGTAATAGCTCGTCTTGCAAATGAACTCAAGGCTTCTAAGTGCTTATTGGTTATAGCTCACGGAAGTGGCAGTTTTGGCCATACTTCAGCCGTAAAATTCGGCGGTAAAAAAGGATATAAAAACATTAAAGGAATAGCTAAGGTTGCATTTGATGCCATAACCATTAACCAAATTGTTATGGAAATATTAATAAAACAAGGATTACCAGTTGTTTCCTTAAGGCCTATGAGTATGATGGTTGCAAAGTCAGGAAAACTAAATTCTCAATTTTTTAAACCCTTACAAGAGGTGCTTAAGCAAGGATTAATACCCGTGTTTTTTGGAGATGTTATTTGGGATAAAAATTGGAAAAGCACGATTTATTCAGGGGAAACTGTTTTTAATAATATTACCTCTTTTTTAAGAAAAAATGGATTTGATATAAAAAGAATCATTCATGTTGGCGAAACTAATGGTGTATATGATCAAAATCAAAAAACAATACAATTAATTAATCAAAAAAACTGGCCAGATATTAAAAAGTATGTGTTTAAATTATCGGTGAATGACGTTACAGGGGGGATGATGCATAAAATTGAAGACTCTTTAATAATGGCTTCAAAAGGCGTAGAAAGTATTTTAATAAACGGTAAAACAAAAAGAGAATTAGCAAAAGCCCTTTTAGGAAAAAATGTAAAAGGAACGTTAATTAAATAATATGTCTGTTAGTTTTTTAGAAAAAAGAGAGAGTAGTATTGCAGAAGAAATTCTTCAGGGAGCTTGTGTGGGGGAAGGTATAATTGTTGTGCATTTTGACGCTGCTTCAGGTGGGGAGGGTGATCCAAATCCAAAAATAGCAACAGTAGTTGAGAGGATATCAAAAGCTTCATCGAAAAGAATTGCCGGACAAAGGTCAATTCCAATTGAAACAAGAAAGGTTGGCGAAGGCCGTGTAGATAATATTAGAGGAGGACTTGCTGAGATGTGTGATGATGAAACGTTGAGCAGAGTTGGAGGAAATCTATTTCTTGTGAGAAGCGGATTGGGATACACACTTTGTAGTGGAAGCGTTGTCGGCCTTTCTGTTCTTGTTTATGATGGCCCATTGTCAGCATCGTTTACGCCAATTAATTCAGAAGAAGATAGTTTTGGCGGCTGGACTCCTATAGATGAGATTTTAGAAACAGGAGATGTAAGAGGAATCGCAAAGGAATTTGCTTTAGCTGCAAGGGATATGGGTTTAATAAAGGGAGCTTTAAGAGATTTTAGATCAGATGGTTTGGCTGCTCCACTTTTCCCCTCGGGTTTCTCAATAAACAGATATTACGAGGAAAGAGAAAGAAACGGTGTGGATGTAAAATTTACTTTATAAGACTAACTTTGTCTTTGTTGCATTAGTTCTATAAGTTCTAGCATTTTTTCTTTGTATTTATATTCAATAAAGGAATTTTCAACCAGCTTCTTTGCCTCATTAAAATTTTGATCAATAATTCTTTTTCCTACATCAATTGCTCCCGATTCAATAAATGTCTTTCTTATTTCATTTTCTTTTCCTAAAACCTTTTTTCCAAAAATCTCATTAAAAAAAAGTATTTGGTCTTTAGTGCCATTATTTAAGACAAAATTTGTAAAGAATGTATGCTGGTGTTGGGAAATATCTAAAAGCGGTGTCTTTTGAATTTTATTTTGGGTTCCTATAATATCTAAAAGGTCATCTTGCATTTGGAAGGCTATTCCTAAATGTGTTCCCAACGTATCAAGAAAATCATCTTGCCCGTAATTCGAGTTTGCCAATACAGCTCCAATTTGCATTGGCCGTACAAAGCTATATCTGGACGTTTTAAGCCTTGTTTTTTCTTCTATTAATAAAAGGCTTGGATTTTGTCTTCCTACCAAATCTACATCAATTATTTGTCCCATTATTACCTCATCAATCATCTTGTAGAAATATTTTTTTGCAATCTCTAAGTTTTTAAGATGTTTGTTTTCAAAAAATAGATCTGTAAGCCAGGAATAAATAACGTCTCCTATTAGAATAGCTTGCGAGTTTGCAATATGTTCTAAATCGCCAATTCTTTTATCATTTTTTTGTTTCTCAAGTACATACAAATGTATTGTTGTTTGCCCATGGCGAGTTTTGCCTTTGTCCATAACATCATCATGAATAAGGCAAAAATTATGGAAAAGTTCCAGACTTAGAAGAATATTCATTATTTCTTTTTCATTTGTACCCCCGAAGGATTTGTAGGTAAGATAGGTAATGTATGGCCTAATTCTTTTGCCTCCACCTGTAATTAGGTTTTTGGAATACAAGACGAAATCTTTTATAAAGACATCGTTTGTATTTTTTTGGAAACCTTCAGTTTTTTTATCAACAAAATTGTTTAATATAGGGTCAAATATCTCCTTAAACTGTTTTAGGTCATACATATAAATAGAAAGGAGTAGTTATTTACCTTGTCTTCTTTCAGTTTGATAGAAAAATTCAATGCCTTTTACTACGTCACCATTATCCATATCTGGAAAATACTTTTCAGGAATAAAATAAAGCACAGTATTTTTACCATTAATCCATCCTAAATCCGATGTCCTAATTTCGGAAGTTCTAATAATCAAATCTGCTGATGGAACTAGGCCATTCCCATCTCTTAAGGAATGCAATAGTTCTGGTGTTATTTCAATATTTTTATCTAGCTGTCTTGCTTTATTTAATATTCTAATCATTTGATCTTCGCCTCCAAAATCTAAAGCTGCACAAACAATTTGTCCGGTATTCTTGCTGGTTTTTTGTTCAACCTCTATAATTTTATCTACTAATCTTTTTGGTAATCTATCTCTTCTTCCAAGATGAAGGAATCTGGAATTGTTCTCCATTAATTCTCCAACATACTTAGTAAGAAATAACTCAAAAAGACTCATGAGTCCTTTTATCTCTCTTTCATTTCTCTTCCAGTTATCAGAAGAAAATCCCCAAAATCCCACAACTTTTACAGGAAGCGGTCTCATACTTCTTAGAAGATAAATACATACGTCAAGCCCTTTTTTATGCCCCCAAAGAACGGACTTTCCATTTTCCCTTGCATATCTTCTGTTTCCGTCAGGAATTATGAAAATAAACTGGGGAAAGCTTTCCTTTGGAATTGATTTAAGCGTCGGGAACGCACTGTAAATATCCATTTTTTTACGGCTGAGTGAAATCATAAGTAGAGTTGATTATAGCCAAAATAGGCCTAAAAAGCAATTTAAATTTCAGTATCTGGTAGAAGCGATAAGCCTTGAACAGACTCTATCTAATAGTAATAAGTGGAGTTGTTGGTAAGTTAGGAATGCCAAAATGTCGATACATATCAGGAGTGTAACCCCTTCTTAGAGGCGGCAAACTGGTTACATCAATTTCATTTACCAATGTTACTAGTCTTCCGTCGTGTTCAACGACTTCACTTCGAATGTCAAATTTTGCTGAAGAATGTCCTGATGGCCACACTAGATTGAGTCCTTTAGTAGGAAAGTGTTGGGGGCATAGTTGTTTGAGCACAGGATCTCTTTCTAAGTGTTCATATCCATGTCCGCCTGCCCATACAGTAACAGCTTCGTAAAGTAACCGCATTTCTCCTTGGGGGAATACCCCTAATCTATCTTCGGGTCTGTCTGGATTTTCATCATGTCTTCCAGGCGTTTCAGAACAAACAGTCAATCCTCTTTGTCTAAGCTTTTCCTCAAGCATTCGTCCCCGGAGTGCTGCCAATTCTTCAAATCTTGCCCGTGCTTCAGTTTGTAGATCGGCGGCTTGGGAGATTAATGCGTTAGATGAGTTAGCAGCTTGATTAAATGCTTCGACTAATTCTGTATACGATTGTGAATGCTCTTTTTCTGTATCTGCCATAAAGGTATATTGGACAGTACGGCCATAATATACTGCAATATGCTTTGTTTGTCAACATAAAAATGGAGGTTAGAATAAGAGATGTTAGCTAATCAACTGTAAACTCTAAATATAGATTATCGCATTAGTCGGGGAAACTGGTTCCGCCCCAGCGACCTCACGCACCCCATGCGCGCGCTCTATCTATCTGAGCTATTCCCCGTAACGGTTTTACATATTGCATTATAACAAAAAGTTGTTACAATAAACACGCTATGGCGCGCACTGCAAATCCAACCAAATCGATGCCCAACGGTCAAGTCCAACCCTCCGGAAAGATGGAAGCTGTCAAGCTTGCAATGGAACAAATCGAAAAACAATACGGTAGGGGCTCCATTATGAGGTTTGGAGACATAGGGCAAAAACTTGATATCTCGGTTATCTCCACAGGCTGTCTTCCCTTAGATTTAGCGCTCGGGGTAGGGGGAGTGCCAAGGGGTAGAATCATCGAAATTTACGGTCCTGAAGCTTCCGGAAAAACTACAGTCTGTCTTTCAATTATTGCCCAAGCCCAAAAACACGGAGGCGTTGCAGCCTTTATTGACGCAGAACATGCACTTGATCCGCTGTGGGCTGAAAGGATTGGAATAAAGCTTGATGATTTATTAATTTCCCAGCCGGATACGGGAGAACAGGCTTTGGAAATTGCAGAAAGCTTGATAAGATCGGGTGGAGTTGATGTTTTAGTTATTGACAGCGTTGCAGCTTTGGTCCCAAGGGCTGAAATTGAGGGTGAAATGGGAGACGCTGTCATGGGTCTTCAGGCAAGACTGATGTCCCAGGCTTTAAGAAAGCTAACGGCTGTAATTTCCAAATCAAAAACAGTTGTTATTTTTACAAACCAATTAAGACAAAAAATTGGAATCATGTTTGGAAATCCCGAGACTACAACAGGAGGACTTGCTTTAAAATTTTATTCCTCAGTCAGAATAGATATTCGAAAAATTGAAAGCCTTAAAGAAGGAGACAGGGTAATAGGCAGTAGACATAGAGCAAAGATTGTTAAAAACAAAGTTTCCTCTCCTTTTAGAATTGCAGAATTTGACGTCTACGGAGACACCGGAATTTCAAGAGAAGGCGGAATAATGGATGTTGGAGTAGATATGGGAATAATTAGTAAATCCGGAGCATTCTTTAGATACGGTGAATTAATGCTTGGCCAGGGAAAACAGGCCTCAATTGCTTTCTTAAAAGAAAAACCAGATGTTGCCAAAAAGATTGTTGAGCAGATAATGACCGTAAGTAAAACTACACCTGCTCGTGTTGAAGTCGGAGTGGAAGAAGCAAAAGAAGAGTAAATCTTTAATGGATAATTTTGAAAAGCTCCTCAATAAATCCTATAAATTTCTGTCGTATAGACCCCGAAGCGAAAAAGAAGTCAGAGACTATTTAATTAAGAAAAAAGCAGATGATCTAACTATTAAAAGAATTATTGAAAGCCTTAAGGAACATAATTTCATAAACGATACTGATTTTTCCAAGTGGTGGATAGAACAAAGAACAAAATTTAGACCTAAAGCACAAAGACTTATTAAATTAGAACTTGCCCAAAAGGGAATAGATAAAGATCTTGTTGACGAAATATTACAAGATAAATCCGTAGAGACAGAAAGTGACCTGGATAAAGCAAAAAAAATTGCCAAGAAAAAATTGCCAAGACTTAAAAACGATGAACCTCAAAAACAATATGAAAAGCTCGTTAGATTTCTTGCTTCCCGCGGATTTAACTGGGATACAATCAAAGAAGTTGTTGACCAATTAATACGAAATCGGTATAATTAGAGCAAGCAATAGAGCAAAAAGCTAAGTTGTTATATGAAAAGTAAAAATTTAATCTTTTCGATAATCCACTTTACAAGAGCTTAAATAAAAGCTCTAGCTTCTATTGTTAAACACTTATGGCAGATAACAATCAGGATTTAATCCAGTTAGAAAAAAAACTTCTTGAAAGACAGGAGAAATTGGATAGCGAAAAAGAAGCATTAGAAAAAGAGAAACAAAAACTCCAGGCAACAAAAGACAAACTGGAAGAGCTTTTGGAAAAAGCATCTTCCCTTACGGCACAGGAAGCAAAAAAAGAATTATTAGATCTCATTGAGCAAAAGGAAGTAGCTGCTGTTGCAAAGATAATTCGGGAAAGAGAAGAAGAGGCTGCTAAAACAGCAGATAGAAAAGCTCAGGAAATATTGGTTGAAAGCATGCGTCATGGAGTCTTGGATTACATTGCTGAATACACTGTTTCTGTTGTTAAAATAACCGATGAAGATGTAAAGGGAAGGATAATCGGAAAAGAAGGAAGAAATATCAGAGCTTTCGAACAGGCAACAGGAGTCGACGTTGACCTAGATGAAGAGGGAATTATAAGGCTTTCATCTTTTGACCAGGTAAGAAGAGAAGTTGCAAGAAGAGCCCTTGAGAAATTAATCAAAGACACAAGAATCCAGCCTTTCAGAATAGAAGAGATAGTTACTCAGACAAAACAGGAAGTCGATAAAGTAATGTTTGAAGAAGGAGAAAAGTTGGCTCATGAGGCAGGAGTCTATAATCTTCCCAAGGAAATATTGTCAGTATTGGGTAGATTTAAATTCAGAACCTCGTTTGGACAAAATTTAATAGTCCATACATTAGAAGACACCAAAATCGGAGTCCACATTGCAGCAGAAATCGGAGCAGACGTAAACATAGTCAGGCTTGGTTGTTTATTCCACGACATTGGAAAAGTAATTGAAGGAGAGGGAAGTCATGTAACTTTGGGAGTAGAGTTTTTGAAAAAACACAATATTCCAGAAGCAATTGTAAACTGTGTTGCAGAACATCATGAAGATAAACCATTTTCTTCAGTTGAGTCAGTAATAGTTCATATTGCAGATGCAATTTCAGGAGCAAGACCAGGTGCAAGATACGAAGACATAGAAGAATATGCAAAAAGACTTACTCAAATGGAAGAAATCGCCAAGAAATTCGACGGAGTAGAAGACGCTTATGCTTTTGAAGCAGGTAGGGAACTGCGAGTTATAATAAATCCAGGAGCTTTAAGTGATGAAGAAACAACGGTTCTTGCTGCAAAAATAAGAGATGAAGTAAGTAAAGCCCTGGCAGTTCCCGGAGAGATTAAGGTTACAGCAATTAGAGAATTTAGAGCTGTTTCCTCAGAATATTCCTCATAATCTTATGAAACATTTAAATATTGAGATTAAAGCAAGATGTAGTAATCCGAAGGCAATTTTGTCAATTCTTAAGTCATGCAAAGCGGATTTTAAAGGAACAGATTATCAAATAGATACATATTTTAAAGTAGCTCGGGGAAGATTAAAATTACGTGAAGGTAATATTGAAAATTATCTTATTTATTATGAGAGAGAAAATAAAAAAGGACCTAAAAAATCAAAGATTATTCTTCTCAAAACAGTTCCAAACTCACCACTTAAAAATATTTTGATGAATGCACTTGGAGTTTTGGTAATCGTAGATAAAGAAAGAAAAATCTATTTCATAGAAAATGTAAAGTTTCACGTAGATACAGTTAAGGATTTAGGGACATTTATGGAAATTGAAGCAATAGACAAAAACGGTAATATTGGGAAAGATAAGTTATTAATACAATGCCAGAAGTATCTTAAGCTATTTGATGTTAAGGAAAAGGATCTAATAGAAGTTTCATACAGTGACTTATTAATGGAAAAAATTAAAAAATAACCGATTGCGCAATTTTTCTCCAATTTTCCTCTTGACAAACATCTTGATTACACTGTATTGTAAACCTAAATCAAAAAGGCAGGGAGGTGAAATAATTTGACCAAAAAAGATTTAGTAGAGTTAGTAGCAAAAAAGGGAAATCTTACCAACAAAGCAGCTAGAGATTCTGTTTCCGCATTTCTAAACGGTATTAGAGATTCACTTAAAAGAGGAGAAAAAGTCGTAATTACAGGCTTTGGAACATTTAGTATCAGAAAAAGAGCAGCTAGACCAGGTAGAAATCCAAAAACAGGAGAAAAAATTACTATTGAAGCAAGAAAAGCTCCGGGATTTACACCGGGAAAGACTCTTAAAAAAGCAGTTAGATAATTTATAAAAGACTTTTGCTATAATAGTCTTAATGACTTTAAGACTTAAGTTCATTTTCTTTTTAGCAGTTGGTCTTTTGTTAATTCTCTTTCTCTACGTACAAAGGGAAATCTTAACGCCTTTTATTTTCGCAGCTATATTTGCCTACATTTTTAATCCCGTTGTTAACATTCTTCATAAAAGATTTAAAGTGCCAAGAACGTTATCAGTAATAGTCATTTACACACTTATAGTTGGGGTAATAATAGGGACGATCTTTGTTTCATATAAAAGGGTAATTGATGAATCTTCCCAGCTTAAGACTCAGGTAACAACAATTACAAAAACAGCCAAGTCTCAAATTAATACACTTCCCCAGTGGGTGAGACCAACATTAAATGATGCGGTAACTTCGATAGAAAAATCAGTAAGCGTTTCGGTTCCATCAATTTATTCGTTTGTTCCACAGATATTTTCAAGAATAATAACATTTATTATCTTTCTGTTTGCCGCCTTTTATTTTCTTAAAGAAGGAGGAGGAATGTTTGACAGACTTTTAAATCTGGTTCCCAACAGATACAAGATTGAAGTAGATATTCTACTTAAGAAAATAAATTCAATACTCGGCAGTTACCTGAGAGGTCAGATATTTTTAGTCATTCTTGTCTCATTTATCCTTTTTATTTGTTTAACAATTATCGGTGTTAGATACGCATTGATCCTTGCAATATTTTCAGGATTTGCCGAAATAGTTCCTATTATCGGGCCGATTCTTGCCGCAGCTGTTGCGGCTGTTGTTGCATATATGGGGAGTACTTCAAACTTTGGATTAGATCCGCTTCAGACGGCAATAGTAGTGGTTATTGCTTATACGGTTGTCAGACAAATCCAGGATTATCTGATTAATCCTCATGTGATGGGAAGAATTACAAAATTACATCCTTTAGTCATATTGTTTGCTGTCATTGCGGGAGAACATGTTGCCGGTATCACAGGACTTTTATTGGCTGTTCCAATTGCTGGTATCTTAAAAATAATTGTTGAATATTCACTGGAGCTTATTGAAGACAAAGAAATAGAGGAAAAATATAAATAGGTTCTTTGGAAGATAGTAAGCCAGATTCTGTTTCTAAGTTGCAATCTGTCTCAAATGTGATATTTAGTCACTTTTGGTTTCTTTTCGAAACTGCCCTCAAACTTCGATGCAAGATAAAGCTCTTTTAGCGCATCATTCGGAGGTTACAGCAGGTAGGATTGCCCGTTTCACTCCCACTCGTCTCTGTTGCTCTCAGATTATGTTAATTCATAATCTGTTCTAAAACCATATGTGGGTGAGGTTTTAGACACTAGCTATTTCTAGTCGGAACTTACGTTCCAATCCTGGCCTTATACCTGTCTGGACTTTCCTGTCCGAAATAAATCGAACTAGCAACTCATCTTCCAAAGAACATGTGTATTATACCAAAAAGAGGCAAATTAAGCCATTTTAGAGGTATGTTGAACAAAGCATTTTATACTCACAATTTTTGCAGTAAATTGACCTTGAGCATTCAAACTCGCTTTTTTCTATTTCTTTTACCTTTTTCAAAACTTCTTTCTTTGCCTCGTCAAGCTGTATATTTGTTCTTTTTGTAGAAAGCTTGGTATTTGTATCAAGATAGTGAAAAGAAAGAATTAAATTCTTGGGATCTATATTAAAAGGTTTCTCCAATATTTCTCTTGCGGCAAGTGCATAAAGGCTTAACTGCTCACTTTCATCCAGTCTCTTTTGCGTTAGCTTGTTTTGTCCAGTTTTATAATCTATTATTTCTACTTTCCCATTTTCCAATAAATCAATTCTATCTATTCTTCCACTGATCTTTAAATTACCCAAGTTAAACTTAAACGGCTGTTCCAACGCAATAGGAAGATGGTCTTTATTAAAATTCTTTTTTAAATATTTAATTACAATTTGTTTTGCTTTCGCCAAAGCTTTTTTCTCATGCTCCTTACTAAAATATCCTTCGTTTATCCAGTTTGTTGTAAAAAGTTTAGAGGAGTCTTTAGTGCTAAGCTTTTTTCCTATAATCCAGCTTTGATAGAAATCTCTTAGAACTAGATGAATACTCGTTCCAAAACTTTGAGAAGGCGTAGGAGCTCCCGGGATTTTTAAAAGATATCTTAATTTGTAATGCAAAGGACACGTTGCAAAAGTCTGCAGGTGAGAATAGGAAATATAATCTATCAAAAGATTGTTGCTCTTTTTTTCCTCAATCTTTTCTTGGCCTTGAGCCCAGCCGTTAAAAGAAAGCTGTAAGTTGATGTTAGGATTTTGCCTGTTTAAGATATTCTCAACTTCTCTTTCACCAAGAGCTTCATAGACAAAGGGAGAAAGTTTTCTGTTTTGTTTCCCCTGCCCATAGAAGTTAGCGGCAGAAAAAAACAGCTGGTCTTTTGCTCTTGTCATACCAACATAAAAAAGCCTTCTTTCTTCCTGGAGATGGAAATCTCCACTTGGAAGTATTTCCTTAATCAGGGCAAGAGGAATCGGTATCTTTTCTCCTCTTTCTCTCGTTGGAAACCTTTGAGCTACAAGATTTACCAAAAAGACAATAGGAAATTCAAGACCCTTGCTTGAATGAACGGTTAAAATATTTACCGCATTATTTTCAGACCAGTCGGTTTCGGAAGACAAAGGGCTTTCACCCATTTGCATTGAAAGATCTATCCAATCGACAACGTCAAAAACACTTGCGGATTTGTGTTCTCCCTCATAGGTTTTTAGCTTATCAAAAAACTTTGCTATATTTTTAGCAATCAATTCTTCTTTGAGGGTTTGATATTCCAGAATGCTTTTGAAAAGACCCGATTCTTCCAAAAAATAATAGAGAATTTGCCCTGCTGTTTGTTTTGGAACAAGTTTTATGTGTCTTTTTATCATTTTAGTTAAGGATTTAAATTTATCTTTTGTAGTTTGTTTTAGGACTAAATCGTCAATATGTTCCAGGGCTTCAAAAAGAGAATAATTTTTTCTTTTCATATAATTTAAAATTGCCGAGATACTCAAAGACTCAAAGTCAAACACAGGCATATTCAAAACTCTGTATAAAGATGCCGTATCATCAAAGTTATATAAGACTTTTAAATAGGCGACTAGGTCTTTTATCTCTTCCTGGTGAAAAAGTCTTCCTGGGCCTAGGAATTGATAGGGAATTTTTGATCTTTCCAAAGCTCTTATAAAACTGTCTGCGTGGTCATTTGCCCGAACTAAAATGGCAAAGTCTTTATAGTCATATTTCTCCCCGTCTTTATAGACCTCTTTGATTTTATTTACTACTGCTTCTGCTTCATCTTCGACCCTTGGCTTATATAAAAGTTCGGTTTCTTTTCCGTCTATGTTTCTTGCAGAAATAAGTTTTTTATTTATTTTCTCTTTTACCTCCAACCTATCGGGATTATTAAATTGGATAAGTTTATATGATCTTTCCAAAATTTCTTTTGTAGAGCGAAAGTTTTTTGTAAGGGTTATTATTTTGGTTTTAGGAAATCTTTTCTTAAATTGCAAAATATTGGAAATCGAACTTCCCCGAAATCTGTAAATTGACTGGTCATCGTCTCCTACAACAGTTATGTTTCGTTTTTTACCCGAAATCAAAATTGCCAGTTCGTTTTGGGCATAGTTTGTGTCCTGGAATTCATCTACTAAAATGTAGCGAAACATTTCCTGGTACTGTTTTAAAATGTTCGGCCTGGTCCTAAAAAGTTTTAAGGTATTTGAGATTAGGTCTGAAAAATCCATGACTGACTCTTTTGCTTTCAGTTTTTCATAGGTTAGAAAAGCTTGGGATAATTCAAGATATTTTTTATATTCTTGGTTTTCTTTTCTTAATTGTTTGTTTGTTTTAATAAACTCCAGATATTTGTCTGGCAATACGTCTTCGTCTTTAAGCCTTGAGAAATGCTGAAGGATTGCTTCCAAGAATTTATTGGGATTTCCAAGAGGCCTGAAATAATTGAATTTAAATTTAAAAAGATTTGTTTTTAGAAACAGAATGCTTTCTGCTTCTGTCATCAGTTTATATGAAGGATTTAGTCCTATATGAATGCTTTCAGATCTTAAAACCCGATCGCAAAAAGAATGAAACGTTGAGATCCACGTTTGTGTATACCCATAGGGCATTGCCTGGTCAACCCGCTCGATCATCTCAGCCGCAGCTTTTTCAGTAAACGTTAAAGCAAGTATTTGGGAGGTGGTTACATTTTTGTCTATAACAAGATGTTTTATGCGTTCGGTGATTACAGTTGTTTTTCCTGTTCCTGCTCCAGCGATAATAAGGAGGGGTCCGCCACCAAATTTTACAGCTTTAAGCTGGTTTTTATCTAAATTGATGCCCGCCTTCATGCAGGTATTGTATCACAGCCAAAATCTATCCTTACTCTACCACCACGGTTCCTGTTTGGCTTGGTTTGAAATGATTGTGATATGTATAAGTTCCTGGCTTTTCAAAGATTACCGATACACTCTGCTTATCTTCAAACGCTCCAAGATTTAAAAATGGGAAGAGTAAATGAGTTGGATGAACATCTGAGCTTACGGTAGCTTTTGCGCCGCTTGTGTTTGTCCAGACTACTCTTGCACCTTTCTTTATTTTAATTTCTTGTGGTTCAAAACCACTTGCTGATACTTGAACATTCGTTGTTTGTGATTGAATGTTTCCTGTTGGCGTAGCAAAGACTGTTGGGCTTGGGTTACCACCAGAAGTGTTATTTTGATTTGCGCTTTTGGTATTAAATACTACAACTGCTGCAATGACCAAGACTACGACTACTCCTACAATACCGATTAATTTTGTATTCATAAATTTTATTCACCCCCTTTATTTTGTGTAATTTCTTTTTTATTATATTCCAGACTTTTTGTCAATTTCATTTTATTGCCAAGGTTTGCAAATCCGCTTGAAACGTTTGAAAATTGGGAATAGGAATTATTAATATGTTTTCCAAGTATAGAGAGATTTTCATCAACCTTTTCAAAATCAATAACAATATTTCTAAGTAAGGCAAAAAGTTCTTTAGATGTGCTTTCGATTCTTTTTCCCTCAAAGGAGAGTAGTATTGTCTGTAAATGTGCATATAGAGTCGAAGGGGATACAAGATAGACTCTTAGTTTTCTGGCATAGTCTAGTACTTCAGGAAGATTGACTACTTCATAATAGACTGATTCGCTTGGAATATACATTAGGGCAAAATCCATTGTTCCTTCGGATGGTAAAATGTATTTTTGCGAGATTGCTTCTATATGTTTTTTCAAATCTTTAATAAATTCCTTTTGGAAAGCAGAATACTCAACACTTTTGGTTGGAAACTTAGTCATTTTGACAAAATTCTCCATCGGGAATTTGGAGTCTATAGAAAGGATTCCCGCGTCTGTTTTTATAGCCGCATCGACTTTATCTCCGGATTTGAATGCGTACTGTAAATAGAAACTGCTTTTGGGAAACATCTGGGCGATTAGATCCTTTAAGACTTGTTCCCCGATATTTCCTCTTAGTTTCGGACTTTTTAGAAAGTCCTGCAGTTCCTTCATGTTTCTTCCTATTTCACTCATTTGTCCGACTTCCCTTTCAACGTCCTGGATAACGCTTGCTGTTTTTTCAAGTCTATCATTTAGCTGCTTTGAGTTTTCCTGTAGGGTCTTGACCATATGGGATGAGGAGGAGTTGATAGATATTTGCATGGTTTTAAGCCATTCCAAAAGCGCCTGGTCGGTTTTGTTTTGGGAAATATCCGAGAGCTTTCTGTTAATTAGGACTAAAAGTACGACAAAACCAATGATTATTACAGATACAATTATGAGCAGGTCTAGTTGCATTATTTTATATTCTATCATTTAGACGCAAGTCTAGATAAAGTAGCTTTCAGGATTTGCGTCTATATCTCTCCATGAAGACTTTTTGTAGTTAAAAAAGCCTGCTGCAGCAATCATTGCGGCATTATCGGTGCAAAGATTTTTTGTAGGGATAAATATTTTAGTACCGCTTAAATTATCGTTAATTTGTAAAGTAATGCTTTCTTTTAGTTTTTGGTTTGCAGCTACGCCTCCACCCAGAAGAATTGATTTAACATTGTATTTTCTAGCTGCTTTTATTGTTTTTACTATCAGAGTATCAATTATTGCTTTTTGAAAAGATGCACAAATATCAACTGTTTCACTTTTACTAAGTTTTCTGTCTAAAACTTCTCGAAGGACTGCTGTTTTTAAACCGCTAAAACTAAAGTCAAAATCATCTGAGTCAATCAATGGGTGGGGAAATTTATATTTTTGACTATCCCCTTTTTGTGATAGTTTTTCTATGACAGGTCCTGCTGGATAAGGAAGATTAAGTAATCTTCCTACTTTATCAAATGCTTCTCCTGCGGCATCGTCTCTTGTTCCTCCAAGCCAGACAAAATTCTTATGATTTTTTATTAAGACTAAATCCGTATGTCCTCCCGAAACAACCAAGGAGACAGCCGGAAATTCAATAACGTCTTTACTTAGAGGATCTTTAATAAAGTTAGCGTAGATATGTCCATAGAGATGATTTACGGATACAATTGGTTTTCCCAAAGTAAAGCTCAATGTTTTCGCCGTTTCCACCCCTACCAAAAGAGATCCTATTAGTCCGGGTCCGGTTGTTACGGCTATGGTGTCTATATCGGAAATATCGATGGAAGCTTTTTTCAAAGCTTCGTCAATTACTGGGATTATATATTTAACCTGCTCTCTGGCTGCAACTTCCGGAATTATTCCGCCAGTTTTGGTATGTAAAGAAAGAGAAGTGGCAACAACATTAGAAAGCAGAGTTACTTCCTGACTGTTTTTTCCTGTTGTGACGATTGCGGCAGAAGTTTCATCGCAGCTTGTCTCAATTCCTAAAATTATCATTTCAATAAACTATTTTAACATTGTTTCCTATCTTAAAGTTATATTTATCGGAAAGTCCACCGTTTATCTCAAAGACAAGATCAGAGGGTTCGTCGGGGGTATATTTAATTAGCTCTTCCTCCTGATTTTTAGGAAAGTCTACATTTTTAAAGATTGTAGAAATCTTATTTTTCCTAATATAAATAATGTCTATTGGAAATTTCATATTTTTCATCCAAAAAGAATAATAATCTTCTGTTTGATATGGGAAAAGCATGCCGAAGTTATTTTCTATTTTATTGTATTTAGAAAGTCCTACTGCTTTTTGCTTATCTGTTTTGGCAATTTCGGTATTAAAATATTTCCCGTTTATTACAACATACGCCTTTTGATTATTGAAGAAAAACATAAATATGACTGAGGATAAGAAAATTGTTGATAATAAGACAAAAGCTAAAAAAAGTAGTCTCATATTTAAAAATTTTCTGAAATTAATTTTGCAAGTCTTGTTGTAGACTGATCTTCAATCTTATCCGTAACTTTTACCACTTTTGCATTTATATTTTTCGCCTGTCTTTTTGCGTGAACTTCTTGGGAATCGTTTTGAGTAACAGCGATAATATCGGGTTTGAGTTTTTGGATCAGGTCATCGTATTGACTATCAGACTCCATTTTATTAAGTAAGACGACGAAATTAACGGATTGTAAGGCAGATAAAATCTGCGCCCTGTCGCTTTGTGAATTTATCGGTCTATTCTCACCTTTTAATTTCTTAACGGAGTCGTCGTTTTCCAAAAGTATGAAAAGAAAGTCTCCCTGTTTCTTGGCTTTTTCTAAAAACTTAATATGTCCAATATGCAAAATATCAAAACATCCTCCCGCTAAAACAATTGTTCTACCGGTTTGTTTTATTTCATTGGCCAAGTCTATGGCTTTTTCTAAAGTTACGACCTTGCCCATTTTATTGTTTGGTGCCTCTTAAAAATACTGCTTGCCAGGGTCTGTAGTTGGAGGTGAATTTATCGGAAATTATTACTTTCCCGTCTCTGGTTACGGTTCTTGTAAAATAGACATTTGCTCCCCAGGCCGCAAAGTCTGTTTGCGAAACTTGACCAACGGGTAAGTTTGGATCATCCTGGTATAAAGGTTCAGGCGGAGGAGACTGGCTTAATATTACCGGTTTTCCTATCTCAGTTTTCCTTCCGTCGCTTGTTCCATAAAGATAGAATTTTAAGGAATAATTGGCAAGGTCAATTTCTCTTTGAACCAAAATATAGTGTCCAGTATCGTTTTTAAACTTTAAATCAACGCTTGGCACAAAGATTGTTGCATCAATTCCAGGGGGTGAATCCTGTTCGTAATAGCCTACTCTATATGCATGGGCTTGTCTTTCAACAATGGGAAGCCCTGCGTCTAAAATAGCTCTGAAAAAGGTTGTAGAGACCTGACAAACCCCTCCTCCGTCTCCTAGGACCGTTCTGCCGTTTTGGATTATATATGCCTGCTTATAGCCCGTGAAGGCTGATACATCGCCAAGCGCTTTATTGAAAGAAAACACTTCGCCTGGTGCTATCAGGACTCCGTCTAGTCTTGAAGATGCCAGGTTTACATTATAAACTCTCCCTGGGATTGAATGGAAAAAAGTAGACTCCCCTTTTCCTATGAGTTCCTTGATCCCCATATTATTTGCTTCTTCTGTAGTGATATTTGGGAAAAGTACGGTAATAGGAAGAGGTATTGTAATTGTCTCGGTTTTTGCCGATGAAATGACTGTCGGAGTTTTTTCTTCAACGAGCTTAAATATTTTATCTATCTCTAAAACCTGACCGTTACTTGATGGTTTAAAGGTCGTAACTCTTCCGTTTTTAAATGCAAACTGGGCATCAACGGGTTTTTTATCTATTTTTTCCTTAATAGGTTTTAGGTTCTCGGCTAACACATCTCTTGAAAAAGCATAGGTCGGAGAAAGATGTATGCCTGTAAAATATGCCTGGACAATTACGCTTATATTAGATAAAAGGTTGGTAGATTTACCTAGGGAGTAGGCTTGCTCGGCGAGTAAATCGGGTTCATAGCCAAAGCCAATCTGCTTTGCTGAAATCGTTGCTATTCCATAGTCGCTAGTAAAAACAAAAGAAGATTCGCTTATTTGATTATTTTTTGCTTTGTAATAGTTTTTTACATATTCTTTAGTTTGTCCTCCAAAATCCTTATTCCCTACATAAATACCTGGATAAACTTTATTGTCATAAATCTTTTGATAGACAAAAAGGATAAGACTTGTTAAAAAAATTAATGAAAGGAAAGCTCCTGTAAAAAACCAGAAAAGATTGGCGACTATTTTCTTAAGACGCTTTGAATACCTAAAACGAAATTTGGTTTTTAGCTTTTGAAAGGATGTCTTCATTGAGTAGCTTTATATATTGTATTATACTATAAAAAGCTCATGGAAAACGATCAAACAGTATTTCAAAGTCCTCAACCGCCAGGGGGTCAAATGCCTCCTTTGCCGGGCAGAGAGCCTTTGAATAATCCCTTACCTCAAAATCCGCCGGATAATCCTCCGCCACCACTTAGTGGGCCACCTCCTACGGCTCCCCAAGAGCCAAAACCGTCAAATGAAAACAAAAGAAAACTTCCCGTTAGAGGTTTACTTAGGATATTAATCGGAGCAGTCGTAGTTTTAATAGTGGTTTCGGTAATATTTTTCGCAGTTAATACTCTGTTTGGAGGAAAGAGCAATACCGCAACAGGCGGAGAACTTACCTTCTGGGGTCTTTGGGAAGACGAGAAAACAATGAAGGCAGTAATCGATGATTTTCAAAGACAAAATCCAAGCATTAAAGTGAAATATGAAAAACAAGATGTAAAACAATACAGGGAAACTCTTCAGACAAGAATAGATAACGGAAATGGTCCTGACATTTTCCTGTTTCACAACAGCTGGTATCCGATGCTTTCGTCCATCTTGCTTCCTTTTCCAAGTAAGACAATCTCAAAAGATGAATATTTAAACTCTTTTTATCCAGTTGTTCAGAAAGATCTGATACAAAACGGGGCAATTTATGGTGTTCCAATGAGCATAGACACTCTTGCAATGTATGTTAATAAGGATATTTTTAGCTCTGCAGGACTTGTATATCCCAAGACCTGGAATGATTTCGTAGACTTTGCCAGAATACTAACTGTTAAAGATGAAGAAGGTAAGATAAAAACTGCTGGAGCCGCAATGGGAACTTTCGATAACATTTCTCACGCTTCGGATATAGTCTCCTTGTTATTTTTACAAAACAGCGTTGACCTTGCCGACATGGAGTCTTCAAGAGACAGGGCATTGGGGGCGTTGAATTTTTATACATCCTTTGCAACAGACGTAAATAACGTTTGGGATATTACACTTGATCCATCAATCCTCGCTTTTTCGAAAGGGAACCTGGCAATGTTTTTTGGTTATTCCTGGGATTATTTTACAATCAAGGCATTTAATCCAAACCTCAATTTTGAAATAACAACTGTCCCGCAGCTACCAAACCAATCTATTAATATGGCAAGCTATTGGGCGTCTGGGGTTTCTGCTAAAAGCACTCATCAGAAAGAAGCCTTGATGTTTGTAAGTTTTCTTGCGCAAAGGGAAACGGAAGAAAAAATGTATCTTGAGCAATCTAAGGAAAGGACATTTGGCGAACCCTATGCTAGAGTTGATCTTGCAGCTACAGCTTCGGAGAATCCTCTAGTATATCCATTTTTGACTCAGGCTCCAACTGCCGGTTCATCATTTTTTGTCGATGCAACTTATGATAACGGTTTAAACCAGCAGCTAAATACATACCTTGGTAACGCCATAAATTCTATTTATAATGCCGGCTCCACCGAAAGTGCATTTGACACTCTTACCGAAGGAATGACGCAAGTGCTTTCTCAATATGGACAGTAAAAAAAGAATTTTAGAAACACTGTCCTACTTTAATTTTTTCAATTATCCACTAACTAAAGAAGAAATCTGGCAGTTTACAAAAACAGATAAAACCAAAGAACATTTTTTCAAATACTTAAAAACGTTAAATATCTCTTCTTACAAATCTTTTTATTATTTAAAAAATAGAAAAGATGTCTATCAAAGATTAGAAAAGGAAAAAATAAGTAGTCAAAAAATAATAAAAGCTCTCCCAATTATTAAAAAGTTATCTTTCTTGCCAACAGTAGAATTTATCGGTATAAGTGGCAGCCTAGCAATGAAAAACTCAAGTTTAGATGAAGATATTGACATCTTTGTGATCTCTAAAAATAATCTAACTTGGTTTACGAGGCTTATGCTGGTTTTGCTCCTTAGTCTTTTTGGAGTTTATAGAAAGAAAAGACAAGTAAATACAAAAGACAAAATATGTCTAAACTTAATTATCGGAAAAGAAAGCATCGGATTTATCAAAAAAAGGCAAAGCATCTATATTGCTCACGAAATTGTACAGCTTTTACCGGTCTTTCAAAGACAAAATTGTTATTTTGATTTTTTAAATCAAAATGATTGGGTATTTAATTTCTTTCCAAATATTAAAACACGTATCAAAGGTTATAAAATATTTTTTAACGCTGAGGATAATTTCTTCAATAAGATTTTGGTTTGGTTTCTAAATATCACTAGAGTTGAAAAGTTTGCAAGGATACTGCAATGGGAGTATATGAAAAACGATGTGACGATAGAAACGGTAGAGGATAACTTCCTTGCTTTTCACCCTCAAAATACGGAAAAAAAGGTAAATGTCTTTTTAAAACGAAATGCATAAAATATCCTCTATTTATTAACTAGAGGTCATTGACAAAGTTTTTGATTTTAGTTATTATGCATTGGACAAATAATTGTATTTATTTAAGTGATTATTCCCTCGAAGTACATTCTGAGGGATTTTATTTTAGAAGCATATGGATAGTAAGAAAATTTATTTAACAAAAGAAGGATTACAAGAGTTAAAAAAGGAATACGAAGAATTAAATACTTCTAAAAGGCCTTTGGTTTTAGAAAGAGTTTCCCAAGCGCGAAGCATGGGCGATCTTTCTGAGAACGCTGAATACGTTGCTGCAAGAGAAGAGCTTTCTTTTATTGATGGAAGACTGGGCGAGCTTGAGGAATTGATAAGCCAGGCAACCCTTATTGAGGAAAACCATCACAATGGCTCAAGCCACGTCGTATCGCTTGGCTCCAAGGTCTTTGTTACCGTTAAGGGAAAGAAAGAAGAGTTTACCGTCGTTGGAGAATGGGAAGCAGATCCTAAAGAGAAAAAGATTTCGCATGAATCCCCTCTTGGCAAAGCCTTAATGGGTAAAAAAGTAGGAGAAAAAGTAGAGGTTGAAGCGCCAGCGGGAAAAATTGCCTACACGATAATTGCCGTTCACTAAACCTCCACAATTAAAGCCAGGTTTGATACAATCTGTAAGATATGGCAAGAGTAAAAATAAGCGAATATAAAGCTAAGCAGCTTGTCTATAATATCCTTAATTTTCCTCCAGATTGTTTCTCAATTTCTTCTAAAACCAACAATAAGATTCCCATCTTAGATCCAAATAAAAGATACGTTATAAAAGTTGATCAGGGAGTAAAGGGAAGGTTTAAAAAAGGACTTGTAGCAATAGATAAAAAAACTAGTGAAGTAGAAAAGATCATCGATTCATATACAAAGCTAGGCTTTTCGTCCCTTTTTATTGAAGAGTATATTGCTCATGAGAAAGACCAAGAAAAATATTTGTCCATTGATTTGGTGAGAGAAGGAAAGCTATTTCTTTATTCAAATGCTGGCGGAATAGATATAGAGAAACACAAAGAAAACATCAAAAAAAAGATCGTAAAAACGGTTAAAGATATTGACGAAATTGCAAGGTATCTTGAAATTGACAAAAACTTTTTGGAAAAAATATTTTCCCTCTTTGACCAAAATTACTTTTCATTTTTGGAAATTAACCCCTTGGTTGTAATCAAAGATAGAATATATATTCTTGATCTTGCAGTAGAAGTAGATAGCACAGCCCAGTTTTTCGTAAAGAGAGCATTTGACGAATCTGATTTTATCCTAGAGGCAAGGACAAAGACAAAAGAGGAAGAAAGTATTCTTAATCTTTCGCAAAAAAGTCAGGCTGCATTTAGGCTTGATATTTTAAATCCTAATGGAAGTATTTTTATGCTTTTATCAGGAGGAGGAGCAAGTATTGTTTTAGCAGACGAGGTCGCAAACCAGGGATTCGGAAAAGAGCTTGCAAACTATGGTGAGTATAGCGGAAATCCAAATAAAGAGGAAACATATATCTATACCAAGAATTTACTTAGTCTTCTTCTGAAATCAAATGCCATGAAAAAAGTTTTAATAATCGGGGGAGGAGTCGCAAACTTTACCGATATCAGGATTACGTTCAAAGGCGTAATACAAGCCTTAGATGAAGTTAAAAAAAACTTAGTAAAACAAAAAGTTAAGGTTTTTGTCAGAAGAGGTGGGCCTCATCAGGAAGAAGGACTTTTGGAGATGAGGAATTTTTTGGGGAAAGAGGATTTGCTTGGAAAAGTCGAAGGCCCAAAAATGGTCTTAACAGATATTGTCTTAATTGCTCTTAAGTACTTAGAAAAATGATTAATATAGAAAAAATTAGACAGACTAAAGGAAATATTGTAACGATAGGCAGTTATCCTGGGATAATTCAGTCAATTTTGGACTTTGATTATTTGGTAGGCAAGAAGGAACCCAGCATAAGCTTAATAATTGCAAGCGGAAGAAATTACGAAAGATATTTTTGGGGTAAAAAAGAGATACTGATTCCTGTTGTTTCTTCATTTAAGGATCTCCCCGATGAAAAAAAACAGAATTTGTCTTTCTTTATTAACCTTTCTTCAGCTAGAAGAGTTCTTTCATCTACAAAAGAGATTTTAGAATCGTTGCCTTCTCTCTTGGGGGGAGTAATCTTTGCGGAAAATGTTCCCGAAAAACATTCCCTTGAACTTTACGAATTTTCTAAGAACAAAAATAAGTTTATAATCGGTCCGTCAAGCGTTGGTTTGGTTATCCCAGAGGTACTTAAGCTTGGTCCGATTGGCGGGATAGACGTAAGACAATTAATTGATTCATCGCTTCTAAGTAGCGGAAGCGTAGCTGTATTTAGCGCCTCAGGCGGAATGACAGGAGAATTAATAAGAATTGTTGCAAATTCAGGTAAGAATATTTCTTTTTCTCTTTCTTTTGGGGGTGACAGATTTCCAATAACTACACCAAGCGATGCATTTATGTCTGCCCAAAATGACAGTAAAACTAAAGCAATCGTTTATTTCGGAGAGCTTGGCGGAGTTGATGAATACGAGATTGCAGATTTAATTAAAACAAAGAAAATAACAAAACCTACTTTTTGTTTTATTGCAGGAAGCATCTCGGAGATTTTTGAAACACCTCCTCAGTTTGGTCATGCAAAAGCAATGGCTAAAAATCAAAACGAAACGGCAAGGGCAAAAAAAGAAGCTTTGAAAAATGCAGGAGCAACTGTTTATGAGACTTTTCCAGAATTTGTTAGACAAATAACAAACGCGCCCTTGGAAAGAGTGAAAACTACAACGGATTATAGTAGAATAAGGTCTATGGAACAAAGGAAAAAAGCTCTCATCTCAACGACAATTTCAAAAGATGAAGACGGAAACGTCAAGATTTTAAATGAAGATTTGCTTAAATTTGCCAAGCAAAATTCCTTTGCCGCAATCGTCGCATCGCTTTTTTTAGGCAAGAAAATAAAATCAAGGCAGCTTGAAGACTTTGTTGATTTTGTACTAAGGCTTCTTGTTGACCACGGTCCTTATGTCAGCGGCGCCCTAAATACTATCGTTGCCTCCAGAGCAGGCAGAGACCTCGTATCTTCACTTTCATCGGGTCTTTTAACGATTGGTTCTCGTTTTGGCGGAGCAATCAACCAGGCTGCAGATAATTGGTTAAAAGGTGTGACCGAAGGTTGGAATGCGGCCGATTTTGTAGAGCATTTTGTAAGGCAAAAAATTTATATCTCGGGAATAGGGCACAAAAAATACCGCTTGGATATGCCTGATCCAAGAGTTTCTGAGATTTTAAACTTTTCTCATAAGCTTTCAAAGAAGCGCTTTTCCGGTTTTGCAAAAGAAGTTGAAAAAGTAACAACAGGAAAGAAAGCAAATTTGATATTAAACGTTGATGGTGCAATAGCAGCTGTATTATTGGATATTCTTTCAGAAAAAGAAGGATATTCGGATAAAGATCTTGGCGAACTTATTGATACGGAATTTTTCAATGCCTTGTTTGTCATATCAAGATCGGTTGGTTTCATTGCGCATTTCTTGGATCAGAAAAGACTCGATGAAGGTCTTTTAAGACTCGATGAAGATATGGTTTCCGCGATTGAGGTTAAAGATTAATAAATTATGCTAGCCGTAGTTAAAGAACAAAAGACAAAGGGTGTTAGGTTAAAGCAAGTTCCCGTTCCTAAACCTCAAAAAGACGAGCTTTTAATAAAAGTAAAAATCGTTTCCATTTGTGGAACAGATGTTAATATTTATGACTGGACTCCATGGGCCCAGTCTCATATAAATCCTCCTATTATTGTCGGTCATGAAGTTGTCGGCGAAGTCGTAGAAATTAATGGTAAAAGTAAAAATATTAAAGTCGGAGATTTAATCTCTTCAGAGACTCATATTTTTTGTGGTAGGTGTTATCAATGTAAAATCGGCAATAAGCACATCTGTGAGAATATGCAGCTATTTGGAATTGGAAGAAATGGAGGTTTTGCCCAGTATGCAACTGTCCCAATTAAAACATCATGGAAAAATGATAAGACAATACCCTTAGAGGAAATGAGCTCACAGGAGCCTCTTGGTAATGCCGTGCACGTTATTCATAGGGTAAACGTTAAAGGTAAAACGGTTTTGGTGACGGGGCTTGGTCCTACCGGTCTTTGCGCAGTTGCCGCTGCGAAAGCATATGGTGCCAAAAAGATAATTGCCTTAAACAGAGGAAGCTATAGAAGAGTTTTGGGTAAAAAGATGGGAGCAGATGAAGTTTATGAAAAGCTTCCCGAGAAATACCTAAATAAGATGGATGTGGTTTTGGAAATGTCTGGAAACGAAATCGCCATACAAACTGCCTTTGAAGCCGCAAGGATTAAGGCAACGGTAATAATATTTGGCATTCCCAAAAAAGACATATCGTTAAACTTTGGAAAATATTTTATAGACAAAGAATTGACTGTTAAAGGAGTATTCGGCAGAAAAATCTGGGAAACATGGGAAGACGTTTCAGAGCTTTTAAAATCAAAAAAAGTTGACTTAACAAAAATCATTACCCATAGATTTAAACTTTCGGAATTTGAAAAGGCCATGGAAGTTATGAAATCCGGAGAGTGTGGTAAGATACTTTTGATTCCCTAAGATATGGATGATTTTTATAAACAACTTGAAGAAATGGTTATAAAAGGCAAGACTCCTAAGGTTGTCGAATCGGCAGAGGGTGCATATCTAACTATTGACGGTGTAAAAAAGCTTAATTTTTGCTCAAGCCACTATCTTGGACTATCGGTCAACGACAGATTAAAAAAAGCCATTAAAGAAGCTGTCGATCGATACGGTGTCGGTACGGGTTACAGAACTCTTGCCGGAACACATAAGCTCCATGTAGAACTGGAGGAGCGTTTAGCAAGATTTAAAAAAGCAGAAAGTTGCATTGTATTAACAGGCGGTTATATGGCAAACTGCGCTGCAATTGCAACAATTATCGGTAAAGAAGATATTGTCATCTCAGACGAACTAAACCACGCCTCAATAATTGATGCAGTAAGGCTCTCGGGGGTAAAAACAAAATTTATTTATAAACACTTAGACGTAAAAGATTTGGAGGAAAAAATCATTGAGGCAAAAGAAGTTGCCAAGACCCCAAAGACTGATGGAAAGGCTCCCAGGATTCTTGTAGTGACCGATGGAGTTTTTTCAATGGACGGAGATTTGGCTCCTGTTCCCCAGATTGTGAGTTTGGCTAAAAAATATGGTGTTTTAACAATGGTTGACGATGCGCACGGTGAAGGAGTGCTGGGAAAAGGCGGAAGAGGAATAGTAGATCATTTTAACCTTCACGGACAAATAGACATAGAAGTAGGAACTTTATCCAAAGCATTCAGTGTTTTAGGAGGATTTATCACAGGTAAAAAGGTTTTAATAGATTTTTATAAACAAAATGCAAGGCAGTTTTTGTTTTCAAATGCATTAACAATAGCTGATACAGCCGCATTAGTTGAAGCAGTCAAAATACTTGAAGAAGATGACTTACTGGTTAAAAAACTTTGGGATAATACAAGATACATTAAAGAAAGTTTCAAAAACCTTGGTTTTGATACAGGAATCAGTGTCACTCCGATAACTCCGGTGATGCTTTCCGATGAAGATTTAGCAAGGGAATTTAGTGCAAAATTGTTTGAGGAAAATGTTTTTGCAACGCCAATAGTTTTTCCGATGGTAGCAAAAGGAAAGGCAAGAATTAGGGTAATTCCGTCGGCATCGCATAGCAAAGAGGACTTGGATTTTGGAATAAAGGCTTTTGAAAAAATAGGAAGGCAACTGAAAGTTTTAAAATAAGTTTTGACAAAAAAATAATTTAATGCTAGAATTACGAAACAGATGAAAAATTTATTTGTAAATTTTGAAGATAAGTGCAAGAAGGACTCCTTTGTGGGGGGTTTTGTCTTGTCGTAAATTTAGACCCAAAGTAGAAAGACACCCCTCATTAGAGGGTTTTTTTAATGGGAAAAACAATATTTAAAATATATGGCAACAATAAATAAAAATTATAAAACATTGCAGGCAGGATATCTTTTTTCAGAGATTGCAAAAAGGACTAAAGTGTTTTTGGAAAAAAACAAAGATGCAAAAGTCTTAAGGCTTGGTATTGGAAACACGACAGAGGCTTTACCTAAAAGCGTAATAGATGGTTTAGGCTTAGGTGTATCTAAATTAGCAAATGTAGATACCTATACGGGTTACGGCGATGAGCAGGGTGATACAAGACTTAGAGCAGCACTTTCTACTTGGTATAAAAATATGGGAGTGAGAATAGATCCTTTAGAGATTTTTGTAAGTGATGGAGCAAAAACAGACAGTGCAAATATCAGTTCAATTTTCGGAAACGATAATGTAGTTGCAGTTTCAGATCCTGTTTATCCAGTCTACGTTGACAGTAATGTTATACAAGGACGGGGTGGAGAGTTTAAAAACGGAAGATATAAAAACATTGTTTATCTGGATTCTTTGGAAGAAAACGGTTTTTTTCCTAAACTGCCAGATAAAAAAGTAGATTTAATTTATATCTGCAGTCCGAATAATCCGACGGGTGCGGTTGCAACCAGAGATCAGCTTAAAAGATTTGTTAACTGGGCTTTGAAACACAAAGCCATAATTATTTTTGATGCAGCTTACAGTTTTTTCATTAAAGATAAAAATTTGCCAAGAAGTATTTACGAAATACCAGGGGCTAGAAAATGTGCCATAGAAATTTCAAGCTTTTCAAAATGGGCTGGTTTTACAGGAGTTAGGCTTGGTTGGACAATTGTGCCAATGGATCTTATTACCCAAAATTCAAAAAAAGGCGAGCTTAACGCAATGTGGAACAGACGCCAGACAACGATGTTTAACGGCGCATCAAATATTGCCCAGGAAGGGGGTCTTGCAGTGCTGTCTAAAAAAGGACAAAGAGAGTCTGGGGAAATTATTGATTATTACATGGAAAACGCAAGACTTATTAGAGTCGGTCTTGAAAAAATGGGGTTAAAAGTCTTCGGAGGAAAAAACGCTCCCTACATTTGGCTTAAAACACCAAATGGTTTAAGTTCTTGGGAATTTTTTGACAAATTATTAAATGAGGCCCGTGTCGTCGGAACTCCGGGTGCGGGATTTGGACTTTTAGGAGAGGGGTATTTTAGATTATCCGCTTTTGGACATAGAGAAAACGTAAAACAAGCAATAAAAAGTATTCAAGAGAATTTAAAAATATGAGAAAAACATTGCCATTTACAAAAAAACAAATAGTAGAAATTATCAAAAATTTTGAAACACCTTTTCATATTTATGATGAGAAAGCTATTGTAGAAAATGCTATAAAACTAAACAAAGCCTTTTCTTGGAATAAAGGCTTTAGGGAATATTTTGCGGTTAAAGCACTCCCCAATCCGTATATTCTGGAAATAATGAAAAGACAGGGTTTTGGAGCAGACTGCAGTTCCTATGCTGAACTTATTTTAGCCCAAAAAGTAGGGCTTAAAGGCGAAGACATTATGTTTACCTCAAACGATGCCGCTGCAAAAGAATACATAAAAGCAAAAGATTTAGGGGCAATCATCAATCTTGATGATATATCCCACATTGAATTCTTAAAAGAGCATGCAGGAATACCGGATATTATTTGCTTTAGATATAACCCGGGAAAACTTAGAAAAGGAAATGCAATTATAGGAAAACCCGAAGAAGCAAAATACGGATTAACTCGTGACCAGTTATTTAAAGCCTATAAAATTATGAAACAAAAAGGAGTAAAAAGATTTGGACTTCATACGATGATTGCATCAAATGAATTAAATCCCCAGTATTTTGTCGATACAGCAAACATGCTTTTTGATTTGATTTTGGAAATAAATAAAACCTTGGGAATTACATTTGAATTTATAAACATCGGCGGAGGGATAGGCATCCCGTACAGAGAAGATCAAAAACCTGTTGATCTAAGCCTTTTGTCTAGAAAAATTGAAAGAATCTATAAAGAAAAAATTGTAAAAAACAATTTGCATCCTCTTAAACTATTTATGGAAAACGGCCGTATGATAACAGGTCCTTACGGGTATTTAGTAACAACGGTTTTGCATAAAAAAGATACGTACAAAAATTACGTCGGACTTGATGCAAGCATGGCTAATTTAATGAGGCCCGGCATGTATGGCGCTTACCATCATATTACGGTTATGGGAAAAAGTAAAAAAGATAAAACAAAGATTTATGACGTAACAGGATCTTTATGTGAAAACAATGATAAATTCGCAATTGACAGAAGACTTCCGAAAGTAGATATAGGAGATATTTTAGTAATTCACGATACAGGTGCACACGGTCACGCAATGGGTTTTAACTACAACGGTAAATTAAGATCAGCAGAGCTTCTATTAAAACCAAACGGGAAAGCAGTACTAATACGAAGAGCTGAAACTGTTGATGATTATTTTAAAACCATAGATTTTAGAACGCTAGGGAGGCAGATATGATTATTCTAAAATTCGGAGGAACATCCGTAAGTACAAAAAAAAGTTTAAAAACAATTGTTGAGATTGTAAGAACACAAAGGTCTAAAAATCCCATTGTTGTTGTTTCGGCAATATCAGGGATAACAGATCTGCTTTTGTCTTTAACAAAAGTAAATGCAAATAAAAATACTATTTTTAAACAGATAGAAAATCTGCACTTAAACTTAATAAGGGATTATTATGAAAGCGTACCAAACGATTTAAAAGATTACCTTTTAGAGTCCTTGGAATCTGTTGATGAACTTCTTAGTAAAAAAAATACATCTCAAATTTTAGATGAAATTATCTCATATGGGGAGATAATTTCTTCAAAAATAATCACTCATATGTTAAACGATGCAAAAGTCAATGCAAAACAAATAATTGCAACTTCCTTAATTGTAACCAATGATCATTTTGGTTCTGCAGAGTTTTTGCCAAGAGAAACAGAGCAAAAAACAAAAAATACACTGACACCTCTTATTAAAAAAGGAATTATCCCAGTCGTTACTGGTTTTATTGGTAGTACAAAACAGAATAAAACGACGACTCTTGGAAGAGGAGGATCTGATTATACAGCTGCCATACTTGGATTTAGTCTTCACGCAGATGAAATCCAGATTTGGACAGACGTAGATGGAATTTTCACATCAGATCCAAAACTTATCAAACAAGCAAAAGTTTTAAAAGTCGTTTCATATAAAGAAGCTTCTGAGCTTGCTGCATTTGGAGCAAGAGTTCTTCATCCAAGAACTATTCGTCCTGCTGTATCTAGTGGAATTCCAGTCAGGGTTTTAAATACTTTTAATCCAAAAGCAAAAGGCACAGTTATCAAAAATACCAATTTAGATAAAAGCCACATTGTTGCAATTGCTTCCAAAAGAAAAATTACCTTGGTTACAATTTACTCAACAGATATGTTATTAAATAAAGGATTTTTGGCAAAAGTTTTTTCAATTTTTTCAAAATATAATATTTCAATCGACCTTGTCAGCGTTTCGGAAGTAAGTATTTCAGCTTCCTTGGATAACAATGAAAATTTAGAACAGGCAATAAAAGAGCTAAAAGAATTTTCAACAATTTCAACAACCAAAGAACTGGGTATGGTTTCTTTAATTGGAGAAAAAATTGTTGATGTTAAAAATATTCTTAAACAAATATTTTCAATTCTCGATAGATCAGATATTAGTGTCAGAATGATATCCCTTGGAGCGTCGGATATTAACATCAGCTTGGTTTTGCCTTCAATTCACGTTGATCAAAGTGTTAGCTTATTGCATAAAGCACTGATCGGTAAAGGAGAAGCACTGTGAAAATTGCCTTAATAGGATACGGAAATATGGGACAGGAAATAGAGTCTCTTGTAAAAGAGAACGGCCACTTAGTTGTTTCCATAAGTTTCAAAAGCAGAAATGAAAAACTTGATCTGGAAGGAATAAGAAATGCTGATGTTGTAATTGATTTTAGTTCTTTTGAGATTGTTGTTGATAATATAAGACAAGTAATGCGACTAAAAAAACCGATGGTCGTTGGAACAACTGGTTGGTACGACAATGTCAAAAAAGTGCAAAAAATTGTTCAACAACATAACGGCAGTTTAATTTATGGGCAGAACTTCTCAGTCGGTGCAAACATTTTTTTCTCGATAGTTTCCCATGCTTGTCTGCTTTTGACAAAATATGATTATGACGTCTTTGGCATTGAAACGCATCACAGCGGAAAAAAAGACAGTCCAAGCGGTACAGCAAGAAAACTTGCGGAAATAATTATGAAAAACTTTCCTTCTAAAACAAAACTGCAGATAGAAAGAGTACAGGGATTGATAGGGAAAAATGAGCTACACTTTGCATCAGTCAGAGGCGGAAGAAATTTCGGACAGCATGAAATTGTTTTTGACAGCCCCTCCGATGAGATAAGACTGACTCATCAGGCTTGGAACAGGAAAGGTTTTGCAAAAGGAGCACTTTTGGCAGCAAACTTTATTTTGTCAAAAAAAGGTTTTTATAACTTTAATGATATTTTTATTAAAACTTTGGGGGTGAGTAACAAATGAAAAAACTAACCGGTGCCATAACAGCTTTGGCAACTCCTTTTAAAAGGGATGGGTCAATTGATGTTGAAGCACTTAGAAAATTGGTTAAATTCCAGTTGAGCGAAGGTATTAACGGTCTGGTTCCTTGTGGATCAACAGGTGAAGCGGCAACTATGAACAGCGAAGAATACCAATTGGTTGTCAAAACCGTGGTTGAAGAGGTAAGGGGCAGAGTGCCGGTAATCGCAGGTGCAGGAAGTAACGATACGTTAAAAGCGGTTCATTTTTCTCTTTTGGCAAAACAGGCGGGAGCAAATGCGCTTTTACACGTAACGCCTTATTACAATAAACCAACAATCAACGGACTTATCGCTCACTATAAAGCAATCGCAAAAGCAGTTGATTTGCCAATTGTTGTATATAATGTCCCGGGTCGTACTGGTCTTAACTTAACTTCGGATATGACATTAAAAATTGCAAATGCAGTTGATCACATTATTGGAGTAAAAGAAGCTTCAGGAAATTTGGGACAAATGATGGAGATAGTTAAAAAAGCACCATCCAACTTTAGTGTTTTATCAGGAGACGATCTTTTTACGCTTCCCTTGCTTAGTGTCGGTGGACACGGATGCATATCCGTTGTTTCAAATGAGGTTCCAAGAGATTTTGCAAAATTGATTCAATATGGATTAAACGGAGATTTTGCAAAAGCAAAAGTCCTTCATTACAAATTAATGGAACTGATGAATGCAAATTTCATTGAGACAAATCCACTTCCTGTCAAAACAGCACTGTCTTTAATGGGAAAAATTGAGGAAGTTTTCAGATTGCCTTTGGTTCCTATGGAAGAGAAAAATAAATTAGTTCTAAAAGATATTTTAAAAAGGATGGAATTAATATGAGAAAAATACCTGTAGGAATTTTGGGAGCAACCGGAAACGTCGGCCAGAGGTTTGTACAACTTCTGGAAGGTCATCCGTGGTTTGAGGTAAAGTTTGTTTGTGCTTCAGAGAAAAGCCTTGGCAAAAGATACGAGGAGATTGTCAACTGGAAAGTCTCCCCAAGGATTCCAAAAGACATTGCTAAATTAAAAGTTAGGCTATGTGTTCCTGATTTTAATGCTCGGGTTGTGTTTTCGGCTCTTGATTCATCAGTGGCAGGCCCAATCGAGGAAGAATTTGCCAAAAAAGGATACATAGTTATCAGTAATTCCAAAAACCATAGAATGGACAGCGATGTTCCACTTTTAATCCCAGAAGTAAATCCAGAGCATCTGGATTTAATAAATATCCAAAAAACTAGATTTAAAGGCAAAGGTTTTATTGTCACAAACCCAAATTGTACGACTATCGGCTTAACCCTTGCCTTAAAGCCCTTGCAGGACGCATTTGGGATAAGTAGAGTTTCTGTTGTTTCTATGCAGGCATTATCAGGCGCAGGATATCCGGGAGTTGCCTCCCTTGATGCAGTTGATAATGTTGTTCCATATATTGGAGATGAAGAAGAAAAAGTAGAAACAGAACCGCTTAAGCTTTTAGGAAGCGTTGGAAGCGGAAAAATAAACAATGCAAAAATGATAATCAGTGCTCACTGCAACAGGGTCGCAGTCAGAGACGGACATCTGGAATCGGTAACAGTTGAGCTTATTAAAAAACCGGCAATTGAAGACGTTGTGAAAGCATTCAAAAGCTTCAAAGGTCTTCCGCAAAAACTTAATCTTCCCTCTGCTCCGGCTGATCCTATTATTGTCAGAACGGAAGAGGACAGGCCTCAGCCGGTTCTAGACAGAGATATAAATAACGGTATGTCTGTAAGCGTTGGGAGAATTAGGCAATCGGCTATCTTTGATATTAAATTTACTCTCTTGGTCCACAATACTATACGTGGCGCAGCAGGAGCAGCTATACTAAACGCGGAGCTTCTAAAGGCTAAAAAGCTTATTTAGGCTTTTTGTTTGGGTTAAAAAGCAATATAATAGTCATATGTTTTGGGTTGATCAAATAGTAGAACAAATTGTTAAATCAGGAAAATATAAGCCATACTGGGTGGATGACATGAAAACTCCCTCAGGCAGGGTTCATGTTGGTGCTTTAAGAGGAGTAGTAATTCATGATCTTATCTATAAAGCCCTTCTTAGTAGAGGGGAAAAAGCAAAATATACCTATGTGTTTGAAGATCACGATCCAATGGATGATGTCCCTTCATATTTAGACAGAGAGAAATTTGAGCCTTTTTTGGGTATGCCTCTTTTTAAAATCCCATCTCCTGTTGAGGGATATGAAAATTATGCAAGGTATTATGCCGCTGATTTCCAAAAAGTATTTAACGCAATCGGAAGTACACCGGAAATTATCTGGACCAAAGATTTATACACAAATGGACTTATGAATCCGATGATTAAAGATGTTTTGGATAATGCCAGTAAAGTCAGGAAAATATATGAGGAAATGTATGACAAAAAACTGCCGGATGATTGGTATCCATTCCAACTATATTGTCCAAATTGCGGCAAAGTTTCAACAACCCAGGTTATAGACTGGGATGGAAAGCTTGTAACCTTTGAATGTGTTGTCGATAAAGTTAAATGGACAAAAGGTTGCGGTGAAAAAGGTAAAGCCTCGCCTTTTAGCGGTGATGGCAAGATTGTCGGAAAAATGCCATGGAAAGTTGAGTGGCCGGTAAAATGGAAAGCGATTGGAGTAACTATTGAAGGAGCCGGAAAAGACCATATGTCAAAAGGCGGCTCGCATGACCTGGCAAGTGAAGTAGCAAAAAGAGTTCTTAATTATCCAGTTCCTTTCCCAATTCCCTATGAGTGGATATTGATAGGTGGAAGGAAAATGTCTTCTTCAAGAGGGGTGGGAATTGCTGCGTCAGACATGCTTGAGATATTGCCCCCCGAGCTAATTAGGTTTCTGATAGTTAGAATTAAAGTAAATACGCAAATTAACTTTGATCCTTCGGAGCCAAACACAATTGCCAATCTGTTTGACGACTATCAAAAAGCCGCTGATGCATACTTTAAAAAAGATGGAAGCGACATAGCCCGAATTTTTGAACTTTCCCAAATTGGTGATCAAATTAAACATCCGCCCTCAGTTAGATTTTCCGTTTTGGCCCAGTGGGTCCAGATGCCAAATATGGAGCCTGAAATTAAAAAAAATAATTTGGAAGATTGGGCAACTTATGCCAGAAACTGGATAGAAAAATATGCACCAGAAAACGAAAAATTCACTGTACAAAAAAACATACCTCAAAAAGCAAAAGAGCTATCGGATAATCAAAGAAAAGCTCTGCGTCAAATTGCAAATGAGATCGATAATAAACGGAGTCCCGAGGATTTTCAAATAAAAATTTATGATATTGGGAAAAGTTTGGGATTAAACGGCAAAGAAACTTTTGCGGCAATCTATTTATCTTTACTTGGAAAAGATTATGGTCCAAAAGCGGCCTGGTTAATACTTTCCTTGGATAAAGAATTTGTCAAAAAAAGATTTAGCGACGTCTAGTCCTAGAATCTCTTCTTACTAGTCCAAACCTTCTTTGCTGCGCTCTTCTTTGGCAAAGCCGAGTCATTATAAGATTACTTTTGCCTATAGTATCAAACCAGGCGTCAAGGGTAGCTGCCTGCCCCGATGTTACACCAGGGGAATTTACTGAGTGGGTCTTTCTTTCCTGCATAAGCGCACATATATTAGCATAATTTTCCAAAAATAAAAATGATATAATTTTGAAATGAAAAAGCTTCTTATCGCAACCAAAAACCCTGCTAAGGTCAATGAATTTAAAGATTTTCTAAAAGATCTTTCCTTTAAATTTGTTTCACTCAAAGACTTGGGAATTGATAAAGATATCGAGGAAGACGGGAAAACTTATATAGAGAACTCACAGAAAAAAGCTTTATTTTTTGCAAAAATTGCAAATCTTCCAACAATTGCCGATGACGGTGGAATTGAAATCAGCGCTTTAGGAAATGCACCCGGGGTAAGAACAAGAAGATGGCTCGGACACCACTCAACTGATGAAGAATTAATAAACCATATGCATAAACTTTCTAAAACATTACCCGATAATAATAGGAAAGCAAGATTTGTGACAGTGGTCTCGCTTGCGCTTCCAAGCGGAAAGGTCTTTAGTGTTAAGGGTAAAGTCAACGGAATAATCTCTAAAACACCAAAGGAAAGTTTTATGAAAGGGTATCCTTTCAGGTCATTTTTCTATCTTGTCAAAATCAAAAAGTTTTTTTATGAGAACCAACTTTCAAAAGCTGAGCAAAGGTTATATAATCATAGATACATTGCCAGTCAGAAACTAAAACGATTTATTAAAAAATATGCTTGATATAAAACAAATTAGAGAAAACCCTGAAAAGATTCAAAAGAAAGCCAATGATAAGGGTATAGAGATTAATGTTGAACATATCCTGGAGCTTGATAATAAACTTAGAGGCTTGGATACCATGGTTCAGTCACTTCGAGAGGAAAGAAACAAAGTTGCAAAAGAAAAAAACATTGAAAAAGGCAAAGACATTAAGATAAAACTGGAAAAACATGAGCATGCCTTAAACGCAGTCAGGGAAGAACTAAATATTTATCTTTTAAAAGTCCCAAATCCGGCAAAAGACGATGTTAAGGTTGGTAAAAACGAGGAAGATAATGAAGTCTTAAGAAAAGTAGGAGAGCCTACTAAATTTGATTTTACTCCAAAAGATCATCTTACCTTAGGAGAAAGTCTGGATATTATTGACGTAGTCAGAGCTTCCAAAATATCAGGCGCCAGATTTTATTTTCTGAAAAATGACGGAGCACTTTTGGAATTTGCGCTAAGACAGCTTGCTTTTGACATTTTACTTAAAGAAGGGTTTATTCCTCTTATACCACCGGTTTTAATCAAGACAGAGATTATGAAAGGACTGGGTTACATGGAAAACGGTGGAGATGAAGATATGTACATTTTTGATAAAGACGATTTGGTTTTGGTCGGAACAAGCGAACAATCAATTGTTGCAATGCACAAAGACGAAGTCTTAAATGCAAAAGATTTACCCAAAAGATACGTTGGTTTTTCAACGTGTTTTAGAAGAGAAGCCGGAAGCTATGGAAAAGATACAAGGGGAATTTTAAGAGTTCATCAGTTTGACAAAGTTGAGATGGTTTCTTATACAAAAGAGGGAGAAGATGATAAGGAACACGAATATCTTTTATCAATAGAAGAAAAGTTACTTCAGGCATTAGGTATCCCATACCAAGTCGTAAAAATGTGTAGCGGAGATTTGGGATATCCTGCTGCCAGAAAGTATGACCTGGAGGCATGGGTTCCATCTGAGGGAAAATACAGGGAAGTTACATCAACTTCTACAACAACTGATTTCCAAGCAAGAAGGCTAAATATTAGATACCAAGAAGATAACGAAAGAAAGTTTGTAAGCATCCTAAACGGTACTGCTTTTTCTACAAGACCAATCATTGCAATTTTAGAAAACTTCCAACAAGCTGATGGGTCAATAAAAGTCCCCGAAGTTTTACAAGAAATTTTGGGTAAAAGTGTAATAAAATAGTAAAAATTAGCCTCACTAATTTTAATTGCTAAATCAATTAAAACCGCGTATTTTGAAGCAAAGAAAATTTCTTGACATTAAAGAAAAAATATTACAATATAAACTTAATTACTGGTTAATAGTAAAAATAATTTATAAACCGAAAGGGAGGTGAATTAACAATGGCAAAGAAAAGAAAGAAGAAGAAATAGTTGGTAAGCAATTTGGAGCATTACCAATTATTACCAGTTGATCAATTGGTATCCCTCATCTTTACGGTGAGGGATTTTTTTTGAGGCTGATTTATGCTAAGATAGGTTGTATGCTAAATATCTTTGGTAAGCTTTTTGACTCAAACGAAAAAGAGATTAATAAACTACAGGCAGCTATTGAAAGAATAAATAGTTTAGAGGAAAAGTATAAAAAATTAAAAGCTACGGACTTTCCCAAAAAAACAGCAGAATTTAGAGAAAGAGTTGAGGACGGTGAGCCCCTTGAGCAAATCATGCCGGAAGCTTTTGCGCTTGTTCGGGAAGCAGCCGTAAGAACTGTGGGACTACGGCATTTTGACGTCCAGCTTATAGCTGCAGCTGTTTTGGCTAGCGGAAAGATTGCAGAGCAAAAAACAGGGGAAGGAAAAACATTGTCTGCAACTCCCGCCCTTTTTCTTCATGCATTGACAGGCAAAAATGTCCACTTGGTTACGGTCAACGATTATCTAGCAAGAAGAGATGCGGGTTGGATGGGTCCGATCTTTGATTTCCTGGGAATGACTGTTTCTTCTCTTATTAGCGAACAGTCTTTTCTTTTTGACCCAAAGTTTGTCAACAAAGAAGCAACGGACGTCAGACTTTTGCACCTAAAAGAAATTGACAGAAAGACAGCATACGAGGCAGATATTGTCTATGGCATAAACTCCGAGTTTGGCTTTGATTATCTAAGAGATAATATGGCACAAGACAAGGCTTCTTTGGTGCAGCGGGGTTTTTACTTTGCAATTGTCGATGAGGTTGACTCAGTATTAATTGATGAGGCAAGGACTCCGCATATAATTTCAGCTCCCGATGAAGAACCAACCCAGAAGTATTATGAATACGCAAGGCTCGTTGATAAGTTAAGTTCCGAAACTGATTATAAGATTGATGAGAAACTGCGAACAGCCCATTTAACAGATCATGGAATCGGAAAGATAGAAAAACTCTACGGAATTGCCAATATATACGAAAGGGATTTTGATACTGTTTATCATTTGGAAGCAGCGCTAAAGGCAAGGACGCTTTTCCACAAAGAAAAAGATTATATTGTCAAAGAAGGAGAAGTAATCTTGGTTGACGAGTTTACGGGAAGGCTTATGATTGGAAGAAGGCTTTCTGAAGGACTCCATCAGGCAATTGAAGCCAAAGAAGGCGTTGCCATACAGAGAGAATCCAAAACTCTTGCTACCGTTTCTTTGCAAAACTATTTTAGGATGTATGAGCGTCTTGCCGGTATGACTGGAACGGCAGTCACAGAAGCGGAAGAGTTCAATAAGATATATAAGCTGGATGTAGTTGTCATCCCGACTCACAGAGACATGGTACGAAATGACATGTCAGATGCTATCTATAAAACAAAAAATGCCAAATATACCGCGGTTGCAGCTGAGATTGAAAAAGCCAATAAAAGAGGACAGCCTGTTTTGGTTGGCACAACCTCAATTGATAAAAATGAGATAGTAAGCCAGCTCTTAAAAAGAAAAGGTATTAAACACGAAGTCTTAAATGCCAAAAACCATGAAAGAGAAGCAGAAATCATTGCAAAAGCTGGAGAAAAAGGTGCGGTTACTGTTGCAACCAATATGGCAGGACGCGGTGTTGATATTATCCTTGGAGGTCAGCCCCCTAAAAAATCTGATGGAACTGATGATAAAACATCTAGTAAATGGAAAGACTGGGAGCAAAAACACAAAGAGGTTGTAGATTTGGGTGGACTATATGTAATCGGAACTGAAAGACACGAATCAAGAAGAATTGATAACCAGCTAAGAGGAAGATCCGGAAGACAAGGTGATCCAGGACTTTCACAGTTTTTTGTAGGCTTGGATGATGAAATCATGAGGCTTTTTGGCGGTGACACGATCTCGGGGTTAATGACGAAATTTAATATGCCTGAAGCCGTACCCCTATCGCATCCGCTTGTTTCAAGAGCAATAGAGCAGGCTCAAGTTAAGGTTGAGGGATATAATTTTGATATCAGAAAACACTTGGTCGATTATGACGACGTCTTAAATAAGCAAAGGGAAATTATTTATCAAAGAAGAAGAGCGGTCTTGGAAACTGACGAAAAGTCAAAAGATTTAAGGCAAGATTTAATTGAAAAAATACACGCCAGTATTTCGGCCTTGGTTACAATGTATTCAGAAAGTTTTGAGGAAGGAAAATCTCCGTCTGATAAGATTGCTGAGCAGTTTGGGACAATTATTCCTTTTGATGAAGAGTCATTAAAACAAATTGCAATCCAGCTTGAACAACTACGGGGTATTGAAGACAAAATTTCTTTCTTAACCAATATTGCAAACGATCTTTATCAAAAACGGGAACAAGAAATGGGTGAGGATTTGATGAGGCAGCTTGAAAAATTTGTTTCACTTTCCGTAATTGACAATCTTTGGGTTGATCATTTGGATGCAATAGATAATTTAAGACAGGGAATCGGTCTTCGTGGATACGGCCAGAAAGATCCTTTAGTTGAGTACAAAAATGAAGCGTATACAATGTTTGAACAATTAATAAACGCTGTTGACGACGAAATGGTTCATAGAATTTATAAGATTCATGTTCATAATAATCCTCCAGTAGAAAATCCACTTAATAAACCAGGCGTTAGTGAGAAACCTGCAGGAGAAAATATAAATAAAGAGGTTTCCGATGACCAGAAAAAACTTGCAAAGAAAAAACTTGGAAGAAATGATCCGTGTTGGTGTGGAAGCGGAAAAAAATATAAAAAGTGCCACTGGCCGAATTAAGATTCTTTGTTGACATAAGCAGTTAATTTTGTATAATAAAAACATGAATAGCAGAGTTGACGTTAACAATAATTTTTCACCTTCCTCAAGTTCCGATTTGAACTTTGGGAGGTTTATGGTGTTGTAGAAGAAAGTAAATAACAAACAGAACCTCCCAAAAGGGAGGTTTTTTAATGGTAAAAATGAAAAACTATTACATAATTGATTTTGACAGCACTTTTATTCAAACTGAGGCAATCGACGAACTCTCAGAGATTGTTCTTAAGGGTAATTTAAATAAAGACAGAATTACTTCGGAAATTAAGAAAACTACCGCCTTAGGTATGGAAGGGAAAATAAAGTTTTCAAAGTCTTTATCAAAAAGATTGTCTCTTCTAAAAATAGAAAAAAAAGATATAGAAAAACTAATAAAACATCTTAAAGCAAAAATTACACCTTCCATTGAAAGAAACAAGGAGTTTTTTAAGGAAAATAGAAATAGTATTTATATTATTTCAGGAGGATTTAAAGAATATATTTACCCTGTTGTAAAAAGGTTTGGTGTTTTGGAAAACCATATTCTTTCTAATAGTTTCATTATAAAAAACAATAAGGTATTGGGATTTGATAAGAAAAATATTTTATCTCAAGAAAACGGTAAGGCAAGAGCCGTAAAATCATTGCATTTAGAAGGAAATGTATTTGTTTTAGGAGACGGATATACGGATTTTGAGATAAAGAAATTAGATAAAAAAGTAAAATTTGTTGCCTTTTGCGAAAATGTAACAAGAGAAAACGTAGTTAAAAAAGCTGATTTAACAGTTAACAGTTTTGATGAATTTTTGTTTTCCCTCGGTCTTCCAAGGGCTCTGTCTTATCCAAAAAGCAAGATGAAGGTTTTATTAACTGAAAATATAGATAAATCTGCAGTTAAGAAATTTAAAGACCAGGGATATACTGTCGAGTTATTGGAAAATGCTTTGGATGAAAAAACATTGATAGAAAAAATTAAAGATGTTTCAATACTTGGTGTCAGATCAAAGACCGCTGTTTCAAAAAAAGTCTTAGAAAATGCCCCGAAACTAATTGCCATAGGCGCGTTTTGTATAGGTACTGATAAGATTGATCTTTTGGAATGTACGAAAAAAGGGATAGTTGTTTTTAATGCGCCTTACAGTAATACCAAAAGCGTAGTCGAGCTTACGATTGCGGAAATAATAGTTCTTTTTAGAAACGTAATTGAAAAAAGTAACAAGTTACATAGTGGAGTTTGGGATAAGTCGGCAAAGGGAAGTCATGAAGTAAGGGGAAAACGTTTGGGAATAGTCGGCTACGGAAATATAGGTACACAACTTGGAATTATCGCCCAAGCTTTAGGTATGGAAGTTTATTTTTATGACATAGTTGAGAAATTGGCAGTTGGAAACGTAAGAAAATGTCAGACTCTTTTGGAGCTTTTACAAATAAGTGATGTTATAGCGATACATGTAGATGGGAGAAAATCAAATCAAAACTTAATTGGTGAAAAAGAATTTAAGCAAATGAAGGACGGAGTGATATTCTTAAATTTGAGCAGGGGATTTATAGTAGATATTCAAGCTTTGCATAAATATATTGTTAATGGAAAAATTAAGGGTGCTGCCGTGGATGTTTTTCCCAATGAGCCAAACGGCAATGGTGAAAAATTTAACTCCCTTCTTAGAAATTTACCCAATGTTATTCTTACTCCTCACATCGGAGGAAGCACGGAGGAAGCACAAGAAGATATCGGAGAGTTTGTTGGTAAAAAACTGATAGATTTTATCGATCTTGGAAATACTACTTTGTCGGTTAATTTTCCAAACCTTAATCTTTCTCAAATGCAAAAAATTCACAGACTCATACATATACATAAAAATGTTCCTGGGGTTTTGGCAAAGATAAATACAGCTCTTTCCGAAACGGGTGCAAATATTGAAAACCAAATCTTAGGCACAAATGATATAATTGGGTGTGTAATTACCGATATCAACAAAGAATATTCAAATGACTTACAAACTAAGCTTAAAAATATTGAAGAAACAATAAAATTTAGATTACTTTATTAACATGAAAAAAGTTTTTTTTACGGTAGGGCCTTCGCAAAACTATAAAAGCGTACAAAAACATTTATTAAAGGCAGTTAATGAGGATGTGTTATCTATTTCCCACAGGGGTGATTTCTTTCACCAACTGTTTTTGGAAAATGTAGCTTTACTTAAGAAACTTTTGAATATCCCTCAAGACTTTCATGTATTTTTCATCTCTTCAGGAACTGAAGGAATGGAAATAAGTATTAATAATCTGGTTTTGGAAAATAGCTTGCATCTTATAACGGGAGCTTTTGGAGAAAAGTTTTTTAATATAGCAAAAGACTTGGGGAAAAAACCAGTCAAAATTTCCGCAGAATTTGGAAAAGGGCTGGATGAAGACAAATTAAAAGAAATTGATCTTTCCAAAATAGAGCTTTTATGTGTTACCCAAAACGATACCAGTAGCGGAATAGTTTTTCCAATGGATAAAATTTATGATCTTAAAAGAAAAAATAAAAACTTACTCATTGCCGTAGACTTTGTATCAGGAGTTCCTTTTGGGGACTTAGAATATAAATATCTTGATAATGTATTTTTCTCAGTTCAGAAAGGTTTTGGATTACCTGCAGGCCTTGGAGTGCTCGTAATAAGCGATAAAGCACTAAAAAAATCCCAAAAACTTTTGGATTTGGGAAAAGATATCGGTTCATATCACAACCTCCCAACTCTTTATTCATATAGTTTAAAATCTGAAACTCCAGAGACACCCAATGTGTTGGCGATATTTCTTTTAAATGGGGTATTAAAAGATATGGGAAAATATGGGATACAAAGATTAAGAAAAGAAACAATTAAAAAAGCAGATATTCTTTATGGCTTTTTAGATAAAAGTAAGATTTTATCTCCATTGGTGAACGAAAAGAGCCTTCGTTCCAAGACAACAATTGTAGCAAAGATCAAGGGAAATTCACTTGATTTAATTTCCTTTTGCAGAAAAAGAGGAATAATTTTAGGAAGCGGATATGGTGAAAATAAACAAAAACAAGTAAGGATTGGAAATTTTCCCGCACATACTCTTTTGCAAGTTAAAACTCTTATTAAGATACTGTCCGAATTTGCCTAAATATTCAATGTCTTGGTTAAAAGAATTTATCCAAAAACATTCTAAGGTTATAATTGCAGTTGCAATTTTTCTTCTTAGTGCAATTTATATTACCTATCCTCTTATTTTTAATTTGGGAAAGCTTACGACGGGTTACGGTGATCAATATCTTGAGGCTTGGATAATGAATTGGGTAATCCACTCTTTATTTACCGATCCTTTGTCCTTGTTTAATGCCAACATCTATTTTCCTTATATAAATTCTCTTGCATATTCAGAAACTTTTATTACTTCAGCTGTTTTTTCCATTATTCCTCTTTGGTTAATTAATCAACCTATTGCAGTCGTTAATTTTACTTTTATTTCCTCAATCTTTATGGTTGGTTTTTTTACCTTTCTATTATCTTTCTATTTAACCAAGAATTTTTGGGCAGCAATAGTCTCGGGATTACTTATAATTTTCTCACCGGCATTTTTGGATAAGAAAACCCATTTACAAATGCTTTCTATCCAATGGATTCCGCTTTCAATTTTGTTTTTTATTATCTTTACCAAAAACTTTAAAGTGCGTTTTCTTTTTTTATCCTTGGTTTTCTTTGTCCTGCAGTTTTATAACAGTTTTTTGCCTGCATACTTTTTATTATTCTTTTTTTGTATATATTTACTTTTTCTTTACTTTAAAGATAGAAAAATTATTAAAAAACTTATTAATAGGAAAACGGCTTTGCTTATCTTTTCGGTCTTAATACTTTGTTTTATAATTGCAAAACCGTATTTGGATGTTAATAAAGAATACGAAGCACAAAGGGATATCAGAGATTCTATTCACTTTGCGCTTCAACCCGAAGACTTAATTTACCCAAGCGAGCACACTATCCTAGAACCTTTACTTTTAAATATATCGAATGCTCAAAAGTATTCAAGAACCGACGAGTTAAAGCCAGGATATATAGGCTTGGTATTTAGCTTGGTATCTATCTTTGTCATTTTTTATTGCATCAAAAGATTTCAAAAAATTGGTATTTTTGAAAAAAGCTTTTTAACAACAGGTATTTTAGGTATTATATTAAGCCTTGGTCCTGCTCTTCATTTAGCTAGGCAGACAATTCATAGTCCGTTTCCCGTTATTTTGCCTTATGCACTTTTTTATTACATAATTCCAGGCTTTAACGGTTTTAGAAATTCAGCCAGATGGGAAATGCTTTTTATCTTTTGTATGGCTATCTTAATTGCCCTAATTCTTCCTTTGATATTAAAAAACTTTAAAAAGTCTTGGGTGATTTACCTGATTTTAATTGTAGGTATAGTTGCAGAATATAATTTTCCCATGAGATTTTATCCTGTTTTAGCAAAAAATAATTTCCCAAGTGTTTATGGATGGATGAATACAACTTCTAAAGATTCAAAGTTTATTATCATGCCAATCTATAACTGGAACAGTCCTAATTCATATATTGAGCTTGAAAGGGAATATTTCTATACAAAAAGCTTTAGAAAAGTCGTTAACGGCTACAGCGGTTTTTCACCAAAAAAATGGCAGGAAGACGTACTGTTTTTATTTAAAAACTTTCCAAGCGATGAATCTTTGGCAAAAATAAAAGGAATGGGAGTTAACTTTATAGTTGTCAATAGGGACGAATACAACGCTTTGAGTAAAAATAAGCATTATCTTTTAGGTGACGGAGATTACGTAATAAGGCGGTTAAATAATAATCCAAATCTTTTGTTTTTTGAAAACTTTGGGCAGACTTTTATCTACAGTTTTGTTAAGTAGACTAAATTTGTTATGATTTAAGTATGCTTCAGGGTAAAAGTATTCATTATCAAAAGCTTTTGCAAAAGTGGGGTCAAAAGCATAGTAATCTTCAAAAGGAAATATTTGATAAACACAAAGAAGCTTTTGATTGGCTGGAGAATAATTCAAAGCAATTAGCCGTTGGCTCAATTACCGGGCTTTTCTTATTAACATCTCCCATAATCCCGCAGATTCCAGCTTCTTTTTCGGCAGAGGTGACAAATCCCCAGCCTGTGGATAAGCGAGTTTTTTTAGTCTACGATCTAAAAAGCGTCTTGCCTCCTGACGTAAGACCGTTAACGACGGATGAGGAAAGTAAAGTCTCTGAGGTATTTGCAAGAACGTTTGGTATCAATGCGATTGCACAGCTTTCAGGTAAAAGACTAAATTCCCAATATGGCTATATTGGTCAGGAGCAGCATTTGGCTAGATTTCCGGGTGACAATATGTTTATGCACTTTGATACCCCACAGGAAGCTTTGGAATTTGGTAGCTATGGCATGGCTCCGGGTCTTGGAGCATTCAGGTATTTTGCCAATTCAAGGTCAGAGATGACTGGGGAGGATAATTTAAGAGAAAAATATTACATTGCGGTACAGACTTTTCTTTCTCCCGGATTTAACGAAAAGACAAAAGAATATATGGATTTTTATAAATACAGGAAAATGCTGGTTGTTAATCCCCAAAACGGTAAAGCAGTCGTTGCCGTAATCGGTGATTCAGGTCCCGCTGCCTGGACGGGTAAGCAACTGGGAGGGTCTCCCGAAGTAATGAGGTATTTAGAAAGAGTAGACGGAAGAGGAAAAGGTCCTGTTTTGTACTTTTTCGTAGACGATCCGGAAAATAAGGTACCTTTGGGACCAGTTAGTTTATAATAAGCATATGAAAACAAAACATTTTTATTCACATTTAGTAGAAACTACCCATATTACTTTGGAGTTAGCTTCCCTTGATGTGACAAGTGAGGAAAGAGTCCATCTACTTTCCTTAGTCGAAGCAAATATTCATAGCACCGTTGTCTCAAAGACTCTAAGTCAGTTAAGCGAAGAAGATAAAAAGACATTTTTGAAAAACTTAGCTTTGGAAAATCATGAACAAACTCTTTCTCATCTAAAGACAAAAGTTAACGATATTGAGGAAAAACTCAAAAAAGAAATTGATAGGGTGACTAAAGAATTATTGGAAGACGTTAAAAAGGTTAAGGAAAATCAGGATAAAAAATAGCCAAACTTATTTAAATCTACCCCTTTTCCCTTATCAAATTCTACTCCTTCTTTTTCAAGCATTTGCTGTTGAATATCTGGTCCTCCAAATGCAAAACCCGCAGAAATTTTACCTTTTGAATTTATGACCCTGTGACAGGGGATATTTTCGGGATCTTTATTGGCATGCAGCGCAAAACCAACAACTCTTGGGTCAATTGACAAGAGTTTGGAAATTGCACCATAAGTAGTCACTTTTCCTTTGGGGATTTTTGCAACAATGTCATATATGCTTTCAAACGTGTTCATTTGATAAGAATATACCAAAATATTAAACTTACGACAATTCTATAAATTCCAAAAGAAATAAAGCTATGGTTTTGTAAGTATCTTAAGAAAAGCTTAACTACGATAACAGCTACGATAAATGATCCTACAAATCCTGTTGCCAAAATCGTCCACTGGCCTTCGTTAAAAGAAAAATTACTTTTTGTTATATCAAGTAAAGTTGCAGCAAGCATTGTCGGAACTGCAAGTAAGAAAGAAAACTCCGCCGCTGCTTTTCTCTTAGTTCCAAGGAAAAGCGCTGTAACAATTGTCGATGCTGATCTTGAGACTCCTGGTATTACGGCGATTGCCTGAAATAGTCCTATTAAAAAGGCATTTCTAAGCGGAATTTCCTCTATAGAATCTACATGGTGTTCCTTTTCTTTATACAAAAGTTCTAAGAGAATTAATAAAATACCTCCAACGAATAAGGCAAAAAGAGTTATATAAAGATTTCCTAAAAGAAACTCTTTTATAAACTTAAAAAGAATAAATCCGACAACAGCGGTCGGTATGAAAGCTGCTAAAATCTTTTTCCAAATCTGACTGCTTTGCATAAAGCGCCCAAAATACAAGAAAACTATGGAAAGTATTGCTCCAAGCTGGATTACTATTTCAAAATCTTTGACAAACTCAGTCTGGGGAATATTTAGAAGATTTGAGGCTAAAATAAGGTGTCCGGTTGAAGATATTGGCAGAAATTCTGTAATTCCCTCAACAACAGACAAAATAATCGCCTGTAAAAAGTCCATAGGAATATTATATACCATTATTTTGTTTGCAAAGAGGGTCTAAATTGCCTACAATTATTGCATGAGAAAGATAGAAAAAGAAGAAATCGCCTGGGATAAGAAGAAAATAATAGCCACAATAGTTATCGCAGTTCTTGTCATAGTAACAGCAATTCAGGTTAAAAATTCAGTTTTTCCACCGGATTATAAACCTCCTGCCCAAAAACCAAAAGAAAACGTAAAAGGCTTAAACACAGCTGAGTTCTCAAGTAATATTAAGCAAAGTATTTCCGAAAATGTTAATAACTTAAAAACTCAGGCGGAAAGCTTAGATGTTGCAGAAATTGCCAGTTCTTCCCCCCAGGTTCAGAAACTAATTAATGATTTAAAGTCTCTCAAGGATCTTCCTAAAAGCCAGTTGAAAAGCACATGCGAGAGGATTTGTAGTGGGCTTTAAATGAAAGAAAAATTGAAAAAGCTATTAAAAGTTTTAGGTCCTGGGTTTATCACAGGTGCCGCAGACGACGATCCCTCAGGTATAGCAGCATATTCCCAAACAGGAGCAATGTTTGGCTATTCCCAGGCCTGGACCGCACTTTTCACATTTCCTTTTATGACCGTCATTCAGGAGATTTGTGGTCGCATCGGTCTTGCTACCGGAATGGGTCTTTCTGGGATTATTAGAAGATACTATTCAAAATGGATTTTATATGGAGCAGTATTTGTTTTGTTTTTTGCCAATACTATAAACATCGCCGCTGATTTATCGGCAATGGCGGCATCGGCAAAACTAATATTTGATATCCCTTATGTCTTTTGGCTGATTGTTTTAACTGTTACGACAATTACCCTAGAGGTTTTTGTTTCTTACGCAGTTTATGCCCGTCTTCTTAAATATCTTACATTTGCTCTTTTTTCATATATCTTTGCCGCAATAATAATAAAACAGGAGTGGATAAATGTTCTTAAATCAACTGTTCTACCTACTGTTTATTTTTCCAAAGAGTATCTTTTTAATATCGTAGCCATCTTAGGTACAACTATTTCCCCATATCTTTTTTTCTGGCAGGCTGATGAAGAGGTTGAGGAAGAGATAGAGCATCATAAAATTGCAAGTATGGGAAGAGGAAAGCCGCATATAACAGGAAAAGATATTAGTCAGTTAAGGCTTGATACCGTAATTGGCATGTTTTTTTCAAATATTGTCATGTTTTTTATTATCATCACAACAGCCTCAACGCTTCATTTAAACGGAATACTAAGTATTGAAACAGCCGATCAGGCAGCATTGGCCCTAAAACCTATTGCGGGGGATTTTGCTTTCCTTCTTTTTGCTGCAGGAATTATAGGCACTGGACTTTTGGCAGTACCGATCTTAGCCGGAAGTGCATCATATGCGCTTTCTGAAAGCTTTGGCTGGAGAACGGGACTTAATGAGAGGTTTTCAAAAGCCAAAACTTTTTATTTTGTCATTGCACTTGCAACCTTGCTTGGACTTTTGATAGGGTTTTTGCCAATTAAGCCATTCCAGATACTTTATTACTCTGCCATTTTAAACGGAGTATGTGCGCCAATCCTTCTAATTCTTATTATGAAAATTTCCAATAATAAACAGATTATGAATGGCAGGACAAACCCAAAAGTTTCGAATATAATGGGGTGGCTAATTACCGTTATTATGGCTATAGCCTCGGTAGCAGTAATTCTGTCATTTTTAAAAGTATTTTAATTTATGGAAGATTTAAAGATAAGAGCACAAAAAGCCTTAGAAAAATTTAATATTGACCAAAAGAGAAAGATGGTTAGAGAAATTGAGGTCCAAAGTTCCCATCCTGACTTTTGGAAAGATCAAAGATCGGCTTCTTCAAGAATGAAAGAACTAGCAGGACTTTCCGAAGAGATAAAAAAAGCAGAGACGCTTTTAGAACTTTTGGAAACAGGAAGTCTTGATGAGGCAAAGACTTTGGTTAAAGAATTTGAGAATTTACTTTACTTCTCAGGCGATTTTGATAAAGGTTCGGCAATTTTGGCTTTGCATTCAGGCCAGGGAGGAGTTGAGGCAATGGACTGGACGAACATGCTTTATAGAATGTACTCGAGGTTTTTTGAAAGACGCGACTTCAAGCAGGAGATAATTGAACAAACACCAGGTGAAGAAGCCGGTTTAAAGAGCATAACCATCCAAGTTGACGGTCCATATGCCTACGGCTTCCTAAAACACGAAGCAGGGGTCCATAGGCTTGTCAGGCAATCTCCTTTTAACGCGGATAAGCTAAGGCAAACCTCTTTTGCTTTGGTTGAAGTATTGCCAGACATTGAGGAGGGAAAACTTGAGATAAAAGACGACGATTTGGAGTGGGATTTTTTCAGAAGCGGAGGCCATGGCGGCCAAAACGTAAATAAAGTATCAACTGCGGTAAGACTAACTCATAAGCCAACGGGAATCATAGTTACGGCCCAAAGTGAACGCTATCAGGGCCAAAACAGGGAATATGCCTTAAAAATGCTTCGTGCCAAGCTTTGGTTTCTACAGGAAGAAGAGAGGAAAAAGCATGAGCAAAGCCTTAAGGGCGGGTATAAGACTCCAGGCTGGGGAAACCAGATAAGATCATATGTTTTGCATCCTTATAAAATGGTAAAAGACTTAAGAACCAATTTTGAGACCTCAAATACGGAATCTGTCTTAAATGGAGAGATAGATAGCTTCATTGAAGAGGAACTAAGACTCCTTTAAAGGTTGCTAAAAGCCTTGAAATATGGTTTACTAGATGAGGAGGTGATTTAAAGTTAATGGAGACAGAAAAAAACGAGCAAGAAAGAATTACAGATCAACCTTTGATCAAAAACTTCGATAAAAATGCTATGAAATCAAAATACTCTCCTAAAATAGTAGGTGCTTTAATTTTAGTCGTAGTTTTGGGAATAATGACCGGATTCTTCCTTTCCGGCAGTATTGGTGGCCAAACTTCTGGATCAAAAACAAATAATATCTTGAATTTATCTTCCGCACCTAAAGGAACTATCGTTGGATCAAAAGATACTAAAACTTTCAAAGACGTTGTTGAGGGAACATTAAAAGAAGGCGGGATAGACGGCGAAGGTGCATTTCATCTGGAAAGACCCGGTGGAGAAAGCCAAAACGTTTACCTTACTTCCTCAATTGTTGATTTATCACAGTTTGTCAGTAGGAAAATAAAGGTCTGGGGAGAAACACAAAAAGCTCAACACGCAGGATGGTTAATGGATGTAGGAAGAGTTGAGGTTTTGTAATGATAAAACTTGATAAAGTATCTAAAAAATTTGCAACAGGAACTCTTGCGCTTTCCGAAGTTTCTCTTTTAGTTGATAAAGGAGAATTTATTTTTTTGGTAGGTCCAACAGGTAGCGGTAAAACAACTCTCTTTAGACTTTTAATAAGAGATACTTTACCCTCTGAGGGAAGCATTTTCATCAATGAATTTGATGTTGTTAAGCTCTCCAAAGGAAAGCTCTCTTCTTTTAGAAAAAAAATAGGCGTTGTTTTCCAGGATTTAAAGCTTTTGGCAGATAGGACTATTTTTGAAAACGTAGTTCTACCCCTTGAAGTCTCCGGAGAAAATGCAAAAAAAGTATCACAAAGAGTAGAAGAAATATTAAGACAAGTGGGTTTATTGGAACACAAAGACAAATTCCCGATTCAGCTTTCAGGAGGAGAGCTGCAAAGAACAGCCATAGCAAGAGCATTAATCCTTTCCCCAGAGATTCTTCTTGCCGATGAGCCAACGGGAAACCTTGATGCAGCCACTTCCTGGGAAATAGTAAAGATATTATCAGACATTAATAAAATGGGAACTACGGTTATTATGGCAACGCATAATGTTGACATAGTCAAAAGCATGAACAAAAGAGTTGTTCATTTGGATAAGGGAAGAGTTATAAAGGAAGAAAAAGGCCATCATGAGGAGAAAAAGCACGAAGAAAAGCATGAGGAGAAACACGAAGAGAAAGAGAAAAAACATGAAGAACATGTTGAACAAAAAGATCAAGAAGGCCAAGAAAAAGATGAAAAAAGCCAAAAGGAGGAAAAGAAAGAATGAAATTCTTTAGCACAGCTTGGAGAAATATCAGAAGGTCGCCTTATCAGGCTTTTGCTGCAATTCTAATTATGACCTTAACTTTCTTGGTCGTTTCCTTTTTTACATTTATACTTGTAGGATCTTCAAAAATAGTTAATTTTTTTGAATCAAAACCTCAGGTTACCGCTTTTTTCAAAAACGATGCACCCCAAGCTGATATTAATGCGCTTGAAAACCAGCTTTCAACGAGTGGTAAAATTGCGTCAATTAAATATGTTTCCAAAGAACAGGCTTTAAGCATTTATAAAGAGCAGAATAAAGACGATCCTCTTTTGCTTGATTTGGTAACGGCAGACGTCCTGCCTGCATCTTTTGAAATATCCGCAATTAAAATCGAAGATTTGGCACCCATTTCAGATACACTTAAAAAATCTCCGATTGTTTCAGAAGTAATCTATCAAAAGGATGTTGTTTCAGCATTAACTTCCTGGACTAATGCAATCAGAAAAATCGGCATTGCCTTAATAGTTCTCTTATCACTTGTCTCAGTCTTTATTATGGTTACAATAATTGGAATAAAGATCTCTCATAAAAAGGAAGATATTGAGATAATGAAGCTTATCGGAGCAACCAATTGGTATATAAGATGGCCTTTTATCATAGAAGGAATATTTTACGGAATGATTGGTGCAGTAATTGGTTGGTCTATTTCAACGGCCACGCTTTTATATGCAACTCCATTTCTAGAGTCTTTCCTAAAAGGAATTCCCATTATCCCGGTTCCAGCTATGGATTTACTTATGCTTTTAGGACTTGAATTATTGCTTGCTGCATTACTTGGTATTATCTCAAGCTTTTTGGCTGTTTTAAGATATCTTAAATGACTTTATGTTCTATGAATTTTTTAAAAAAAACAATAATATTTTTAATCATTTTTCTGGTCTTAATTTTTACTAAAGGTTTTTCTCTTGCCCAATCAAGCCCTACGCCAACTCCAACAACTTCTCCAGCTAACCAAGATTTACAAAATAAAATTAGCGAGTACACAAGCAAGATTAATGAATTAAAGAGTCAGGCAAACACTCTGTCTTCACAGATTGCAGTTATGGATAATCAGATTAAATTAACTGAGTATCAAATTGCCTCAACTCAGGAACAGATTACTGATATTACTTTGGATATTGATACTACAACTAAAAAAATATCGGGTCTTGAAAGGTCATTGAACGAATTGGTCGAAGTTTTGCTTAATAGAATGGTTGCAACTTACGAGGTTGGAACAATACAGCCATTGCAAATCCTTCTTACTTCCTCCGATGCTTCGGATTTCTTCTCAAGACTTAACTATTTAAAAAGAGCTCAAGCTCATGATAAACAACTTATTTATCAGACCCAGCAGGCAAAGGTAGATTATGCAAATCAAAAAGAGATATTTGAAGATGAAAAGAAAAAAGTGGAAAGCTTAAAGATCCAGCTAGAAGAATATGATAATAAGTTAGAACAAGATAAACAAGCAAAACAAAGGCTTCTGACAGAAACTCAAGGCTCAGAAGCAAATTATCAAAGACTTCTTGCTCAAGCAAAAGCCCAACTAGCCGGTTTTCAAAGATTCGTAACAAGCCAGGGTGGAGCATCAATCCTCTCAGGACAGACATATTGTGATGATTGGGGTTGCTATTACAATCAAAGAGACAGCCAGTGGGGCAACAATTCTCTAAATGGTACTCAGTATACTCTCGCATCGGATGGTTGTTTGGTTACTGCCATGGCTATGGTTTATACTCATTTAGGCAAAAAGGGCGTAACCCCTCAAACTATAAATTCAAATTCTTCAAACTTTGCCTCATATTATCCGGCATATCTAAATAAGAGAATAAGCGCAGATGGAATGACATTGGAGAGGGTATACGCAACCATAGATGGTGAGTTAAGTGCCGGAAGACCAGTTATTATAGGAATTGGAAGAGGACCTGATCATTTTGTCGTCTTTGTAAGCGGATCTAACGGAGATTATACAATGTACGATCCTTTTGTGCCCAACGGACATCATATAAAATTTACAGATCACTACTCTGTTTCGAACATAAACTCAATAGAGAAAATAGAGATAAAGTGATTTTTACTAGAATTTATTATTAATGAAAGCAATAAATATTTTAATTGCTTTTGCACTATTGTTAATTTATTTAACAATAGTAAATACAGTCTCGGCAGCCACTTTTACCTTTTCGGGAGCCCCAACTACTCTTAATGAAACTGATACATTTTTTGTAAATATTAATCTTGAAATAAACAACTCTTCAGGAAATGTTTATTATATTAAAGGAGTATTTTCGCACTCAGATCCTCCTCCTTCTTATCTTGGTTATACAAAGAATAACTTTGGTGAATGGCACAATGATGATGAAGGAGATAAGGCAAAGTATTATCAAGTTACAATGGATCCAAATGGGCAATGGAGTGGCTCTATCGAGTTTAAATTAGATACTCAAGACGCGAGTTTTAAAGGGAGTGGGAATTATAGTTTTAAACTTGGAAGATATACTGCAACTGGAATAGATCCAAAGTGGTGCACTGAGGAAAGCACTGCATGTGAACCGGTGATAATTGCAGTTGTTGCGCCTACGCCAACGCTTACTCCATCTCCAACCAATTCACCAACTCCGACTCAAACACTAACTCCAACAAAGTCTCCAACTCCCACTCCTACAATTAAACCAACTTCTACGGTAACTCCTCTCCCTACTCCTTCTAAAACCCCAACTCCTGCTTTGTCGACTACTACTACAGTTACGCCTCCTACTAGTTATTCAACGCCAGCTTTAGATCAGTCAGTTCTTGGAGATATGGATAAACCCGATGAAGACAAAGGTGTTGTCACATATGTAGAAGGAGCAAGTAGTGATAATAAAATTGGGGTAATTTTTATTGCCCTTGGAGTCTTTTTCTCTCCCTTTGTGGTATAGTATTTTTCTGGTCATATAAAAATTCTAAAGACAATGTATTCTAAAATTATTACAACGCAAAGTCTAAAAGAAACCCAAAATGTTGCTTTTGATTTTGCAAAAACTATTAAATCAGGTGACATTTTATGTTTCTATGGACAATTGGGAAGCGGTAAAACGAGTTTTATTCAAGGACTTGCAAAAGGACTTGGAATTGCAAGAAGGATAATTTCACCCACCTTTATTATTGCAAGGCATTACGATTTCAATGATTTAAATTTCTATCACATTGATCTTTACAGGACAAAAACAAGGGAAGATTTGTTGGGTATTGGCATAGACGAGATATTGTCGGATGACAAAAATATAGTTGCAATCGAATGGGCGGAAAAGCTTTTGGATTTGTTACCCCTAAAAAGAATTGATTTAAGATTTGAATATGTAGATGATAATACAAGAAAGATAACAATGGAAAGCCATGAATAGCGATATTGATAAGGCTGTACAGATTTTAAATAGTGGTGGAATAATAATTTTTCCAACAGATACTGCTTTTGGTATTGGTTGTAGAATAGATAGAATCGATGCAATAGAGCGCTTATTTAATCTTCGTCAAAGACCTATTCGTATGGCGACTCCTGTTTTAGTATCAAGTATAGAAATGGCAAAAAAATATTGGGAGAGTTTGGAAGCAAATGTTGAAGAAAAATTAATTAAGAAATACTGGCCAGGAGCCCTAACAATTGTTTTAAAAGCAAGAAAAGATCTCGTTCCGTCTTTAGTCAGGGGAGGGGGAGGCAATATCGGAATCAGAATGCCCAATGATAAGCAAATACTTGAGATTATTGAAAAAACCGGCGTTCCCATCCTTGGTCCTTCCGCAAATATACATGGTGAACAAACTCCTTACTCAAAAAATATGCTGAATAAATATCTTGTTCAATCGGTAGATTTTGTCTTGGAGGGAGAATGTAGCATAAAAAATGCCTCGACTGTTGTCGACTGTACCAAAACCCCCTGGCAAATTTTGCGAAAAGGCGCTGTAGAGCTTAAGATATAAGTATGGGCAATATTTTGATTATTGATACTTCAAGCAATAAGAAAGTAAAGATTGGAATTGAAACTGGCGGAAAGAGAAATATAGTAGTTTCAGATTCTAAGAAATTAAAATCCCAAACGTGCCTTTTATTAATAGAAAAAGTATTAAAAGATAATAATCTTTCCCCAAAAGATTTATCAAAAATTGAAGTAAACAAAGGCCCTGGTTCGTTTACTGGGCTTAGGGTTGGAATAGCTATCGCAAACACTCTTTCATATTTGCTTAAAATTCCTGTTAATGAAAGAAAAGTTGGAGAAATGGAAGAGCCAGTATATAATTAAAATATGGTTAGCTTTATTTATCATTTTTTTACTCCTCAAACTTCAAATAATTACAGGCCAAGATTGCTTCATCCAAAGATTCTTTTGCTTCTAACGCTTTTCTTTTTCTCAGCAGGTCTTTTGATGTCTTTTGCAAAGACTAACTACCCGGAGATTTTGGGTATATCTTCTGATGTCTCCATAGATCAACTGCTTATATTGACTAATCAAAAAAGACAAGAAAGCGGTCTTCCCCCGTTGAGTTTAGATGGGAGACTAAATACGGCAGCAGCTAATAAGGGAAGCGATATGCTTGCCAAAGGATACTGGGCTCATATAGCTCCAGATGGTGCCACTCCCTGGGTTTTTATTAGAGGAGCTGGCTACAATTATACCTTTGCAGGGGAAAATTTGGCTAGGGGATATACTAACACCTCCGACGTAATTAATGCCTGGATGGCAAGTCAATCACATAAGGACAATATTCTTTCCCCAAATTATAATAATGTAGGCTTTGCCGTCGTAACTGGAAACTTAAACGGAGAAGATACTGTTGTGGTTGTAGAGATGTTTGGTAGCACAACTCTTGCTGCAGCACCGAGTAAGACTCAAGAGGAAACAGTTAAAGAGGTTGCAACCGGATCAACAGAGGAATCTTTTGCCCAAGTTCCCAAAGCCCAGGCTTTGGTTGAAGAGGAGTCATCTCCTTTGGCCCAAGAAAAGACCAATACCGAAACTGTTGCAAGTAATGTAAATCCCAAGATAAAACCGCTTATTAACGCGGAAACATTTTCCTCAAATCTAGCCTCCGTTGCAATCACTATATTTATGTTTGTCTTTATTCTAGATATGATAATAATTGAAAGAAAAAAGATACTAAGGTTTGTAGGTCACAACTTGGATCACATAATGTTTTTAGGACTTATTCTTGCTTTGATATTGGTAATTATTAAAGGATATATAGTCTAAAATGATAAAGAAATTTTTAAAACATCTTAATTACTATTTACTGCTTTTGATAATTTTTAGTATTGGCTTACTGGCTACGGTTTTTGCATCTCCCAACACAAATTTACAGATACTGATAATAGTTTTAACAATTGCCTCGTATGTTTTCTGGGGAATTTTACATCACAAACTTAATCACGAGCTGACAAATAAAATTATTGTCGAATATCTTCTAATTGGTCTTCTTGGTTTTTCAATAATATTTTTTATCTTCACCGGGGGTATTTAAAATGCTTATTTCAATCATTACGTTAAATTACAAAAAGAAGGAATTAACCCTTTCGTGCCTTAAGTCCTTATATGATCAATTTAGGGACGAATTTGAAAAGAATCTAATGGAAGTTATCGTGGTTGATAATGCATCTGGCAAAGAAGCAGACGAAATTAAAAAAGAAGTTGAGAGCAAAAAATATAAAAATTCAAAGGTAATTGAAAATGATCAAAATTATGGTTTTGGAAAAGGATGCAATATCGGAGCTAAAGGGGCAGAGGGAGAATATTTGTTATTTTTAAATAACGATACGGTTGTTAAAGACAAAAGTCTTTTGGAAATGGTTAATTATCTGAATAAAAACCAAAAAGTTTCGATTTTAGGTGGACAATTAAAAAATATGGACGAATCTTTGCAAATAAGTAGCGGAAGTTTTTATAATCTTTTTTCGGTGACAATGCTTTTAGCCGGCTTACAAAGGCTGGGAATGGTTGATAAAAGTCCCAGGGAAATTAAAAAAGTAGACTGGGTAAAAGGAGGGTTATTTATGATACGAAGAGATGTTTTTGAGAAGCTGAATGGTTTCGATGAAAACATTTTTATGTATACGGAGGATATGGAGCTTTGTTTTAGAGCAAAACAAAAAGGATTCTTAACCTATTTTTATCCTTTTACAAATGTTTTGCACGAGGAACACGGCAGTACCAATAGGACTTTTGCAATTGTTAATATCTATAAAAACCTTTTGTATTTTTACAAAAAACATAAATCATATCCCGAATATCTAATTCTAAAAGTTTTACTTTTTACAAAAGCCTATGTTTTAATTCTTGTCGGCATACTTTTAAACAATAATTATTTAAAAGATACATATAAACAAGCTGTAAAAGGAATTTAATGATATGCAAAAAGACTTAAGACCTACCCTTTCAATAATAATTTTGACCTACAACACCAAGGAAATAACCCTAGATGCGGTTAAATCGATTGAAGAAAACTATTCCGATGAAGTTAAATCAGGAGAGTACGAGGTAATCGTAGCGGATAATAGCTCAACCGACGGCAGCTTGGAGTTTTTTAAAAAATATAAAGAAACTACATCTATAAAAACATTTCAGATAATAGATAACGGGGGGAACTTAGGTTTTTCCAAGGGTAACAACAAGGGAGTTGCCTATACAAAGGGAAAATACGTTTTGTTTCTAAATCCGGATACGATTGTTTATAAGGAAACACTTAATAAAATGATTTCATTTCTTGACAAAAATCCAAATGTAGGAGCTGTTTCTTGTAAGCTGATAAATAAAGACGGAGAGATTGATTTTAATTGCCACAGGGGTTTTCCGACTCCTTGGAATGCGCTTTGTTATTTCTCGGGACTCCAAAGACTGTTTCCTAAAAGCAGAATTTTTGCAGGATACACTAGGGGTTGGGAAGATTTTGACAGCATCCATGAAGTAGATGCGATAGAGGGGGCATTTATGATGATGCCGAAAGAGGTTGGAGAAAAAGTCGGCTGGTGGGATGAGGACTATTTTTTCTACGGTGAGGATCTGCAATTTTGTCTGGATATTAAAAAATTAGGATATAAAATTTATTATGCTGGAACTTCAAATATTATGCATATCGGAGGAGCCTCAAGCGGTATCAAGAAAAAGACCCAAGAGTTAACAACGGCAAACATTGAAACCAAAAAAAGACTTCAAAAGGAAAGATTTAGTGCCATGAGGATTTTTTATAAGAAAAACTATAAAAACAAATATCCATTTATTATCTATTGGATTGTCGATAAGGCAATAGGATTTTTAGAGAAAAGAACGACTTTGGGATTAAAAGTTTCAGAGTAGTTATTCGTTTAACCAAGGGAATTTTGAAAAATCTACCTCCTGCCCGAATTTTTCCTTAAGAGTCGGATAACTTTCATCTTTGGCGCTCACTATCGGATTTTCTACTGGCCATCCTCCAAATTGTTTTGTCAGCATAGGGTCTTTGTAATAAACAGCTGGAGTTGGTTTTCCTTCAAAATAGTTAGTAATCAGATAGAGATATTCAGCATCCTCATTTCCTGTTACGCATAATGAATTTCCCATTCCCAAAGGAAGATAAATTGTATTTCGGCTTTTGTCTCCAAGCATAATCTTTACAGCCTTTCCAAAAGCAGGAGAATCAATTCTAAAATCAACGATTACAGCCATAACCTCGCCTTTTGCCACGTAAATGATTTTCTCCCAGGGCTCACTGTGGAATCCTCTGATAACTCCGGGTTTTGATCTTGCATGATTACTTTGGACAACACTTATTTTTTTTCCTAAAACTTTTTCAAGGTCTCTAAGCTCTACTATTTCATGGAAAAAACCTCTTTCGTCTTCGTGTGTTTCTCTTTTGTAAATTAAAAGACCTGGAATTTCTGTCGTTTCTATCATCTCTGGAAAACCTGGATCGGAAGGGGAAAGAGCAAGCTTATATTTTGTGTCCATATAGGCTAATATAGCACAATCTAAGTTGAGTTTACAAACAAGACATGTTAAGATTAAAAGACAAATATGAAGCTTTTGGTCACCGGCGGAGCAGGATTTATCGGCTCACACTTTATCAACTATTGGATCAAAAACCATCCCGACGACAATATTGTCAACCTCGATAACCTCACTTATGCCGGAAGCCTTGTAAATCTTCAGCAGGTAATAGACAGCCCCAATTATGAATTTGTTAAAGGCGATATATCTGACATGCCCTTGGTAGAAAAGATCATGAACGGAGTCGGCATTGTTGTCCATTTTGCAGCCGAAACCCACGTTGACAGATCGATCATGGATCCATGGCCTTTTATCCAGTCAAATTTGGTTGGAACCTATACTCTTTTGGAAGTTGCCAAAAAACATAAAATTCAAAGATTCCATCATATTTCAACAGATGAAGTTTTCGGAACATTGGAACTTGATAAAGATCATAAGTTTAACGAGGAAACAAAATACAATCCCAGAAGTCCCTATTCTGCTACAAAAGCAGGATCGGATCACTTGGTCAGGGCATATTTTTATACCTATAACCTTCCCATAACAATCAGCAACTGCTCGAATAATTTCGGTCCCGCAATGTATCCCGAAAAGCTTATTCCCCTTGCTATAACTAATGCGTTGGAGGACAAAAAAATCCCAATTCATGGAGACGGGAAAAATGAAAGGGACTGGTTATTTGTCGAAGACCATATATCGGCAATTGAACTCATTTTGGAAAAAGGAAAAATAGGCGAGACGTATTTGGTAGGAGGGTTAAAAAGCGGTATGTCAAATCTTGATACTGTTAAAAAAATTCTTTCTTTAATGGGTAAAGATGAGGATCTGATTCAAATGGTCGCTGATAGGCCAGGAAACGATCGCAGATATGACATCGACTGGTCAAAGATACGAAAAGAGCTTGGTTGGGAACCAAAACACAATTTTGAGGACGGTCTTAAGATTACAATTGATTGGTACAGAGAAAACGAAGAATGGTGGAGGAAAATCAAATCAGGGGAATTTAAGGATTACTACGCTAAACAATTTGGCAATGACGGTCTTTAGTGTATTGCCAAACTTTTTCTTATGAAAATTTTAGGAACAGGCTTAAATGGCCTGATAGGCTCAAGAATAGTAGATCTTCTTAAAGAAAAACACACTTTTGAAAACATCAGCAGATCAACAGGAGCTGATATTACTGATTACGACTCTGTCTTAAAAGCAATATCTTCTTTTGATGCAGACATAGTTTTGCATCTTGCTGCTTATACCGATGTAAAGCAGGCAGAGAAAGAGAGAGATTTGGGAGAAAAAAGCCAGTCTTGGAAAATAAATGTAGTCGGAACAGACAATGTCGCAAAAGCCTGCAGTAAACTAAGTAAAAAATTAATTTATTTCTCAACGGATTTGGTTTTGGGAGGAGACGATATGCCAGTGGGTGGTTTTAGCGAAAGATCAGTACCAAACCCTTTGAGTTTCTATGCAAAAACTAAATATGAGGCGGAAAAGATAGTTAATCAACTTCAAACGCCTTGGTTAATTATAAGGCTCGCATATCCATACAGGGCTTCATTTGAAAAGCCGGATTTTGTAAGATTTTTTAAAACTTGGCTATCCGAGAAAAAACCAATTGCAGTTTTAGAAGACAGATTGGTTACCCCCACCTTTATCGACGATCTGGGTTTGGCAATAGACACTTTAATTGAAAAAGACGAAACGGGCGTGTATCACGCCGTCGGAAGTCAAATCATAAGTATGTATGATGCGGTTTTATTAATCGCAAAGACATTCAATCTTGATCAGGGCTTGGTATCTAAAACTACGAGAAAAGAATTTTTAGTGGGTCGTCCCCCTGAGCCCTTTTCATCAGCTTTGAACAATGCTAAAATAAGAAGGCTTGGCGTAGTAATGCATACACTTGAAGAAGGACTTTCTATTATAAAGGAAAACTTATGACAATAACTTTTGTAGGGCACGGATATGTGGGATTGGTCACAGCAGCTGTTTTTGCAGATCTTGGAAACACTGTCTGGGTAATAGGACACACCAAGGAAAAAATAGAAAACCTTAAAAAAGGCATAATCCCAATCTACGAACCGGGTCTTTCGGAAATCGTCCAAAGAAATGTTAACGCAGGAAGGCTTTTGTTTACTCTTAATTATGACCAGGCGATTCCTTCCTCAAAAGTGGTCTTCATTGCCGTTGGTACTCCTCCAAAACAAAATGGAGAAGCAGATCTTTCTGTTGTCTTTGAAGTCGCCGAAAAGATAGGTAAGAATCTTGACGGATATACGGTTGTTGTCACAAAAAGCACAGTGCCTGTCGGAACAAATAAAAAGACACGGGAAATTATAGAAAAGGTAAAACCCCAAAAGGCCGAATACGACCTTGGCTCTGTCCCTGAATTTTTAAGAGAAGGTCAGGCAATATCAGACACGTTGCATCCCGATAGAATAGTCATCGGAACAGACAGCCAAAAAGCCCGGGAATTATTAGTAGAACTCCACGAGCCAATTGACGGAAATTATGTTTTAACAAATATTGAAACAGCTGAGATGATTAAATACGCTGCCAATGCATTTTTGGCTACAAAAATATCTTTTTCAAACGCAATTGCAAAACTTAGCGAGGCATCAGAAGCTGACGGACTAAAGGTGCTGGAAGGAATAGGTTATGACGCAAGAATCGGAAATCAGTTCCTTTCCCCAGGCGCAGGTTTTGGGGGTTCCTGCTTCCCAAAAGACGTCAAAGCGTTAATCTCAATTGCCGACTCTTATGGTTATGACTTCGAACTTTTAAAAGCCGTGGATAAAATAAATTCAGATGCAATGGATGACATAGTTGTCAAAGCCAAAAAACTTCTAGGAAACAATGTTAAAGGCGCAACGATTGGTGTTTTGGGACTGTCATTTAAGCCTAACACCGATGACATGAGAGATGCTCCGTCAATTCCCATAATCAACGCTCTTTTAAAGGATGGCGCAAAAATAAAAGCCTATGATCCGGTTGCAATGGAAAATGCCAAAAAAATCTTTTCAGGTGTAGAGTTTTGTGAAGATTCATATTCGGCTGCAAGAGACGCTGATCTTTTAATAGTTCTTACAGAATGGAATGAATTTAAACAGCTTGATCTTGCAAAAATAAAAGAGGTAATGAAAAAACCGGTTATACTTGACGGAAGAAACATTTATAATCCGCAGGAAGTTAAAAGACTCGAGATTACCTATCAGGGAGTTGGAAGATAATGAGAAAAATCCTTATTACAGGGATTAGTGGATTTGCGGGTAGTTATCTTGCCCGAAACCTCACCATGTCTAAAAAGGGAGAGGTGGCTGGAACATACCACTTAGGGAAAAACCTCAGTTTAATAGAAGATATAAAGAATAATTTAAACCTTTTCCAGCTTGATCTAATGGATAGTAAGGCAGTACTGGAGGTTTTAACTAAAGTTAAGCCTGATCAGATTTATCACTTGGCAGCAATAGCGTCTTCTGCCCAAAGTTTTAGCGAGCCAAGCGTGGTTATGACCAATAATATCAATTCCCAATTAAATCTTTTGGAAGCAGTCAGAAGCTTGGATCTTAAACCAAGGATTATGATTATTTCATCGGCAGAAGTCTACGGAAAAGTGGATGCAAAAGATCTTCCCATTGATGAAGATACGGCGTTAAGACCAATTAGTCCTTATGCAGTTTCAAAACTTACCCAAGATTTTATAGGCCTTCAGTATTTTATGGCTTATTCAATGGATATTGTTAGAGTCAGACCTTTTAATCATATCGGTCCCGGTCAGACAGACCAGTTTGCAACGAGCGCTTTTGCCAAAAAAATTGCAGAAATCGAAAAAGGCAAAAGAGAACCTGTTCTTACGGTCGGAAACCTTGAGTCCAAAAGGGACTTTACAGACGTGAAAGATATGATGCAGGCTTATGTTCTTTTAATGGAAAAAGGTATTTCGGGAGAGGTTTATAACATAGGTTCTGGAAGATCATACAAGATGTCAGATGTCTTAAATATTTTACTCTCTTTTTCAGATTCCAAAATTAAGGTTGAAGTAGACCCAGCCCTTCTTCGTCCAAGCGATAACCCAGAGCTTTTATGTGACAATACAAAAATTAATTCTCTAACAGGCTGGAAACCGCAAATTCCATTGGATGCTACCTTAAAGGAAATTCTTGAATACTGGAGACAAACCTCTTAGTGGATTTTAAATCTCTCGAGATCTGCTTCTACCATTATTTTCATAAGTTGCTCAAATGAGGTCTTTGGTTCCCATCCAAGCTCTTTTTTAGCAAGAGAATAATCTCCTTTTAGCTCCTTAATCTCGGTAGGTCTAAGTAGCTTTTCATTTGAGACAACGTGATCTTCCCAGTTAAGACCAACATGGTCAAAGGCAATCTTACATGCCTCTCTTACGGAATATGTCTTGTTTGTTCCTATCACATAATCTTTGGGAGTAGAATTTTGGACGATAAGCCACATTGCCTCTACATATTCCTTTGCATAGCCCCAGTCTCTTTTTGAATCCAGGTTACCAAGGTGGAGCTTGCCATTTTTATCAACCAACGGTTCTCCAAGCTCATTTAGGGGCGGATTTTTGACTCCATTTTTAATACAAGCTGCAGCAGCCGATATTTTCCTGGTTACAAAATGCAAGCTTCTTCTTGGACTTTCGTGGTTAAAGAGGATTCCTCCACAGACAAACATACCGAAAGATTCTCTATAGCAGCGTGCCATCATGTGAGCATAGGCCTTGGCTATGCCGTATGGGTTATTGGCATCGCACAAAAGGTCTTCTGTTGCAGCTTCAGCTTGGATATTGCCGTAAATTTCCCTACTCGTTGCCTGATAGAATTTGGCACCAGGAGCAAAGTGCCTGACTGCCTCCATTGCCCGTACGGCACCCAAAGCTGTTACCTCACCCGTATAGAAAGGATGAGTCCAGCTGTCTGCAGGGATACTTTGTGCGGCAATATTATAGACTTCATCGGGTTTACTTTTTCTGACGGCATTGGCAAGGCTTTCAAGATCAATTAAATCCGCAGCTTCAATTCCTATCTTTCCGTAGAGGTGAGTGATGTTTTCCTGGTAGAAGTTTGTAGTGTGTCTTACGGTTCCTGTGACCTCGTAGCCTTTACTAAGGAGCAGTTCGGCCAGGTATGAACCGTCCTGGGAAGAAACGCCTATAATTAATGCTTTTTTAGACATAAATTAAGTTCAAATATTACTTTACCAAAAACTCATGCTTTTCACAAGGGCGGTTTTAGGCTACAATTAAGTGTAGAAATTATGGATACTTGTTTAGTAGCGGGTGGAGCTGGTTTTATCGGGGCACATCTTTGTAAAGCACTTCTTGATAAAAATCTAAAAGTAATCTCTATAGATAACTTTATAAGCAGCTCTAAAGGCAAAATTAAAGATTTAGAGAAAAATCCTAACTTTTCTTTTATAAACAGAGATATTACAAAGCCGCTTCCAGACAAGATTAAAGCTAACTTTGTTTTCCACCTTGCATCTCCCGCATCGCCCAATCATCATAGTAAAATAAGCTACCACGCTCTTCCTTTGGAGACCATGCTTGCCAATACTACAGGGACGATGAGGCTTTTGGAATTTAGTCAAAAACAAAATGCAAAGTTTTTATTTACTTCAAGCTCTGAAATATACGGAGATCCCTTAGAGCATCCGCAAACGGAGGAATATAGGGGAAATACTTCAACGACGGGTCCGCGCTCTGTCTATGACGAATCAAAAAGATTCGGAGAGACAATAGTTGCGTATTTTGTCAGAAGCAAAAATGTTGACGCAAGAATTGCCAGGATTTTCAATACTTACGGACCGGGAATGATGAAAGAAGACAAAAGAATGATCGTTGAATTTATAACGCAAGCTTTGGAGAAAAGACCTCTAACTGTTTTTGGTGACGGAAACCAGACAAGGTCACTGTGTTTTGTAGAGGATTTGGTAGAGGGTTTAATAAAACTTATGTTTAGCCCCGATACAAAAGGTGAGATTGTCAACCTTGGATCTCCTGAGGAATTAAGCGTCCTTGAATATGCCAATTTAATAAAAAAACTTACTAATTCAGACTCAGAGATTGTCCTTTCGGAGAGTCTTCCCATTGATGATCCTCATAAAAGAAAACCCGATGTCTCAAAAGCAAAAAGACTTTTGGATTGGGAGCCGCGCATTAAGCTGGAAGACGGACTGCAAAGAACCATAGAATATTTCAGGAGTTTGTGATTTAATTAACTAAGCTGATGAATGTAGTTATTGTTGTGCCCACATATAATGAGAAAGGGAATATCGAGCGCTTGATTGATATCTTGGAACAGGAAATTTTCCCTAAAATTACTAATCACAAAATGTCTATTCTTGTAGCCGATGATTCATCTCCTGATGGAACAGGTGATATTGTAAGGGATTTAATGAAAAAGTATGACAATATCGATATAAACGAAGGAGAGAAAAACGGTTTGGGGGCAGCGTATATTCGGGGAATGACTTATGCAGTTGAAAAAATGAATGCAGACGTCATGTTTGAAATGGATGCCGATCTTTTCCACGATCCTGCAAAAATCCCTGCATTTTTAGAAAAAATTGACGAAGGTTTTGATTTTGTAGTCGGTACTCGCTACAGCCAGGGAGGATCAATTCCAGAGGATTGGGGAGTGCACAGAAAGATAATGTCGGTTTACGGCAATATGTTTATCAGGCTTTTATTCGGAAGAAAGGGAATTGATGACTGGACAGGGGGATACAGGGCTATTAAAAAAGAAGTGTTTTTGAAAGAGCGTGCAAAGCTTGATAAATTCACTGGTTACACTTTCCAGGTAGGATTTTTATATAACGCAGTCTTAGACGGATTTAAGGTTACTGAAGTTCCATTTAACGCAAAAGATAGAACAAAGGGTAAATCAAAAATACCGGGAATAGAAACTATTATAAGAACGCTCGTATTTGTTATTACCGTAAGGCTGATCCACGGATCGTTTGGCAAGTTTTTAATTGTTGGAGGCATTGGATTTTTACTACAACTTATTGTTTACAGAGTGTTGGTAGGTTCAACTCTTCCTCTTGGCGTTTCAAACCAGTTATCAGCCCAGCTTGCTATTTTTTCAAACTATAATTTAAATAATCTCTGGACTTTTAAAAAAGAAAAGTCAGGAACCGCGGGATCGTATTTTAAGAAAATGGCAGCTTTTTTCGCAACTTCCAATACAGGTGTATTTTTTATCCAGTCAGGACTTATCCAGCTAGGAGAAATATTATTTGGTAGAGAATTTCCCCTGCCGTATGTCTATTTTGTCTTGGCAACAGGAGTGCTTTTGATTTATAACTTCACAATGTATAGATTTGTTATTTGGCGAAAAAAACCTCATCAATGAACAACATTAAAAAGATTTTAAAATCTTTTTTCACTAAAGATAATCTTTTGTTAATCGCAATACTATTGTTGGCCTCTTTTTTCAGGCTTTATAAAATAGCAGATTACATGACTTTTTTGGGAGATGAGGGAAGAGACGTCTTAAAAGTCTATGAAATACTACACGGAGAACTGACTCTTCTAGGTCCTACGTCATCGGTTGGAGGATTTTTCCTTGGCTCCATCTATTACTATTTTATGGCTCCATTCCTGTGGATTTTTAACTACGATCCGGTAGGCCCTGCAGTCATGGTTGCATTATTTGGTATAGCAACAGTTTTTCTTGTCTATAAAGTCAGCTCAATATTTTTTAATAAACGTATTGCGGTCTTTGCATCCGCTTTATATGCAATTTCACCCTTAATTGCTTCTTATTCAAGATCTTCCTGGAATCCTAATCCTTTCCCGTTTTTCTCGCTTCTTTCTCTATTTGTAATTTACGAAGCTATAAAAAGAAGTAGCCTTAAGCTTTTCTTTCTTGCAGGAATTCTTTTAGGGATAGCAATGCAACTTCATTATCTGGCGCTTTTTTTGGGAGCGGTCATATTTTTCTATATGTTATTTGCAGTGCTTTATAAATCTAAATTAAACAAAGCTTTTGTAGATCTTGCTAAAAACTATCTGGTTGTTTTTGTCGGATTTTTAATAGGCTGGTCATTATTTATCGCTTTTGAGATAAGGCACAATTTTCTAAATATCAAAAATATTATTGATTTTGTTTTCCACTCAGGAAATACGGGAAGCGGAGCAGGATTTTTTCAAACCATTTCGGATGTTTTCTTTAGACTTTTTGGAAGAAGTGTGTTTGCATTTCCCGCGCCTGAACATTTTACACGTTACGGGTCTTTAGTTATAAACGTTTGGACAATCTTTATATTTTTATCTGCAGTCTTATCAACAGCTCTTTTAATATTTTATTTCTATAAATCCCTAAAGACAAAGGACGATAATTTTTATAAATATTCACTTTTGCTTTTTTGGTTAGTTGTCGGCATAATTTTATTTGGTTTTTATAAAAAGGCAATTTATGATTATTACTTTGCTTTCTTGTTTCCTCTTCCTTTTATTCTTGTCTCACTTTTACTTAATTTTATTTGGGAGAATAAAAAATACATTAAAAGCTTTTCTAAGATTATAGCTCTGGGGTTATTTGTAATAATCTTTGCCATAAATCTTCAAGGGGCGCCTTTTAGATATCCTCCAAATAGGCAATTAAACCAAGCGGAGTCCATTGCGGATTTTGTAATGACAAAAACTGATGCTAAGCCGTTTAATTTTGCTCTTATATCAGGAGGAAACAGCGACCATGCTTATAGATATTTTTTTACAATTTGGAATCATTCCCCAACGACAATAGAATATCCGGGTAAGGATCCGCAAAGGAAAACAGTTACAGATCAGCTTTTTGTTGTTTGCGAAAGTCCTCTCCCCTGTTATCCAATCGGTCATTCCCTTTGGGAGATAGCGGGATTTGGAAGAGCGGAGATTGCAGGAGAGTGGGATGTATCTGTAGTAAGAATTTATAAACTCGTTCACTACAAAGGAGAATGAAAGTAAAAATAGTTTTCTTTGACTGCGACGGTATCCTTCTTTTTGGAAACCCCTGGGGAAAACTTGCAAAAGCAACAGGTATCTCGGAAAAATTAGATTTAAAGTGGTATCTAGATTATTATAGCAACAAACTCCCTTTTGATAAGTGGAATAAAAACATTGAAGACTACTATAAGAAGGCAGGTCTCAACAGAAAAAAGTTTGAGGAAATTGTTGATCTTAAAAATTATACAATCAATAAGGAGGGAAAAAAACTTGTCGAATATATTAAAAGCCGTGATATTGAAATTGCAATTATCTCAAGCGGTACCGGAGAGTACGTTTCAAAAGTAGCAAGGCATTTTAGTATCAAATACTGGCGCGCAAATATCACCATGGTATTTGATAAGAATGATAATTTTGTAAGATTTCAGTGTGTTGACGAAGATCCTAAGGCAAAAGTTGTCGAAATAAAATCTATCTGTAAACTTTTAAATATTTCTCCTCAAGATTCGCTTTTTATAGGAGATGCATATAATGATATGGATGCTTTCAGGTTTACTAAAAGAGGAATTTTATATAAAATAAAAGATGAAAAACTGGAACGACTTGCTTTTAAAAAAATTGACAACCTATTGGAAATTATTGATATTATTGAAGATATAGATGGAAAGTATAAGTAAGAAAAGAGATTTAAGAACAAAGCCTTGCCCTATGTGTCAAACCCAAATGGGCGATATGCCAGGAAGTAGAGACGCGTATTGCCCAAGTTGTGGATATAAAGATCCATGTTGTGAATAGCTTATTTCGTTGGAACTCTTAGGCCCCCCTTTAGTAAATATAAAGAAGATCTAGCAACGGATTCTGGTCTAAGATAACTTACGCTGTGTACTCCTATTCTTTCTGCAACAACCATCATCACAGAAGGGCTATTTGGGAATACAGTTTCTTTAAGAAATCGTTCTCTTTCGTTGATATTTCTGATATACCCTTTTTCTTCATCTTCGGGTGATTGAGGAGGGATTATTGTACTTGGATTTGAGACTGTATCATTTGCTCCCTGAACAATAACAATGGGAGCTGCAATCTCTCCTGTTATGGGGGATATATCCCTAACCATTTCTCTTATCTCGCTTACGGTTTTTCCTGGCCAACGAGTCTGAAACTGTGCAACTTCTCTTAGTATTTCAGAAATAGCATCTGGAGCATAACTTCGCATTTGAGAAAGCATCCGGTTTCCATGTCTCATTAAAGGACGGCGAAGTAAAGCTTTTCCAACCTCCACCCCGGTTTTAACCGTAGTTCCAATCACATCTTTAGCATAGTTAGCTAAAAGTTGGGATCCTTTCTGACGATACAGTCCTATTGAATCAAGAAGAACCAATCCTTCAATTGTTACTTCGGGATTTTGTTGCTGTAAGAGAGAGGCAAGATGAATTGCCTCGGCTCCGCCTTGTGAATTACCAACTATTGTTATTTTGTCTAATTTCCTTTGTTCTATGTCTTGACGTACTGCTTCAGCTTCCTGGGATAAAGAACTCTGGCCAATTCTATCTGATTTGGTATCAACAGCGTATACGGGGACAAGTGCATAATCTGCAAATGCCTGGCCCAATGCTTCTACTGATTTTGCCTTTTCTGTTATAGACCAGCCTGGGATATAGATAACTGCTTTCCCAGTTCCATCTTGTTCAGGTTTTGGTCCTTGAGGTTCAAAGACTCTCCAGGAAACACCAATATTTGCCTCTCCGACTCTATATTCATTTCTTCCCGTTGTGGGTGTACTTACGGGAAGTCCTTCTCCCATTTCCATAATCATTAATCATTTCGAGTATAGCATAGCTTTCATACAAAAAACCCCTTCCAAATTGGCGAGGGGTTTTTTATTATCTCTTAAAGACAAAGAAAAATTAGGAAGCTCCGATCTTGTACATTCCTGTACCACAGACTGGACACTTTCCCTTAAGAGCTGGTTTTCCATTTTTCATGGTTACCTTCTCTGCGTTAGGATCGTCTCTCTTTGCTCTACATTTTACACAATACATTGTTGCCATAGATTTAAGTCACCTCCTTTCAATTTAATACGAAATTCCCGGAATTTTAATTAAGTGAGTTTTTAAGGATATAAATAAAAGTATCTGAAGTCCGATTATAGAAGCGGTAAGGATAAAAGTCTTGGAAAGATCCTTAACAAGATATGGATAGTTTGACGTAGCCACTGCAATAACTTTAGGTGAAATTTGGGTAGAAGAGGGCCTAGTCTCAAAAGTATTAGTAACTATTTGATGTGTAAAGGTATGGCGTAAATCTGAAAGTTTTTTCTGTTCCCTTGTTTTTCTTCTTTTAGCCATGTATAGAGGCTAGATTACACTATTGACATCATGGCTGTCAAGAGGCTAATATAAGTAGATATTATGCTGGACAATTTCCTCTTTTTAAGTATTGCCGTAATCTTTGTTTGGCTTGTCACGTTAAGCTTTTTCTTCGCAAAGATTTTAAGCCACTATAATAGAATCACAAAAGGCGTATCGACCAAAAGCCTTAAAACTGTCTTAGAAGAGCTTCTAAGAGAGACTGAAGTTAATAAAAAGGATATTGACTATTTAAAGGATTATTCATTAAAATTAGAAAAGGACGGTTTATTACACATCCAGAAAATCGGCCTTTTAAGGTTCAATCCTTTTAAGGATACGGGAGGAGACCAGAGTTTTATTTTGTCGCTTGTAGACAGACAAGACACGGGAGTAATAATCTCAGCCCTCTATTCAAGATCCGGTACAAGATGGTATGCTAAGAAGGTTAAAAACGGAAAAGGAGTAGAGTACGATCTCTCTGAGGAAGAACGTAAAGTTCTAAACGGATCACAAACTGCCAAATGAAGTTAAATAAAAATACAACACTTTTTTTAATTCTGGCCCTTTCCCTATATTTCCTGTCCGCAGGCGCCTCTTACCTTATCTTCTCCCAGACAATCTCCAAAAATATAATCAGTACTCCTCTTCCCGCCCCAACGGTTAGCACTAACGGTCAGGTAACATTCGATCCCAAACTCCCTAGGACCCAGGAGTGTCCTTTAAACGGAGCAATGTATTCTAAGCAACAAGAAGCTTGGTGGCAGCAGCACAGACCTCTAGGAGTCATGATAGAAAACCATCAGGAATCAAGGCCACAATCGGGTCTTTTTGGAGCAGACGTTATCTATGAAGCGGTGGCAGAAGGCGGAATAACACGATTTCTGGCAATGTACTATTGCCAAGACAGCGGGCAAATAGGACCAGTAAGGTCCGCCAGAACATACTTTATGGATTTTGCATCAGAATACGCAGACTATCCTTTATATGCCCACGTTGGAGGAGCAAATCAACCAGGACCTGCAGATGCACTCTCCCAGCTTTCAGACTACGGTTGGACGGCATATAATGACCTAAACCAATTCTCCATTGGCTTTCCTACCTTTTGGAGAGATTATGACAGGCTAGGTCGTACTGTTGCCACAGAACACACTATGTATTCAACGCTGACAAAGCTTTGGAACTATGCCGCAGCGACAAGAAAACTGACAAACGTTTCAGAGGACGGCAGTCCTTGGGATAAGAAATTCGTAGAATATAAGTTCGCTGAAGATGCACCTGTCTCGGAAAGGCCGGTAACACAAGCCATACACATTAACTTTTGGGATAATCCGCAATACGGAGTTGATTGGAAATATGATCCAAAGACAAATACATATCTTAGAAGTAACGGAGGGAAACCACATACAGATTTGAATAACAAAAAACAATTAAGCGCAAAAAATGTAGTCATTCTGCTGATGAAAGAATCGAATGCCAATGACGGTTATGAGAATAATGTACACCTTTTGTACCAGACCAAGGGAACAGGAAAAGCAGTTGTTCTAAAAAACGGGGAAAGAATTGACGCAACCTGGAAAAAAGCCAACAGAACTTCAAGAACAATACTTACGGATACTAAAGGTAAGGAAATAACCTTCAACAGGGGGCCCATCTGGTTTGAGGTTTTAGCAACTGACGGCGAATTTAGTGTAAAGTAGGAAAGATTATTTACAAGCCTTTAACTTTGTTGTATAGTATCTTCAACGCTGCCTATAAAAAGAACAAAATATGTTTTCAGATCTTATTACATCAAAATCCCGGGTAAAACTTTTAAATGTCTTTTTGGCAAATCCCACAGAGATGTTCCACGTAAGAGAGTTAGTTAGAAGAACGAAGGATGAGATTAATGCTGTAAGACGGGAGCTTGCGTTCTTAGAAGGAAAAGGGATTTTAAACAAAGAACCCAGGGCAAACAGAGTCTACTACTCTCTTTCCAAAAACTATCCCTTCTATTTTGATTTACTTCGAATCGGATCTAAAAATATCGGTCTTGGAGAACAAGTCCTAAAAAATAAAGTCAAGCTTGGAAAAATAAAATATGCCATGTTTTCCGGCAGATTCCTAAGAAAAATAAAAGACCAACCCGATGAAGTAGATTTATTGGTTGTCGGAACGGTTGTTCTGCCCGAGCTTGCACTTTTAGTTAGGGAGGAAGAGAAAAGACTTGCAACTGAAATTAACTATACGGTTATGACTGAAGATGAATTTGATTTCAGAAAGAAAAAAAGGGATCCGTTTATTCTATCAATCCTGGCTGGTTCAAGAGTGATGCTTATCGGTGATGAAGAGAGTATGCTTTCATGAGAAGATCTCCGCGCTACCTTTTTTGGTTAATTATTGTTCTTACGGTTTTGGCAGTATTTTTTAACCTGCCAAAGATTGGCAAGTTTGACCCCAATATTGTTTTTGAAAAATTAAATATTCAAAAAGAACTAGTCTTTAGAAAAGGTCTTGACCTAGAAGGCGGTACAAGTCTTATTCTCCAGGCCGATATGGCAAAGATTTCTTCAACTCAAAAAACATCTGCTTTGGAAAGCGCTAAAGTAGTTATTGATAGAAGGGTAAATTTATTTGGAGTATCAGAGCCTATTGTCCAAACATCTGTTGTCAATAATGATTACAGGATAATTGTTGAACTGCCCGGAGTTACTGATACACAACAGGTAAGAAGCCTTATAGGAACAACAGCCCAGTTGACGTTTTGGGAGCAAGAGGCAAGTAGATCTGCAACAGCTAGTCCTTCAGCCCAGCCAAACTTTGTGCAAACAAACCTAAGCGGTGCAGACATAAAACAGACAAGCGTTTCCTTTGATCCAAATACCGGAAAGCCTCAGGTCACACTTCAGTTTACGTCAGATGGAACCAAAAAGTTTGCCGACATTACAAAAAGAAATATCGGAAAACCCGTGGCAATTGTTTTGGATAATCAATTAATAGAACAGCCAACAGTCCAGCAGGCAATTCTAACAGGAGACGCAGTTATTACGGGAAGCTTTACAATAGATACGGCTAATGCGTTAAGTACGCAGCTAAATGCGGGAGCACTTCCCGTTCCTCTTAAAATTCTTTCCAGTAGCGTAATTGCTCCGACACTTGGTGCCCAGTCTTTGGAGAAAAGTCTATTTGCGGGAATTGTCGGTTTTATAATAATAGTCATTTTTATGGTTGTTTTATACGGAAGACTTGGCGTTGTGGCAAGTATTGCTTTGGTTTTATACACTCTTTTTACTCTTGCCATTTTTAAACTAAGTTCCCTAACTCCTTACGGAATAACTTTGACACTTTCCGGTATTGCAGGTTTTATTCTTTCAATAGGAATGGCAGTTGATGCAAACATTTTAATCTTTGAAAGAATGAAGGAAGAGTTAAGAGCGGATAAATCAAAAGATGTGGCAATTGAACTTGGGTTCTCAAGAGCTTGGACATCAATCAGGGATTCAAACATCTCAACTTTAATTACATGTCTTGTCTTATACTCTTTTGGAACAGGAATAGTCAAAGGATTTGCTTTAGTTTTGGCAATCGGTGTTTTAATTTCAATGTTTTCAGCAATTGTTATTACCAGAACTTTCTTAAGATTAATCTATAGATAAATATGAATATAATAGGTAAAAAATATTGGTATTTTATAATTTCGACAATAATTATCATTCCGGGTCTAATTTCTTTGTATCTTTACGGTTTAAATTTATCAATTGAATTCACAGGAGGATCAAGGCTTACCTTAACTTTTGAAAAGCCTATAACAGATCAACAGATAAAAGGTATTGAAGACACTTTTGCCGAGAAGAAAATAAAAGTGGCAACGCTTGAAAGAGCCCAAAAAGACGTCTTTGTAAGAACAAGGCCTATAAGTCAATCTGAGGACGAGTTTTTAATATCAGATCTTAAGGCAAGGATAGGAGAGTTTAAGCAATCTCAATATGAAACGGTAGGTCCAACAATCGGAGGAGAAACAACCCTTAATGCCTTAAAAGGACTTGTTATAGCATCTTTCTTAATAGTTTTATATATCACCTGGTCTTTTAGGAAAGTTCCAAAGCCGACAAGTAGCTTTAGGTTTGGAATTGCGGCAATTGTTGCTTTAATTCATGATGTACTGGTTTTGATAGGGTTTTTTTCAATACTTGGTCAAATCTTTGGTGTTGAAATTGACAGCTTATTTGTAACAGCGGTACTTACCGTTATCGGTTTTTCCGTCCATGATACAATTGTTGTTTTTGACAGGATTAGAGAAAACCTTAAAAAAGTCGGAGGGCAAGATTTTGAACAAACAGTTAATGATTCCATACTGCAGACCTTGGACAGGTCATTTAATACGTCTTTAACAGTAGTTTTGGTGTTATTTGCACTTTTGCTTTTCGGAGGAGAAACAATCAGATGGTTTGTAGTTGCCCTTTTAATAGGAATAATTAGCGGTACTTATTCATCAATCTTTAATGCGGCTCCGATTCTAGTTGTCTGGCAGGATTTGATAAATAGAAGATTTAAGAAGTAAGCGCTTGTTTTACAAGATTACTAACCATTCCTCCATCAGCTTTCCCTTTAACCTTAGGCATTAATGCTCCCATAACTTTTCCCATGTCTTGGATTGTTGAGGCACCTGTCTGGGAGATTGCCTCAACAACTAGTTTTTTAACTTCCTCTTTACTCATTTGCTTAGGCATATAGGTTTGTAAGATCTCAAGCTCCATTTGTTCTTTTCCCGCAAGCTCGGGGCGGTTTGCTTTGGTATATTCCTCAATAGAATCTCTTCTTTGTTTTGCCTGGGATCCGATGACTGAGGCAACGTCTTCTTCGGTTGCGCTATATCCTGCTCCGCCTTTTTGGATTTCATAATAATTAATTGCAGAAAGAAGCATTCTTAAGACTGAGGTCTTAAGCTCGTTTTTAGAAAGCATTGAGTTTTTAAGTTCTTCCTGTAGTTTTGCTTTATCCATAAGTTAAATAAGTCTTCCCAGTCCCATTTGTTTGCTTTTATTAAAGCTAAGGACAAATAGGCAAATTGATAATACCAGAAATACAAGATTAATTGCAAAACTTATCACAATTTTGTCAACAGAGATTGTGTTTGTAAAAATATGCTGTCTCATTGCTTCAAAAATATAGCTTGACGGAAAAATTAGCGCTACTTTTTGTGCCCAGTCGGGAAGTACCGAGATAGGGTAGTAAAGTGCTGAAAAAGGAGCTATTAAATATGCTCCTGCCCAGGCAATGGTCTGGACTTTCATTCCAAATCTGATGATAATTGCCGCAACTACGAATCCCGCAGCCCAGCCTGTTATTACAAGGCTTACGACAATTGGGAAAAGCCATAAGCCAAACTGCAAAAATGCATATTGGTAAAGTAAAAATGCAACGCCTGCTGAAAACAAAAGGCTAATGATCATTTTTAATCCTCCAAAGATTGTGACAGCAGAGATCCATTCATAGACAGTCAAAGGAGAGGCAAAAATATTAACAAGGTTTCTGTCCCACATTTCAGAAAGTAAATTGGTTGTTATCTCATATTGAGCTCTCCAGGTAACAATCCAAAATATTATTCCTGTTAAAAGCACAGTTGTCGCATGCTGGGAATCTCCGCCAAGTTTTGCAAAATAAAGTCCAGTTAGTCCCCAGATTAATAAATCCATCATTGGCCAGTAAAACATATCAGTTAATCTGTCGTAACTGTGTTTGACATTATAAAAATATCTTTGAACCATTGCCATTATTCTATTAATGTTCATAGATTTCTCCTCTCAGACATTTTAAGAAAATAATCTTCCAAGTTTGGTTTATTAATACTTATATCTTCATATTCCAAATTTTGGCTTGCCATAAGCGTTAGAAATCTTGAAATCTCTTTGGTTTTAATGTTTATCCTAAAAGTATTTCTGTTTTGTACAAAAGAAATCTGTTGAGAATTTAAAAACTTTTTGGTTTCTTCTATGTGTTTTGTAATAAACTCAACTTCGGATTCCGGAATCTGTTTTGACAAATTCTCGGGTTTGTCTTTGGCAATAATCTTGCCGTTATTTAAAAAGACAATGTTGTCACACATCTCTTCAACCTCTGCCATGTTGTGTGAGGTAAAAAGCATGCTTACTTTATATTCTTTCTGCTGTCTTCTTAAAAATTCTCTTATTTTTACTGCAATATCCGGATCTAAGGATGCAGTCGGTTCGTCCAAAAGAATAATTCTTGGGTAATTTATAAACGCTTTTGTAAGAAGCAGCCTTGCCATTTCTCCGGCTGATAGCATATGAATAGTTTTTTTTCTCAAGTGCTCTATTTCAAATTCAGATAAAAGCCTTTTTATTCTGTATTCCTTATGTGGAACTTCATAAAGGTTTGCATAGACTCGCAAGACCTCTTCAACCGTAAAAAGCCAGGGAAGGGAAATGTAGGCCGATGAAAAATTAACCTGCTTTAATATTTCACTTCTTTTCTCCTTTAGATTTTTTCCAAAATAGGAAATAGTTCCGCTTGTTGGATCCATAACATCCAAAAGCATATGAATTGTTGTGGTTTTGCCTGCTCCGTTCGGACCAAGCAAACCCAATATCTCTCCCTCTCTGATTTCGAAAGAGATATTGTTAACGGCAGTAAATTTGCCAAATTTTTTAGTAAGGTTTTTTACCTCAAGTACTTTTTGAGACATATAATACGAAACAGATTAGGCGAGATCCTTTATGCGGCCGAGGAGATACTCTCTATTATTTTTTGATAAATCTTGGTCTACCTCTTCAAATAATTTCTTTAATATGTCCCCAACTTTGGGACCTGGTTTTATCTGTAGTAATTTCATTATATCATTTCCATCAACTTTTAGGTCATTAATTGAAAAAGGACCGGGTTTAAGTTGACTCCCTATCTTTTCTTTAAAGAGTTTAAGTCTCCAGCTTTGTGCAGTTTGAGTTCCTCCGCCAAGTCTGTCTCCAACTCTTAAATCCATCATATCTTTTACATTTTCAACACCAATTTTTCGAATAAATCTTCTGACAGCAGAATCGGTAATGTTTTCATTAACCGAAAACATATGATAGCGGATTAATGTTACTACTTTTTCTTTGTCCTTTTTGGAAAACTTAAGTCTTTCACAAATCTTTTCTGCAATTTTTGCGCCTTCCACTTCGTGGTTATGGAAAATAACAAGTCCTTTCTCATCTTTTCCCATTACCTTTGGTTTTCCGATGTCATGGATTAATGCCGCAAATTTAACGATCGGATCTTTGGAAGGGCAAAACTTAAGTGACAAAAGGTTATGCGTAAACACATCGTCTTTGTGATGTCTTCCGGGTCTTGCCTGGGAAACTCCGACTCCTTCTAATAGTTCAGGAATTATGTGTTTTAAAAGTCCGCTTTTGTATAAAAGTATTACTCCGCCGTAGCCATTATCAGAAGATAATATTCTTAAAAGTTCAATTTGGACTCTTTCTTTGGAAATATGTTCTAAAAGGTGAGCGTCTTTAACAAGCTGTTCAAAGGTTTTTTTCTCAATTTTAAATTCTAGCTCGGTTGCAATTCTTATTGCCCGCATTAATCTTAATGCGTCTTCCTTAAATCTTTGGCTAGCAACTCCGACCGCCTTTATAGTCTTTGTCTTTAAATCTGACTCTCCGTTATACGGATCAATCATTTCAAAAGAATTTGATTTACCAACCAGGGAAAGGGCAATGGCGTTAATAGTAAAATCCCTTCTTGCCAAATCTTCTTCAATTGTCTTTCCCCACAAAACCCTGTCTGGTTTATGCGTCGGGCTTGTACTTTTTTCGGTTCGAAATGTCGTTACTTCGGCAACTTTTCTCTCTTTTCCTATCTGGTAGGGAACGCCAACGGTTCCAAACTCGTTGTCATAAAAACCCTTGGGGAATACTTTGAGAATTTCCTGGGGCGTTGCGTTTGTGGTTAGATCCCAGTCTTTAACCAGACGTTTTAAAAGAAGATTTCTAACACTTCCACCGACAAAAAAAACTTCAAACCCTGCCTCTTGGAGTTTTTTATATATCTTTAAAACTTCATCTGGAATCATAATCCTTCTCTTGGTATAGTATAGCAAAGAAATCTTTAAAAAAGCATTTATGAAGAAATGGAACATAATAAATAGTAAAAAAGATTTATCAGAAGAAAAACTTTTAGACATTCTTTTGGAAAACAGAGGATTAAAAACAAAGATTCAAAAGCAAAAATTTTTGTCTCCGAAATTATCTGAAGTGACAATAGAAAGCGTGGGGATTGATAAAAGGCAGCTTAAAAAGGCAACCGAGAGAATAAAAAGGGCAGTTAGCAAGAAAAAACAAATAATTGTTTTTGGAGACTATGACGTAGACGGAATTTGTGGGACCGCCATTCTCTGGGAAACCTTAAATGATATCGGCGCAAAAGTTCTTCCCTATATACCAAGTAGATTTGAAGAAGGATATGGGCTTTCGGTAAAAGGAATTGATAATTTACTAAAAACTATTCCCGAGATTGATCTAATCATAACCGTTGATAACGGTATTGTTGCAAATGACGCAGTTGAATATGCGGTTAAATTGGGAATAGACGTTATTATCACCGATCACCATGTTCCATCTAAAAAAAATCCAAATGCGTATTCAATTGTCCATACGACTCTTTTATGCGGAGCCGGCGTTGCCTATCTTTTGTCCAAACAACTTAAAAAAGAAAAAGAGGATAATCATTTGGAACTTGTAGTTTTGGCAACAATTGCGGACTTAGTGCCCTTAACTTATGCTAACAGGATCTTTGTCTATTTTGGCCTAGAGGCTTTAAGAAAAACAAAACGCATAGGTCTTTTGTCTCTTTTTAGAAGTGCGGTAATAGAGAGTGGGTCAATTGATGTTTACGAGATTGGGCATATTATTGCTCCACGTTTAAATGCCATGGGAAGACTCTCAAGCGCAATGGATTCATTAAGGCTTCTTTGTACAAAAGATCGTCAAAGAGCTGATATTTTGGCAAAAGCGTTATCTGACACCAATTTTGAAAGACAAAGATTTACGACAGAAGCGTTAATTCATGCAAAAGATATGGCAAAGACAAAAATTATCAATAACCTTTTGTTTATTGCGGATGAGTCTTATAGGGAGGGGATAATCGGTTTGGTTGCCGGAAGACTGGTTGAGGAGTTTTATCTTCCTTCAATTGTTATCTCAAAAGGAAAAGTTTACAGCAAGGCTTCTGTTAGATCGGTCAAGGGATTTAATATCATTGAGTTTTTAAGAGAAGCATCAGACCTTTTGGTTGATGTCGGCGGACATCCTATGGCTGCAGGATTTACGGTGGAAACAAAGAACCTAGATCTTTTAGAACAAAAACTTTATAAACTCGCGGCAAAGCTTCTAAAAAAGAAAACTCTGGAAAGAGTATTAAATATTGATCTGGAATTACCCAGTGAGCTTATTAACTTTAAAACTTATGAATTGGTTTGTAAGTTTAAACCGTTTGGCATGGCAAACCCAGAGCCCACCTTTGTTACTAGAAATCTTACCGTTGAAAGCTTAAGGATAATCGGAAAAGACGGAAAACATCTTAAACTTGGCTTAAAACCTAAATATTCCAGCTTTTGGCTTGATGCTATTGCATTTGGAATGGGTGAATTAAACTCCTTTAAAATTAAAGACGTTGTTGACGTGGTCTATACTCTTGAGGAAAACGAGTGGAATGGGAATAAAAGATTACAGTTAAAAGTGAAAGATATAAGGAAATTATAGTTTTATTTGCGTGGTAAAACTTTCGCGCCGTTTCCACCACCAGCTACCCTTATTTCTGCCAAACTTTTTGCAGCCTGAGTTGCTTCATGTACTGCGTCATATACGATGCCTGAACCTTGCTGTACTTTTCTTGCAACGCGGGTTCCGCATCTTCCAACTTCTCTCAAATCTTCTATTCCCATAAGAAGCGTTCGGCTTGCAGGAACGGTGCGTTGATTGCCACCGTCTTCATTAACAAAGCTGAAAACATAATCTTGTGCTCTTCCCGGCTCGAATACTTCATCCATCTCAATTGTGCCCTCTTCGGCAGCTCTTCTGGCTCTAGCTTCTGGGTCTCCCATTACTCTAAGTAATCTCGCAACATCAGCCTTATCTACCCCGAGTCCTCTCAAAGCTTTTCTATAAGTTTTTTTTTAATTTTGCCATAACTGCAGAACCTGGTTCTTTATCACCTGGTGCTTGATCTTCCGGCGTAAATGTTGACCCTTCGTATATATTCATATTTTTGACATTAAAAAACTTCCTTTTTGGAAGCGCAACAAAATGGCTTCCATTTGGAAGTTACATAATATTAAATCTCTTGGAAAGTTGTCTCAAATTAATACTCACAATATCAGATCATATCACTAGCTCTACAGCTTGTCAAGGATACCAGTCAAGTGGTATCATTTAGAGGTTATGAAACAAAGGGTTTTAGCCTCAGAAGCAAATAAACACATAGGTAAAACAATTAAAATTGCAGGCTGGGTAAGGATCAGAAGAGACCACGGCAAGCTCATTTTCTTAGATGTAAGAGACAGAAGCGGAATAATTCAGGTTGTGGTTAATCCTACAGTTTCAGAGGCTTCGTATAAGGCCGCCCAGAAGTTAAAACCTGAATATGTGGTTGAGATTGAGGGTAAAGTCAATGAGAGGCCGGGTAAAGCTGCCAATACCAACCTTGAGAGCGGAAATGTCGAACTTGAGGCAACAGATATTAAGGTCATAGCCAAGGCTGATACTCTCCCTTTTGATATGGGCTCAGACGAGCTTAACCTTGAACTTCCAACACTTTTGGATCATAGAGCCTTGACGCTAAGACACCCCAAGATCCAGGCTATTTTTAAAGTCCAGGCTGTTATTATCGATGCATTTAGGGAATACCTAAAAGGAGAGGGTTTTATGGAATTCCAGGCACCAAGCATTGCTCCGGCAGTTGCTGAGGGTGGAGCTGAGGTATTTGAGGTAAGTTACTTTGACCACAAAGCCTATCTAACACAGAGCCCGCAGCTTTATAAGCAAATAGTCATGTCTGCATTCGAAAGGGTTTTTAGCGTCAATAAGATCTTTAGGGCAGAACCATCCGTTACGACAAGGCATTTGGCCGAAGTAGTGTCATTGGACGCTGAAATGGCTTTTATAGACTCCTGGGAGGATGTTCGGGACATGGCTGAAAATACGGTTAGGTTTATTTTAGAAAGAGTAGAAAAGAAATGTAAAAAGGAGCTTAGTCTTTTTAAGACAACTCTTCCTGTAATGATTGACAAAACACCCTCAATTAGCCTCAGTCAAGCTCAGGAAAAGATATTTAAACATTTCAAAAGAGACGTCAGGGGCCAAAAAGACTTAAATCCTGAAGATGAAAGGGAGATTTGCGAAATTATAAAAGAGGAATCAGGCTCGGATTTTGTCTTTATCTACGGCTATCATACAAGAAACAAACCTTTCTATGTCTATCCAAACCCCAAAAACCCGGAGTTTAACGAAGGAATGGATTTACTCTGCCGCGGCCTTGAATGGCTGTCGGGCGGAAGAAGAATCAATGATTACAACCAGCTTATGGAACACGTTAAGCTCTGGAAAATGGACCCAGCCAAAATCTCCATGTTTCTAGAAGCATTTAGGTTTGGAGTTCCTCCTGAAGGAGGTTTTGCTTTCGGAGCGGAGAGAATGACTATGCAGATATTATCACTTTCAAATGTCAGAGAAGCTAGTATTTTCCCACGCGATATGGAAAGAGTTGATGAAAAGTTTTCTGCAAAACAGTAAGTTTAAATACATATATTTTATCCTGCCCGCCCTTTTGTTTGCAGGTTTTTTAATCCTTTTTATTGCAAACTTACTGCTTAAAATCTGGATAGAGAAAAACGTTACCTTTACCTCTCCTATTAATACAAATACAAGCTTTAAATACCCTGTTATAAAAACTGAATTTGTCCCTAAAATTTCTGCAACAGGGGCAATAATCATGGATGCTGATTCAAAAGTCGTCCTTTTTTCTAAAAACCCTGATTTAAGGTTTTCTCCAGCCTCAACGACCAAGCTTATGACGGCTTTAACAGCCCTTGATCATTTTAAGCCGGAAGATATACTTACAGTTAGAATTGCAAGCAGGGAAGGGTCGATACTAGGTCTTGTCCAAAACGAGAGAATAACTCTGGAAAACCTTTTATACGCAATGCTTTTACCCTCTGCCAATGACGCTGCCTTTACAATCTCCCAAAACTACAAAGACGGAAATGGGAGCTTTGTAGAACAGATGAACCAAAAAGCCAAAGACTTAGAGCTTTTGAATACACACTACGGCGATAGTGCGGGACTATTGGATGCCCAAAACTATACGACGCCATTTGATCTTGCAAGGCTTGCTTCGTTTGCGATACAAAACAAATTAATTGCAACTGTTGTTTCAACCAAAGAGAAAATAATAACGGATACGACCGGTACCTTTGTCTATAGAGTAGAGAATTTAAATAAACTTCTAGGTGTTGAGGGCGTAAACGGAGTAAAAACAGGCTATACCCAGGAAGCTGGGGAAGTTTTAGTAACTTCAAAAATTGAACAGGGGAAAACTCTTATCATTGTAGTTATGGGAAGCGAGAATAGATTTGAGGATACGCAAAAACTATTAGACCTCGTCCACAACAATCTCAGTTTCCTATCCATTCATCCCTAACCGCTGAGACATAAGCATAAAACCCGTCGTCTCCAACAAAGACAATGACCGGCATTACATAGTTTTTTTCATTCCTCCCCAAATAGTAAGCGAGATAAGCATCAGTTATGGAAACCTCAGGTTTTTCTCCGAAATATGACGCGATATAGGCTTTGCCGTTTTTTAGCTCTTCAAAAGCCTGTCCGACTGTTTTTAGAGGATAAGTGGAAGACTCTTCTGAAAGATCAGGGTTAATAAAGATTGCTGCAACAATCTGGGCAGAATTGCCTCCAGCTATAATAACATTGACGTTTGATTCGGTCGGTCTTTCGTTATAGACGGGAAGGTCGTCAATATTTTGTTTATAAAAGTTAACTTGGACAAGTTTTGTATTGGAAAGACTTGTTGCTTTTACAAACCTACCGTTTTCAATACTTAGCATATTTACCAACGGGTTTTCAAAATCCAGATCTCCTGAGCCGTAGCCAAGATTAGAAAAATAGTCTTTGGCCATTTCAATTGCCTTTTTCTCATCGGGAATGTTTCTTCCTGATACTGCATCTTCGTTTTGTAGGTAATTACTCGTTACCTGGAAATTGAAATCTTCAGTGTTAATTCTTATCGTTTTTACGATATCTTCGTTTGTGGAAAAATCAAAAACAGTTTCGGAGACTTTATATGGTCCGTTATCAAATTTACCTTTCTTGGCTGTTTGTTTTATTCTATCCAGGGCCAAAAGATCGGGTTTTGGGGTAAATATCTTATATACGCTTATCTGCGACTCAGTTTGGGGAAGGGATCCGGAAATAGTCTTTATTTTAAACTCAAGTTTTTCCACTGTTGCATTGGAAGGAAAAACAATTTGCGAAAGCTTACTGAATAAAACCGTTGGCGGCGGCGGCGGAGTCGGATAGAGCATTTCTTTTACGATAAGTCCTATCCTAAAAATTGCAAAAGCAAGGCTAATTAGAATGATTATTACAAGTCCCCATTTCAAAATTCCCTTAACCTCTTTGGAAGCATCACTAAGAGTGAACATATATTGAGTATAGAAAAAGATTACTGTACAATGCAAGCATATGGTAAGAGTGAGATACGCTCCAAGCCCCACAGGAATACAACATATAGGAGGAACAAGAACAGCGCTTTTTAACTATCTTTTTGCAAAGAAAAATAATGGCGAGTTTATTCTACGTATTGAAGACACCGATCAAAAAAGGCTCGTTAAAGGCTCGATTGAGGCCTTGCTTGAGATTTTAGAGTGGCTGGGTATTAAGCCGACAGGTGAGATTATTTACCAATCCCAAAGGCTAGAATTATACAAAAAATACACAAAGGAGCTAGTTGATAAAGGTATTGCTTATGAAAGTCAAGGAGCAGTCTTTGTAAAAGTGCCAGGTGAGAAGACTTTTTCCTGGACAGATCTGGTAGGCAATAAAAAGATAAGTTTTGGCGGAAAGACACAGGAGGACTTTGTTGTCCTTAAGTCAGACGGTTTTCCAACTTATCACCTGGCAAATGTGGTAGATGACCATCTAATGGAAATTTCACATGTCTTTAGAGGAGAGGAATGGATTTCTTCAACCCCCAAGCATTTATATTTATATGAGAGTTTTGGCTGGGAACCGCCGCAGTTTGTCCACCTGCCTGTTATTTTAGGAGCCGATAAGAAAAAACTTTCTAAAAGACACGGTGCAAAATCAGCTCTGGATTACAAAAAAGAAGGGTATCTTAAGGAAACAATCTTAAACTATATGGCATTCTTAGGCTGGAATCCTGGAGGAAAAAGAGAACAGCTTTCCTTAGACGAAATGGTGAAGCTATTTAAGTTGGAAGATATAAATACGGCAAATCCTATTTTTGATCAGGCAAAATTTGAATGGTTAAACGGGGTTTGGATAAGAAGTATAAATGATTTAGATAAAAGATTGGAAGAGTTTTATAGTAATGATAAGGATGTGTTAGATGTTTTAAGAAGTGAAAAAGCAAAAGAAATTGTAAATGCAGCCAAATCCAGAATGAAGACTCTATTGGATTTTAAAGCTTTGGTAGATAAAAATCCTGCAAGAGAAAAAACAGATAAAGAAAAAGAAATTGCCCGAAAACTCCTTAACTTTTTAAACGAAAAAATGGGAGAAAAGTGGAAAGATGAGGAATTACTTGCAGCAATGAGGCAATTTAGCAAAGAAAATGATATTTCATTTAAAACAATATTTTTTCTGATGACTGGAAAAGAATCTGGGATTGGAATACTTGAGTTAAATCAAATTTACGGTAAAGATCACCTTATTAAGAATCTGCAAAGCTAGAAAGCAGATTCTTTTTTAATTCCTTTTCTTAAGATTTGTGAAGTTAACGCAAGGCAAACTAAAGATGCAATTGCTCCGGCAAAATATGGATAGGCAATGCCAATCGTTGCTATTGCGCCTCCCCAATAGGGCCCAGTATTGTTCCGATACTCATATAAGATGCGCTTATTCCCATGATTGACCCTTGGCTTTTTTCATCTGTTTCTTTGGAAAGTATTGTTTGGATTAAAGGCTGGACAAATGAATTGGAAAAGCCAAAAAGAACGGAGAAGATTACAAATAGAATTAAATTTGTAGTTAAAAAAATACCCAGGAAAGCCAAAGCCATAAGTATCAATGAAAACTTAAATGTATTTTTTTCGCCTAAGATTCTCGCAATTCTTGGTAGAAGAAGAATCTGGGTAACAAGTCCTACGGCTCCAAACAAAGTGAATAATCCTGAAATTTCATTTGCGGATAAATGCATTGCTTTTACAGAATAAGGCTGGAAAGCATAGATTAACATTCCAAAAGAAAATGAATAAACAAGCATAATAAGAAGCGTTGGCCCAACATTGGGGTCTATCGCAGCATGGATAAGTTTTGGAAAATCAAAGAGTTTTCCATGCTTTACTTCTCCTATGTGTTTGTTTGTTTCAGGTAGGAAAACCCAGGTAAGGGCTACTGCAATAAGCGTTATTATTCCCGCTATGATAAAGGGAATTGAAGCTCCAAGGCCTACGGTAAATGCAGATATTGCGGGACCGAAAATAAATCCAAACCCAAAAGATGCTCCTATTATCCCAAAACCCTTAGCTCTGTCTTTTGGCTCTGTCGTATCGGAAATTACAGCTGATGCTACGGGAATATTTCCTGCCGTAATTCCATCTAAGGCTCTTGCTAGAAATAAAATTGCAGCGCTTGGTGCAAAAGCTGTCATGAAAAAAGACAAAGCTGTTCCAGCTAGGGATATTATTAAAAGAGGTTTTCTGCCGTATTTGTCAGATAGTCTTCCGATAATCGGAGTTGACGCAAACTGACAGATTGAAAAAAGAGAGAAGAGTAGCCCGTTATCAAAGTCAGACAGGCCAAATTTAATTGAATAAGAGTAGAGGATGGGTATGATTATTCCATAGCCTAAGGCATTAACAATCGCAATTAGAGCAATGATTAGAAGATTTTTATTTTTTAGCATGAATTATCGTTTTACAAAATCCACTCCCCTTTTGAAAAGTATCAATATTATTGTGCGACATAAAATTTATTAGCTTTTTAACATAAATTCTAGTAAAATTGTAGTGCATTGTCGGATCTGCTAATGGTAGGCATCCAGACTCTGAATCTGGTAATCTTGGTTCGAATCCAAGTCCGACAGCAAGCTAGAATAATTAAACCTACGAGGACCTAAACCCTCCGCCGGAAAACTTTCAGAAAGAACGGCAAATCCGGCCTTTTTGAAATCAGCCGACAGTCGCCGATTGAGTAAAGAGAAGTTCGAGCCGACAGTTTTTGCGAAGAATGCCAATTCTTCGTTTGTATTTTTTGCCCGTGCGATTTTTCCGCACTGCAGTGCGTTATTTACGAATTCTTGAAAAGGTTCGAGCCATTCAACTCCGTTTGTAGAAATATCCTTAATTTTGGAGTTAATAACCGATTTTGTATCAACAAGTTCGTTCTTTTTCTTTTGGTAATCTTCGGGAGAAATAACCTTATCTAAATAACCATCAAGTAACCGCTCTAGTTTTTCATCAGTATCTTTAATTTGGTCTTTGTAATCCAAAGTAACGCTTGATGATTGTTGTTTTTCTTTGGCTATGTCTTTTTCTGCCCATTCAAGAAACTTTTTGGCGGCGAATTGGGTTAAAGAAGCTTGCAAAAGGATATTTCTTATCTGTTCCTCAATTTCTTCTTTACTAATATATCTTTGCAAGCATTTACCTTTCTTTTTGGAGCAGCGGTAATAAACATATTCAACCCTTCTATTAGTTCTTTTGTAAATCTTTGTATGTTTTTCGGCAGTAATCATAGAGCCACACTCGCCGCATTTAATCATTCCCAAGAAATTAAAAAGATGTTTATTATTTTTAACTTTCCTGCTCTTTAGCTTAACAATTTCTTGGCATTTATCAAAAAGTTTCTTAGAAATTAGGGGCAGGTGGCTTCCTTCGTATAATTCGCCGCAAAACTTCATCAGGCCATAATAAAAAGGGTCTGTTAAAATCTTTTTTATTTTATCTAAGTGAAGTTTATGGCCTGATTTATTGAAAATTTTGTTTTGAGTGAAAAATTTGCGGATATCGGCATAACCATAAGCACCGGTTGAGTAAAGTTGAAATGCCTTTTTAACAAACCTTGCTCGTTTTTTATCAACTTCGATTTTCTTATTTATATTTAAATAACCAAAAGGCGCTTGATTAGGCCATTCACCGCGTCTCAATTTTTGCCTGTTTCCTCTTTTAACATTTTCGGAAAGATTATCGACATAATACTTACTCTGCCCAAAGGCGATCGATAACATAAATTTTCCTTGTGGAGTATTCTCAAACCAAAAAGAGGGAAATTTTAAATCCAAAAGTTTTCCGGTATCAAGTAAATAGATAATCTTTCCGCCATCAACAGAATTTCTGGCTAATCTATCAGGATGCCAGGAGATTATGCCGCTTGCTTCTCCTTTTTCTATCATTTCTAAAACTTGAGCAAATTTTTCTCTTCCCGGCTCTTTGGCGGTTTTACTTTCGGTAATAAATAAAACAATTTTCAAATTTTCTTTTGCGGCGAATTCCTCAAGTTCGGCAACTTGAGCTTCAATAGACAAAATTTGTCTGTCCGGTTCATCTGTTGATTTCCTACAGTATGCTATGTATTTAATCATGTTCTTATTCTTAAATTTTTGCGTTTTTCTCTTCTTTTTCTTTCGACGACTGTCTGCTGATTTCAAAAAGGCCGGATTTGCCGTTCTTTCTGAAAGTTTTCCGGCGGAGGGTTTAGGTCCTCGTAGGTTTAATTATTCTAGCTTGCTGGCTACTTACGAAAAATGTCGAACTTCGTTTCTTAAATAGTCGCTTCGCTCCTACTATTTTAGAGCTCGGCCTCGCCTCGCTCAAAAACTGTCGACTCGTTCCCAAATCGTCTTTGGGAGAAAAACGCAAAAATTTTAAAGTACTCAAATGGCCGCACTGGTGTAGTCAAACCCTTTTCGGATCTGTCCAATGCGGCCATTAAAAAACCGAAAAGAAAAGTTTGACTACCGTTTTACTATAGCAAAAAACAAAACTTTTACAATAACGCAAGGTGTATTAATTTGCAGTAGATTTTTGCTTAGAACCAAAAAGTAAAGATTCTAGTCCTTTAATTTTCTCTAACACTTCGTCAAATGTGATTATGTCTACATCTCTACTATTGCTTCTCATTAAATCAAAGGATTTCTTTTCTTCTTCCGAGAGCTTACTTAAGCTACCAGTGATAATGATACACTTAGAATTGTAAGATTCAAAATTCTTATTTTTACTTTTAGATTTAAGAGAATAAAATTCTTTCTGAAAATTATCTCTTTGATCTAATACCTGATTAACAGCTCCGCTCATGTCTTTACTTACAGAATAAACATCATTTCCTCTATATGGTTTATCAATAAGTATTGGAGTTTTATGAGTCTTAATTTCTATAAAAGCAATATTGTTTGTTAATTTATTTTTGTAGATAAAATCAGAGATTTTCCCATTTGCATTTTCTATACCTTTCCCTCCCACATAAGCCTTATCTTTAAAAATTAAAACTGGAAATGAAAATAATTGAGAAAAGATCCAATTATATTGCGTAAAAAACTTCTGCCATCTTTCTTCTAAATTTTTAGTCAAATTCTTTCTAGATAATAATTTTTCAAATTCTTCAATTACTTCTTCAATATAAACTTCTTCAATTTTTTCTTTAGTCTTTAATACACTGGTTTTACTTTCTAGAAAATCATCTTTTGAAATTCTAGAGGCAAGATCAAATAAGGATTGCGTGTCTGCTTCTGATAAATCAGAGATTTGAGTTACATTTTTATCTATAAATTGCGCTAAGCTTCCTTTTATGTATTTCTGAGATTTATTCTTGAAAGTTTGAGGGAAATACTTCGACAAAATATCATTAGCTAAATTATCAATTTCAACATTGTGTTTTTTTAAAAGCAAATCTATTTTGGGATAAGATGAGTCTAATTTATCAGAGTTCAAATATAGTTTTCCATTTTCAAATTTTGTGATTATGTTTTTGCTAACTATAACTTCTTGAATTTTTAATGCATCATCAAGTCGATAAATTAAGGGATTATATACACGAGTAAAACCATAACCTTTAGTCCATTCTTTATAAAATCCTCTTGGTAAATTCTCTGGCATATTTTCATATGTAATTTTTCTTATATTTCTATATTTAGGAGTGCCATCCCTTTTAAATGGATAGTGAACAACTTTTTCTCCATTTTTGAATACTTCTTTTGATTTTACTTTTAAACCTTGCTTTTCGTTAACGTAATAAAAAACACTTTTTGTTTTAAGCTCTTGAGGTAATTCACCTATTCTGTATGATTTCTTTGGCATAAATTCTAACTGGATTATATCCTCGTTACTCTCTCTTCACAGCTAAGAATTAAGGACAATATTTACAAGTTCATTATCGGGAATTTGAATGTTATGGGCAACTTCTAAGAAATCATTTACATACTTTCTGTGTATATCATAAAAACCATATATATCCATATCTTGATATTTATGTATATTTTTTTCAGCATTTAATTCTAAAACTCGCCTAGCTACATTATCTGCTATCAATTCTGCCAACAACAAATGAAAATGAATTGAATCTTGTCCTAAATAGTCAGGTGGTGGACCGGAATATCTATGAATAGTTTTATGTCTCGTATTTATTTTTAAAATGTCCCCATCCCAAACTGCTCTCTGTGCTCCCGCTTCTTCATCAACCAATTTGATCTCGATATTATGTCCTAACTCCAATTTTGGAAGAACATTTATTTCTGTTTGCACTGTTTTATTATTTATAGACGTTTTAATTATGGTTGGGCCTCCCGTTTTTACCCCATATATTTTGACTTTTCCTATGGCCATCTGTGTCCCATCGTTAAATCGTTTATATTTTAATCTAGTTTTATTACCCAAAACTGTTAAAAATTCATTTTTGTTTGTCTCAATAGTACATTCCGCCCATCCGTGGACAAAATCAGGCCATTTAGCCAATAAATAAATATCCTTCTGTTTACCTTCACGTAAATTATATTTATTTTTTTCAAAAGAGAAGTCAGTAATAAATGGATGATCTTCTTCCTTTTTAATTACTGAAACAGGAACATTATTTTCTATATTCGACCAATTTACCTTAACTATAGCGTCATTGACATAATCAACTCCTTTTACAGAGAACTGGGCGTAAAAAGTTCCATCATTCCTTTCAATTAGCTCTTCCTTTTTAGAGCTTAGGGCTATTGCGCTGGACTGAGTAAAAAGCGTAACAAATCTATCCTGTTGTATTTTTGGTTTAACATAAACATAAAACCTTTTTTCTTCACCAATTGGAACTCTAAGTCCACCAGGTATCACAATCATCCCACCAACGGGAATGTCAGAACCAGAAAGATAGTTATCATCTTCTATTTCCAAATCTTCAGTCCTTTCTTTAATAAACCTGCTAACTGCGTCAGCCAGCCTTTTGAGTCTATCTTTTGTTTTTTTATTTTCTATTTCTTTAATCATTGAGGTAGAGAGTTCCTCGTCTTTTTTCAAAAGATTTTTTATTCTCCGTGAAGCTTCTCTATACAAAATCTTAGTAAAGGGATGGTTAGAGAATAATCCTTCCTTTCTTAATGGTTCGATAATTCTCGATGGGTTTAACGCGGTATGCGCTTGATTATTTTTTTCATATTCTTCATATTCTATTGCAAGAATATCAATATAAGTACAAACCAATCTTCCAAAATAATGTACAAAATAAGGATTATTCTCGATATCTCTAGTGAATCCCGTTACGCCGTGAACTGCATGCCCGCTTTGAATTAATATTCCACCTTCCCAAAAAGGAGAATTACTTTCAACCTCAATTGATTCAGGCGTTTTTATTAGAATGAGATGAGCCTGCGCGCCAGGATATTCCATAACATTAATTACTTCATCTAGTACAACAGTGCCTTTTTTAGGATTGTAAACTAGCCTATCAGATCTTTTACCGTCACTTAACTCAATTATTCTTTTGGGATTGGATGTAATATCCCTCAGACTGTAATATTTTGGTAAATTCTCTACTAAAGAGTTATGGCTCGGAATTTGAAAATGTGGTTCAACTTTTAATTCCACAACTGTTCCATTCCCTTTAATATCTAGCTTTACTCTGTCGACTTCTGTTACAGGTCTTTCGATTTGCGGAATAAAGATTGCAGGTTTTTTTAAAACAACTTCAGAATAAATATTGTCTTTTATTGATTTGAAAGTTAAAGGACCAAAAACCACACATTCTTTGCTACCTCTACCCATTAATCCTCTCGTTTTTAATCCTTTGCTTTCAATAAAATGGCTTGTCATCCCCCCAACCCTTTTTAACTTAATAACCATTTCTTCCAGCTTCATTCCTTCAGCTTTATCAACGACCTTAATTAAACTATTTTTGCCTTGCTTTTTTCTTATTATTTCAATGAGTATTTTCCCGCTACTAGTTAATCCTTTTGACTCAACTTCTTCGTAACTGTCATCAGCATTGGTAATTAATTCAACTAACCCCCTTATTACATCTCCTTTCATTGCGCTCTCAGCTGTTTGAAGAAAGTATCTATCAGATATATCAAATTTTTGTGGTTGGCCAAAAATTATATTAGAATTTGGATTCATGTTAATTATTAATTAATTTGGAAAAATTTTTTTCGCAAAGCGCAATAAATGTAAGAAGTTTTTCTCTTTTTTCTGATGCTGCAAGAGCCTTAACAGTTTGAATTCTACTCTTGATTACTGATGATGGGGTATCAAGGCTAACGTTTAGAAAATCAGTGAATTCATAAGCTTTGATATTGTTGCACGTCTTTTCTTTCAAAAATTCTAAGAATGCGCTTGAAGATTCAAGCTCGGCAATTTTTTTGGAAAGTTCTGTTCTCTTGATAGGTTTTTGTTTTTTGCCTAGCGCTTTTTCAATACGTGATTTATTTTTTTCTATCCAGAACACACCTTCAGGAGAGAAAATCCATCCATCAGATGGTTTTGTACCCTTAACTTCTCCTGCCCTGCCGCTTATTAAGTCTTTCTGGTTTCTTGCTTCCATTAAAGATTTTCTTGCAGGCTCAATATCTGGGTATTCTGGATATCTTCTCCAAGAAAAACGATCTTGTGCTAATTCAAAACACTTTTTGGCGATATCTTCGGTAAAAATCTTTCTTCTACTACCACCAAGCAAATAAAGCGAGTACAAGACGATATCAACATTTGTTAATTCTTCATTACTCATAGCGAAAACTCTTTCTTTTTCTTTGAAGAAGAAAATTTAGCCTTAGCAATTCTTAACTGAATCTCTATAGCTGAAAATATTTTGTTTACCTCGTCCTCTGTATATTCATAATTAGCTTTGTTGGAGAGATTCCCTAAGAGCCTGAGCTTATCCAAGACCTCGTTTGTTCTATATGTGGCGATTCTCTTAAATCTTTGTGCTCTATCTTCTTTCATGGCTTGTATTATAACATATCTTACTATTATTGTCAAGATATACTATTAAATAGGCTGAATGTAGTATATTTGAGGCTGTTATCTCACGTAAGTTTGTAAGCTATTAATGTCTGTTATCGTCAAATTTTTCAGACAAAAATGATTGGCAGCGTCCGCCGCCCCCGCACCGTGAGGATTACGCCCTTAAAAGGAGAACTGCCGTTAGGAAAACTTTATTTACCACCGACTTGGTATAGGCAGTCCGACCAAAGCGAGCCCCGCGGAAACTTCTTTTACTTGAAACCTTGCGGGGCGAGCCAATATGGTTTATCCCAAAGATCGTAAACTAAATAGGGGGTAGAATAACATCGGCGGGGGCGAAAAGCGGAAGTACCCCGCTGACTGCAGGCGGTTTTAAGTTAGAAGAAATTTAGCCCCGCCGAAGCGGGGCGAGTAAGAGACTGTAAAGAGTTTTAAAAAAGTAAAGATACTGGCGAGACTTCCCCTAGGAAGTCCTCTCGCATAAAGGCGGGGTCGCCGCTCCTTTCCGTCGGGCGGGCGGGTTATTTGGTATAATAAAAATCGCGCGAAAAGGTTTGTTCGTTCTGGCAAAAAATACAAAAGAGCGAGGCGAGGCCGAGCTCTAAAATAGTAGGAGCGAAGCGACTATTTAAGAAACGAAGTTCGACATTTTTCGTAAGTAGCCAGCAAGATTGAATAGTATATGGACGAAGAAACTAAAAAAATCATAAACGTCTCAAAGCTAGATGTTGCAAAAAGAGAATTAGAGCATGCTATTAAATTGTTTTTTAATTATGGAGATTTTGTAATAATTCACCTTTCTGCTTGCGCTGCCGAAGAAATACTATCTGGAATAGGAAAAGCCTCAGGCATAAAATCTTTTAAATCCCAGATGGATGGATACATAAAACCAGAGAAACAGGCCTTTGTGCTAAAAAAACTTAATGAACCCTATAATTTTTTTAAACATGCAAATAGTGATCCTGATAAATTACTGAGATTTAATCCAGCATCAAGCGAATTTGTTATCTGGGACGATATTAGGATGTATCAAGAGTTAACCATTGAGATTACAGGCTTCATGACTGCATTTCGTCTGTGGTTTTATCTAAAACATAAAGACATCTTAATAGCTCAAACAAAAGAACAATTAGAAAGTTTTAAGGAAATGAGTAAAGATATAGACTTGAATGATAGAGCATCTTTTTTAGAAGCGGCCAATAAATTAGAGTCTCAACGCACAATAGGCGTTAAACAAGAGTAGGCAATCTAGAATAGCAATAAAGATAAGGTGGTTCTAAACCGAGATGCTCAGCAAAAACAAACACAATCATGAGCGTGTCTGCAGTTTTAATAATAAATGAATTCTGAAATACTTATTGCCCTAGTCGGATCGTTAGGATTGGGTGGCCTTATTGGCGCATATCTTAATGATCGATTCGAAAGAAACAGAGAGCGGGAGCTTTACGCAAGAGAAAGGAAAGAAGATCAATATAAAAAATTTCTCGAAAATATAATTGGTTTTTTTGAGGGATGGATTGATAAGGAAAGACAAAAGAATTTCATGGAAGAACTTTATACTCATGCTCCCCTTTATGCTTCGGCAACTGTTATTCGCTTAGCTAATAAATTTATCGCTGCGCATTCTAGCAAAAAACCAGCAGGCGGCGATAGTGACGATTTCTATAAAAAGCTAGTAGTCGCAATTCAAAAAGATATGAAAGGACAAACTATTTGGCACAGGCTCAAATTTTGGGAGAAGGATAATTTATCAGAAGAAGATATAAGCATATTCAAACTAGACAAGTAGTTATAACGACAAAACGGTTCTAGACCGGTATGCTCAGCACAAAAACGTGGTTTTGATAAATAATAATTTTAAATAAAATGCAAAGAATTATTTTAGCTTCGGGCTCAGCCAACAGAAAAATGTTAATGGATGTATTAAATATCCCCTATGAAATTATTCCAGCCAATATAGATGAAAAATTAATAAGAGATAGCGATTTAGCAAAGAGGGCAGAAAAAATAGCCCGAGCAAAAGCTGAAAATGTCGCTATGAAACATAAAGGAATAATTATTTCGGCAGATTCTTTTGCAGTTCATAATGGAAAAGTCTATGAAAAGCCTCAAACTATTGAAGAAGCAAAACAAATGCTGCGAGAAGAATCCGGGAATGAAAATTCTAAGCTTTATGCAGGTGTTTGTTATTTAGATAAACAAAATAGTATTGATTTCTCAACATGTATTGTAGTTGATTTTTCAACAAGAAAGTTTAGTGAAGAAGAGATAGAAGAAGTTATAAATAAATACCCCGTGCTTACTTGGTCTGGTGCATTTTGTCCTGCAAATACATATGGATTAACAACAATTTCAAAAGTTAACGGTTCATTAACAGGTCTTACTCATGGATTGCCAATGGAAATTATAATTCCTCTTTTGGAAAAGTCAGGTATTAAAATTAAGCCATAAATTAAATATTCTGATATTGCCTTATTCAGCTTCAGCCCGACCGCTATAATGATGTAATGGGTCGAGAGCGGTATGCTCAGCACAACTGTATTCGAGCGCTACACGAGACCGCTTTAGACTAGCAATATATAGCCTGTATTACTCAAAAATTTGTTTTTTCGCTTCTAAGCTGACCAAAATCGTCGCATAACTCAAGATATCAGACGTTAAATTTTATTTTCTAGCAATTAATGTAAAGCTATAAGAATTGGGATCTTCCTCGAAATTTCCAAGGTTGTGCCTATTAAAACCTTTTAAGTGCTCTACGTCAGTAAAACCAGCTTGCTCAAGCAACGTTTTCCCCTTGGTTGGAGAAATATAAAATCTCCTTAAGAAAATTCTTTCACCTCCAAACATGGTTGGATTAAATATTAGCTCTCTTTCTTCTACGTCTTCTATTAATCTTTGTCTTTCATCGAAAGAAACTGGTCCTTCGCGCGTGGGTATAGAATGGCTTTTCCATGCATTTGCGATAGATGGTTCTCTTTGTATTCTAGGATAGAATAAATTTATTGCTATAATTCCTCTAGGATTTAACATTGAATAAATATTTTCTAAAAATCTAGCTTGTAATTCCTCCGGTATATAGTTCATAACGTAAAATGTCACAAGCGCAGCATTAAAACTTACATCTGGCAACGGTTCTTCAGCGAGATCATGATTTATTAATATTAATACTTTTTTATCAATAAATTTTTTAGCTTTTCTTCTACAAACTTCAAGCATCTCCTCTGATATATCAACACCAGTTATGTAGGCAGGAGATTCCCCCTTTGGTTTATTAGCTCCAGATGATGTCAATAAGTAATTGAGTACTCGTCCAGTTCCACAGCCTACTTCAATAAACGGCGGTACAGTTGTTTGCAGTAATCTGGAATAAAAAGGAAGATCTTGATCAAACCAATTAGTTGATTCGTCATAGTATTTAGCATATGAATCATATGCATCTCTTGCAGTTGCAAGCTTTGGAGTTGGTAAATCTTTTCTTTCACCTGCCATCTATTAATCTATTTACAACATTTATAACATCATTTACATTGATAGCATAGTAATCAGCGTTTTTCTGTATGTAATTATTAGGAATATTTTCTTGAAAACCTATTACAATTGCACCAGCTTTTTTAGCAGAATTAATTCCATTATTTGTATCTTCTAGAACAATAGCCTGAGATTCTTTTACACCAAGTTTGTTAATTATTTTGCTATATGCAGTTGGTTTTGGTTTTGATTCAATTTTCTCATCATTTATAGATAAAATGTCATCAAATAGCCCTTCTAAATCGAGTTTATTTAGTACAAATTTAATCCAAGTTTTTCTTGAGGATGAAACAAGCCCTATTTTAAATCCCCTATGTTTTAAGAAAGTTACCAATTTCTTTATTTCCTTTGTCGGCTTAGCATTTTTATACACCTCAATTGCTTGCTGATCATATCTAGAATAATATTGATCCATATTCATTGAAAAACCAAATCTACTTGCCTTTTTATAAATGTCGTTTATTGTTATTCCTACTGAGGCACCAACTTTTTTATATATTTCTAGGCCAAATAATGAGGTTGAGAATGCATCTTGGAAAGGAACCCAGGCAGACTCACTATCAATTAATACACCATCCATGTCAAAAATGAATGATTTAGGTAGGGAGTTATTAATTATAGTTTCTTGATATTTCACCAATATGTCCTCCAGGGTGATTTTTATAGAATCTATGTGCTTGAAATTTGTTAATTGTCTGCAGAGATATTATTAAAGCATCTGATAAGGCCAATGTTACAGAAGCACTTGTTGTCGGAATCAACTTAAATCTTGGATCTGCATGCTCTTCTTCTACCCAAGTAGTTAAAGTTACATTTGACATAAGTGAAATAGTTGAATCAAATTTTGAGGTAATAGATATAATCTTAATATTTTTATTTTTTTGTTTACAAAACATTAAGAAATCGATAATTTCTTTTGTTTCACCACTATGGCAAAAAATTACTAAGACATCTTTTTCATTAATTTTTCCAAAGTCTCCGTGAAATGCTTCGGTTGGGTGAACGAATATGCAAAGGTTTCCTGTACTAGATATAGTTGAAGAAAATTTATTAGCTATTATCCCTGATTTCCCAATACCAACAGCAATTATCTTACCCTTTCTTCGTTTTAGAATATTTACTGCTTCAACGAAATTATTGTCTAGTTTCTTTTCTGTAATTAATATATTTCTTGCAGCATTTTTTAGCACTGCTTTTCCAGCTTTTATTATTAAATCTTTATTCATAATTCTTAACTATTTTATCTATAGACTTTAATGTTCTCAATAATCCTTTAAGATCCTTCAAATCTAAAGAACTTAATCCATCTACAGGTGCCTTGGAAGGATTATTATGTATCTCCATGAATATGCCCGCAATTCCAACAGCAATTGCTGCTTTTGCTAAAGCTGGAATTAAACTTCTATCTCCACCTGATTTATTTCCTAGATTTGATGGAAATTGAACTGTATGGGAAGCATCAAATATTACTGGGTAACCGAACCTTTTCATTATTTCTAATCCACGCATATCAGTTACTACATCATTGTAACCAAAGGTTGTTCCTCTTTCTGTTATTAATACGTTTGTATTTCCCGTCGATGTAACTTTTCCTATTAAGTTATTTGCATTTTGAGGTGCAATAAATTGTCCCTTTTTAATATTCACTGCCTTTTTTGTTTTTCCTGCTGCAACTAATAAGTCCGTCTGCCTGCTTAAAAGCGCTGGCACTTGTATTAAATTTATAAATTTACCAACATATTCTGCCTGTTCTACGGTATGGACATCAGTCGTAACCGGAATTTTAAGAGTGTCTTGAATTTTAGTTAGAATTTTTACTCCTTCTTCCATACCGACCCCACGGAAAGAAGTAACAGAAGTTCTATTTGCCTTATCGTATGAAGCTTTAAATACATAGGGAATTTGAAATTGTTTTGCAATTTTATTAATGCTCTTAGCCATAAGCATTGCATGGTCTAATGACTCAATCGAATCGGGCCCTGCAATTAAAATAAAAGGCTTTTTATTTGACGCTATTATATTGTTAATTTTAACATTCATACCAAAATTTAACCTATAGTATAGCAAATACAACAATAGATTTCAAGTATACATGGGGATTTGAGTTTCTGGGTCTGTTTTTGAATTAACCTTAAATAGCCTAACTGAGTCTAATACTCTTTTATTATCTATTAATTTAATATGTTTGTATATAATTTTTTCGATTGATTCTTTATGTCTTAAAAAATTAATTTGATCGTTTATCTTAAAAAATGAAATATGAGGAATATATTGGTATTGATTATCTAATACTTGATCATTTTTGTATTTTTGCGCAAAATAAGAATTTATTTTTTCAAAAATTTTCTGCTTATCGCAATTTAAGTAACATAACAAATATTTATTATTATTCTTAAAATATTTAACCTCATCAATTTTAATAAGAGGAATCTTAATTGTTTTTATATCAAGTAGAATACTGCTTATAGTTTCTTTATCAATATCTTTCTTAAAATAATAAAGTGTAATATGTAGACTAGATTTATTTTGAAGAGTAATTAAATGTTTAATTTTATTGTCTGATAAATATTGACCTATTTCATTATACAAATCAATAAATATATCATCAAGTAAAATTCCAACAAAATATGAAGTAATAATCATTTGTTAATTGTATCTTTATTTATTAAATTTGTCTAAGGCTGTTTTAAATCTTTTTGCTTTTAGTATACCTACATCATAACTTCCCCTTCTTAATAAGTCTAATAAAGGATACTGAAGTGATCTTATTAAGCCTAATCCGTCTTTATATGATCTAATCATTCTTTTGGGCACTTCAAGATAGGTATATGCCAATAAGTCTTTGGCTACTGAGATGTAGTCAGGACTCGGAATACCCAATGATTCAGGATCTCTTTGTGTATCAAGACAATGAAACATTGTTCCTTCACCGTACCCAACATGCTGCTTAATTAGTGACCCAAGATCTGCCCTATGATTATGGAAGCACACTGCTTCATTAACATGATTTAATGAATATCCGGCATTTCTAATTCTCCATGTTAAGTCAACATCGTCTCCACCAAATCCTACACCAAGCTCTGACTGTCTCATGTTGAACCCTCCAACTTGAAGCAAAACGTCTCTTCTAATACAGGCGCTTCCTGTTAAAACATTTAATATTTCACCTGATTCGTCTTTGAATGCTCTCCTAGCTAATTCCCTATAATCAGCATATTCAGAGATTGGGTTATTATCAGGATATGTTAGGTTTGTTGATCCTACTCCTGCAATTCTTTCGTTTTTAAAACCAGCCACTAAATTGATTAACCAGAATGGAGAGGTAACCATGTCATCATCTAAAAACGCTACATAATCGCCTTGGCTTTGATGAATTCCTTCATTTTTTGTTCCACATATTCCTGAGTGTTCTTTTGCAACGTATTTAACAGGAAATTTACTTGAGTTAATAATTGATGCCTCATCGTATTCGGCAGTAGATCCATCGTTAACAACGATTAACTCTACTTGATCATCGGGAATTAATAAAGTATTTAAAGCTGTTATGCAGTTAATGATCTTATCAGGCCTATTATATGTTGCAATTACTATGGAAATTTTAGGAGAAGTGCTGCTTTTTAAGATTTCTTCTTTTGCGCCCAAACTATTAATAATTGATCTTAGATTATTTTGAATTGTCTCGTAATTGTTCCCTTGGTTAACTTGATCTTCATATAGCGGTGAGCCTTCTTTATCTAAGTCGAAAGTTGTAAATCCTGACCTTCCTAGTATTTGTTCTGCTTTGAATGAATTTGCAAAAATTAAGTCAACTACTTCTTTAGGTAAAATATGAGCAAATTCTTTAACAAATAATTGAGTTATTTCTCCTTCAACGATATACCTTCCGCTTTTATGTAATGACCTTAAATAAACTGCTTTTAATGCATGGTAAGTGTGGGCAAGAGCATCTAAATGTAATCCTTGAGCATTTAATTCATCTGCAATTCTTAAATGAAGATTTGAACTATCATAATCTAATATTCTTTTCTTACCCTCAATCTCTTGATAAAAATCTTCAACCTGTAAGTTTTGTAGATCTAGCTGCGCTCCATACTTATACCTTAATTTCTTTGCAAGTGAAAAAATTGACCCTCTAGTATCATATTCACCGTGCTCAAATAGTCTCAATATTAATTGACCTCTTATTGCCTCTCTTCTATAGTAGTTAGCCATTTTTTGGTCAATAGGAGAGATTATATGTGATAACCGATTATATCTTTGAATTACCTCTTGTACATGAGTCTCTGACTCGTGGGATACTCCATTCCATGAAAATTCTCCTGTTTGAGAAACGTTTGGAGCTGTAACACCTAAAGCCATAGCCATAAATCCTTCAGGATCATATACAATCCTATTGTTTGTCTTCATAGTCTCAACCAACCAAGATCCCTTTCTTGCAGCTGAGGCAAATTCTTCAGGAGAGTAAATATTGAACGCACATAGTTGTTTTATTCCCTCATCTTGAAGAACTTTTTTTATCGTAGGTGAAGCTTGCTCTCTCTGATTAATGTCTCTATTTAAATCGCGAGCAATTACAGTGAAATCATAATCTGAGTGAGTTTTGTCTCTATCAGCCGTTGTTGATCCAAATACAATAACAGAAACTACGTTTGACTCTCCTAAAACTTGATTTATTGCACCTTGTATTTTTTGATATACATCATCTTCTAAAACTTGTCTTTCTCTACTTTTTGCAAACGCAACATAAAACCCTCCCCATAAGTCAGGATATTTACTTCTTAACAACCTCCAAACTGTCGATTCTAATATTTTACTTATTCTTCTATCTAAAATTGTTGCCCCTTGAGGAATTCTTGTAATAGATTCTCTTACAATATCAAATCCGTTATCTTCAATTAAGTCTTTTAATCCTTGCTTTGTATAGTGATGAATATGCCCATATCTTTGCTCCATTAAAGCTTGTATATCTTCTCCGAATAATCTTTGGTGAATCTGTACGGCCATGCTCCCCTCAAGTGGAGTTCTAATAATTGAAAATCTTGTAAGAGCAGCTGCTTTTTTAAGTGCTTCAGCTGGATTATCTAAATGCTCTAACACATCTATGAGCATAGTAAGGTCTGGCTTATTGCTTGGATTAAATTTTGTAAATTCCATATGGTGCACTTGACCATATGGAAATATTTGTAAATTATCCCTAGCATAGGAAATGGCGTCCTCTGACGGTTCTACGGCGTCAACCCTTTCAGCCCCTATTAGTTGTCCAACAGATTTTGTTATTACTCCTGCATCGCAACCTATATCCATTAATCCTCTTGCTCTAAAGTTTGCAGGCATGACCGATTTAATCTCCATTACTTTTCTTGGAGAATCTTCTACATGTAAATGTGGATAATGAGAATAATCAATTCCATGTTGCCCACTTTGTGTTTCAATAGCGCTCATGAGCACATATTATATCATAAACTATAAGCTTATGATTTGTTAGACCCTAAGAGTTCTTGATAATATTCCAGGCTTTTATTAACCATTTGATTTTGAGTGAAAAAATCTGGAAGCAGGGATGACCTAGTTTTTAAAAGTTTACTTGCTCTTAGCGTCGAGTATACTTTTTCCAGATTAAGTACATCTACTAAACTTACTCCATTTATATCTTTAAATTCATTAAATACTTCACACCCTAGGTTTATCACTGCAGGAACTCCAAACTGGAGTGCTTCTGCAACCACAATACCAAATCCTTCAAATCGAGAAGTTGACAAAAGCACATCGGATCCACTAATCAATTTTGCTTGGTCGCTTTTGCTCAAACCTCTAATAAATGTACATTTTCTATAATTTTCATCTTTCCACATAATCTCGTTGGGAGAATAACCTAAGTTAACAACAAAATTAAATTCATCCGTAGCGTTTGCAACCAAAGCTTCTAAAAAATCGAAACCCTTCATGCTTGTTGGCTTTCCTATCCAAATAATATTAATCCTTTGTGGTTTTAAAACATCTTGGAGTCTTAAGCTTTGTATTCTTTGTGCATCATTTAATTCAGGATGTAAAATTTCTCCTGATGTTATAGTTGAATTTTGAGTAGGAGTTTCCACTACTGGAATTCCGTTATAAACCACATGAATCTTGTCGTCACTTACACCATATCTTGTTTGTATGTCGCGTTTAGCAAAATCACTTACTGCTAAAATAAGATCCGCATTTGCACAAAGAACTCTTTCACCTTCTGAATGATGTTCAGCATTTTGAAATAATGTCTCTGCACTTGGGTCAGCTCTTACTACTAACCTAGATCTTCTACCATGCCTGTTTGAATAGTCTAGTAATTCATACCTCCAAGTTGAACACTCAGCTATTAAAGGATCAATATCTTCAACTGCTTCAGTGACAACCTGGGAATATTTTCTTGGATCTTCGATGTCAGGTAACCTATGAACTGATACTCCCTCCAAAGATATATCTCTTGTACTTAGTAAATGAACTTTATAACCTTTTGACGCTAAGCCTGCAGATAATGATTTAAAAAGAACACAAATACCGCCCCTATCAATTGTGGCAAGATCTCTATGTGCAAACAAAATATCAGGCCTATTATTCACACCCGATAGTTCTTTAATTTCTCTCGACATATTTAATCTTATAATACTAGCATAATTTAATATTTAAATAAATCTTTAATTGCTAAAATAACAAAAAATAATTATGTACTAAATTTGTTATTTAAATATATTTATCTTATAATATTCTGAATGAAAGAAGCTTTAATTACAGGAGGCGCTGGTTTTATTGGATCGCATATTCAAGATGCATTATGGGTTTAGATTATGCGGTAACAGTAGTAGATAATTTAAGCAAGGGAAGCTCTCAAAACCTTAACCCTCGTTCAAAATTTTATAACGTTGACATTAGAAATTCTGAACAACTATACAAAGTCGTAAAAGATGTTAAGCCCAATGTAATTTTTCATTTGGCGGCTTAAACCAGCGTGAGAGCATCAATGGAAGATCCTAAAACAGACTACGATATTAATAAATCTTTAGAAAATAATTAAATACTTAAGCTTGGGGAGCTTTTCTGAAATATTCTCCGGTTGCAAGTTCTTCAATTTTTGCAAGTCCTACTAGTAAAGAGAGTTGTTGATGCGGAAAATCAGAGTTATTTGTTGTCATATCATAACCCATTCCTGGAATAACGGTTCCACGAGCAGTATTAAAAAACGCCCTAGGAACTGAGGTAAACAATAGTCCTGATTCTTGCCAATCAACGTAAAATTCTCGTGCATCATAAATCGAAGGTTTACTCCCATACATTTTATGAAAACTTTTTATCATTGCATCGGTAATAACTTCGGAAACGGGATCAGACATATTTTCGCCAAGCCAAGAAAGAAGAGGAGGATTTAAGTGTGCAATTAAGCCAAATCCTTCGGGAACTCCTATCCCGTTGACCATTACATTAACAGTTTGGTGTTGTTGTACCACAGAATCAGTTTCCTTTCCTTCCCTTTCCAATAATTCAAATAAAAGAGATAGAGTTGTCGATTGTGCAACACCGGTCTTTCCTATATTCCTTTGTTGACCTTGGGGAAGATCGCAGGAATAAAGTACCCAATCAGGATGAGGGCTTTCTATTTGTCTAAGAACAGGACCAAAACCCCATTCATGATCGGCAGATGGAAGAACTAAATCGCCAGGAAGTTTTAGATACCTAGCGAGCCTACTGGCTTGCCTAGTATCAATATCAGAAGGCTTAGGTAGCGCCTTTTTGTGAACAGCAATATCAAGTCCGCTTTCGGTAGTAGCAAGATGATAGCGGGCAGGATCTCCTTCTTGAAGAAATCCCATATTTGGATTATAACAGATGAGTGCAACTAGTAAGCAGCCATTTTTTTAGATGTATCGATTGGTAAAATATTAATAGGCCTTATATAATTAGCTTATGTCTCTTAAATCTTTATCGGTTAATCTCTTGCCCGACCCTTTGTCGTTAAGGAAATTAATAGGTCCAAGTTTTATTCTTCTGGCGCTGGGTTTAGGAAGCGGTGAGGTAATTCTTTGGCCTTATCTTAGCGCAAATTACGGTTTAGGAATTATTTGGGGAGCATTGCTTGGGATAACTTTCCAGTTTTTCATCAATATGGAAATAGAAAGATATGCGCTGGCTCATGGTGAAAGTATTTTTGTAGGTCTTTCCCGAAAACTTAAATTAATTTCGTTTTGGTTTCTTATATCAACGTTTATTCCCTGGATGTGGCCAGGAATAATCGCGTCATCCGCCAAGTTTTTAGGCACCATTATTGGAATTGGGGACTCTCATTATTTGGCCATAGTCCTTTTAATTCTAATTGGGGTAATTCTTTCATTGGGACCAATTCTTTATAAAACACTTGAGGTATTCCAGAAAACTATCATCTTAATAGGCGTTCCTTCAATTTTTATCCTGAGCTTTATTCTTGCCAAGCCACAAGACTTAACCGCATTGTTTTTGGGTACGGTTGGGGTTGGCGAGGGATTCCTTTTTCTTCCGGCAGGCATTAGTATCGCTACTTTTCTAGCAGCACTCGCCTATGCAGGTGCAGGAGGCAATCTTAACCTAGCCCAGTCTTTTTATATTAAGGAGAAAGGGTATGGTATGGGAAAGTATGCAGGAAGAATTACAAGTTTACTTACGGGAAAAAGTGAAGAAATCTCTATAACAGGGACTAAGTTTGAAGAAACTGCAGAGAACACCAAAAGATTTAATTTATGGTGGAGGAATATTAATATCGAACATTTTCTAATCTTTTGGCTCACGGGATCGATTACAATACTTCTTCTTTCCCTTCTTTCTTACTCAGCTGTTTTCGGACAGCCGGGAATTGAACAGGGAGTTAACTTTATTATTCATGAGGCAAGATTTATCGGTGAGAGAATCTTTCCCGCTGTTGGGACATTCTTCCTTTTAATCGTTTCGCTTACATTATTTGGAACACAGCTTGGAGTATTTGATGCAACGAGCAGGATTTTATCGGAGAATGTAATTTTGGGTGCTTTTGGAAGACTAAAAGAAAAAAACATTCGCCCTTTGTATTATTTGGTCTTATGGCTACAAATTATTGCGGGAATTATTATATTGCTTTTGGGTTTTACTGAACCGCTGCAGCTTGTAATCATAGCAGCCGTACTTAATGCTATTGCTATGTTTGTCCATACTGGGTTGGTTCTTTGGCTTAATATGACCTCACTTGAAAAATCAATCCGTCCATCATTTTTTAGGATTGGCGTGATGGCTCTAGCATTTTTGTTCTATGGAGGATTTAGCCTCTATGTTATCTATGCTCAATTTTTGTCTATTAAATAGATTGTACGACGCGATAAATTGCATATTTACAAAAAGTGATATAATGCCGGTATGAGTCAGTTACAGAAAAAGGGTTTCATCAACGCTTCATTAACAGCCCTTTATATAGTCGCAGTTGGAATATTTATGTATTATGGATCTCTTATAAAAATAGGAAGAGCAAACATGTTTATTGTACCCATTGCAATGCTACTTCTTTTTGTGTTTTCGGCAGCTTTAACAGGATTTTTAATCTTTGGACAACCAGCTCAAATGTATGTGGACGGCAAGAAGAAAGAAGCAATATCGCTAATTACCTATACCCTTATCTCATTTTCTGCAATTACTCTCGTAGCCTTGATCCTGCTTATATTATTCACACGCTAACCTTTTCCGTTTAATCCCATAGTGTTATTGACTTATGCCTTATTAACTGGTATAATACTAAATAGTAAAGGCAGATTGAGATAATACATCTGCTTTAAATATTTTCGATTAGTACAAGATAAGTAACTTTACACATTTTTTAGAAATCAGTATCTTTCCTCTAATCCACATTTTTTTAAGCAGCTTTATTCTTTTAATCTAAATTTATGTACAAAAAGTTTTACCCAAGACATAAGCAAAACAGGCGTTTTGTGCCCAAAAAACTTCCAAACAGGCAACTTCTGGAAGCAATTAGAGCTGTTGAGATTATAGGAAGCAATAAAAAGGAAAGCTTAGAAGAAAACTATTCTCCAAGAAACGGTTTTTCGGATTTTGCAATTGTTAGTGAGTTAAAGGCAAATATTTCAGCCAAGAAATATGCTGTTCCCACACCAATACAAGATCAAGCGATTGACCACATTTTAATGGGCAAAGATTTAATCGGTATAGCCAATACGGGAACGGGTAAAACAGCAGCTTTCTTAATCCCTTTAATAAACAAAGTCTTTCTTAACAGAAACCAAAAAGTTTTAATTATAACGCCAACCAGAGAACTTGCTTTACAAATTCAGGAAGAATTAAGAGATTTTTCTAAAGGCCTTGGTATAAAAGCTGTACTTTGTATAGGCGGAATGAGTCTATGGAGGCAAAAAAATGAACTAAGACAAAACATTAATTTCGTTATTGGAACACCTGGGCGAATAAAAGAGTTAATTGGGGAAAGAAGCCTTGTTTTATCAACTTTTAATAACGTTGTTTTAGATGAAGCGGATAGAATGGTTGATATTGGTTTTATAGGGGATATTAAATATTTTATTTCTCTTCTAAGTCCAAACCGTCAGTCTCTTTTTTTCTCTGCAACAATATCTCCTAAAGTAAAAGAAATATTGTCGTCATTTGTAACAAATCCCGTTACAGTTTCCGTTGAAAAACAGATAACAGCCGAAAATATAGAACAAAGGGTAATAAAAATAGAAAAACATGATAAAATAGATAAGTTGCATGATTTACTGTCTTTGCAAGAGTTTGAAAAAGTATTGGTTTTCGGAAGGACTAAATGGGGAATGCAAAGACTTACCAATGAGCTTTTAAGAAGGGGAATAAAAGCTGGTGTAATCCATGGCAATAAAAGCCAGGGACAAAGACAAAGGGCTTTGGAACAGTTTAAAAGCAATGAAATTTCGGTTTTGATTGCAACGGATGTTGCGTCAAGAGGCTTGGATATACCAAATGTAAGCCATGTGATAAATTTTGATATGCCGGCAACATATGATGACTATGTACATAGAATCGGAAGAACAGGTAGAGCCAATAAAAAGGGTATTGCCCTAACCTTTATGGAATAAATATGAATGTACTCTTTGTTGTCTGGGAAAATGATCCATTTTTCAAACTGGGAGGACTTGGAGATATAGCAAGATCATTACCAGGTGCCCTAAAAGCATTAAATGTCGATATCCGCGTTATCACCCCCTACTACAAAGTCTCAAAATTCGGAAGAAACAAAAAAACAAAAATAGGAAGTTATAGCTTTATATATGCAGGAAAAAGCACAAAGGTTGAGGTCTGGCAGGCCTTAAATCCCTATACGAAGGTTATTGGATATTTTTTAAAAAACAAAAAATATCTTAACGTAGTAATTCCTGTAGAGACTTGGGCTTTTTTTGATAAAGCAGTCGTTGAACTTCTTAAAACCAAGATTCTGGACTGGAACATAGACATTGTCCACGTAAACGACTACCATGGTGGTCTTGTTCCTCTTTTAATAAGACAGGAAAAACTACCCCTTAAGATAATGCTGACAATTCATAATCTTGCACACCAGGGAAAAGGATCGGTTGATCTTATTAAGAAAATGGGTCTAGATCCACATCTTTGTAAAATACTTCAATGGGAAATTAAATCAAGACAAATTAACTTTTTGCAGGAAGCAATTATCCATTCGGATATTATCACAACAGTCAGTCCCACATATGCCAGAGAAATCCTTACGGAAGAATTCGGATCCGGTCTTCATGAGATACTTAGAGGAAAAGAGGGGCTAATTTATGGAATTTTAAATGGAATAGATACGGACTGGCGTCATACTGCAAGAAATCCTGCGGTTAGGTTTCCTTACGGACCAAAGGAGAAGCGTACTGACGGAGAAATAGAATATTACAATTGGAAAGAGGGTAAGCCACTTGATAAAGAATTTTTGCAGAAAAAGCTAGGCTTAAAGGTAGATAAAAATATTCCCATGTTTTGTTTTGTAGGAAGGCTTTCAGAAGAACAAAAAGGACTGGAGATTTTACATAGAATGTTAAGACGCGTTGATCAGACCAAATTCCAGTTTGTAATTTTGGGAACCGGAGAAAGAGCGTGGGAAGAAAGATTCACATGGCTTTCTACTTTCTACCCAAAATATATTTCCTGCAGTTTTAAATTCGACGATACACTCGCCCATCAGATATACGCTGGTTCGGATTTTATCGTTATTCCCTCAAAGTATGAACCATGCGGACTAATACAGATGATAGCCATGCTTTTTGGAACAATTCCAATTGCTCACAAAACCGGAGGGCTTAAAGATTCTATTAAAGACGGTTTCAACGGTTTTCTGTTTTCCGCATATACCTCTGAAGCTTTGGAACAAAAAGTATTAAAGGCAGCCCAAATGTGGAAAAATGATAAAAAAGCTTACGAAACTATGGTTGAAAACGCGCTTTCCAGTGATTTTTCCTGGAGAAAAAATGCCAAAGAGTATTTAAATCTTTATCAAAAACTTCTGGAAAATAAATTGCCCTAAGTTTTCACTTACTATCCGATCGTTCTTTGTCCCAAACTTTTTCTAATAGAGGAATCGATAACTCTTTGACCTATGATAATATCCTGTTTTGTTTGTTCTGAAACATTTAATTTTTGTATTTGTTTAAACGTAAACCATGAGACCGTAGTATTTTCTAAAGGGGATTTTCTATAGAGCCTTTTTACCTCCACGTAATAGATATTGTGATCTTGGTTAAATTTTTTGGAAAAATATGAATAAACCTCTTTTATCTTATCGATTTTTATTTTAAGATTTAGGACTTCCTGTAAAAGTTCTTTCAAAACTTCTTGTCCGGATCTGCCTTTAGTAGAGTTTTTTCCAAGTAAGGTCCAAGATGGGCTATCGCTTGTAGAAGTTATTTGTTGCAAGAGAATTTGCTGGGTCTTGGGGTGATAAAGAAATCCGCTTGCATAAAAATCTTTATGCATTGCTATCATTATACCCTATTTTAGATAAATTTGGAAGCACTTATTTATCCTTTAATAAATCAAAAACAACCGGAAAGATCACTCTCTCCCATTTTAAATAACCTATTGCCGAAGGGTGCAAGCCATCCGAAGTATAATCACTTGCTTTAGTCATATTCTTACTGACAGGAAATATATCGGCAACCATAAGTCCTCTTTTGTTAGCCTCTTTTTTAATTACGTTGTTATATTGACTGATAAGTCTGACTAATTCATTTTTAGGAAATCCTGCAGCTTGGATAGATACTGAATAGTCGGGGATGGTAATTAAAACGATATTTTTAGGATTTGGCAGCATATCCTCAAGTTTATCCAAAAGTTCTACTAAATCTTTTTGGTATAAACCTATCTCTTTTTGACCAAAACTGTCATTTGCTCCAATCAGAACGGTTACAAAATCAGGTTTAATTCTTTCAACCTCTGGCAGTTCAAAGTAAATAACATCTCTTACCGTATATCCCGAAACGGAAGGGTTAGAAACCAAACTGATTTCAATCCCCTCTTTTTTTAAATTTTCGGTTAAGACATTCGGCCATCTCTCATCTTCGTTTACACCATAACCAATAGTATATGAATCGCCTATAGCAACATAAGTGATCCCATTTCCTGAATTTTTGTTTATCATATTTACGTTTTTATTTTCTTGATTAAAGTACCAAAAAACAAAAGAAAAAACAAAAAGAGATACGAAAATGACAAGAATTGCTTTTAATCTCATTAATAAATATTATACTCCTTGGTAAATATTAGAAAAGTCTAAAAACAAAACTATTGTGTTTTACTGACAATATTGTTATATATCCCTTATATGAAAAAGTCATTTAAAAGAAACCTCGAACTTTTGTATGAAATTGGATGTCTAAGATTTATCCCAAGAAGCTGGCAACGTTTTTTTAATCCCAATTTTCAAAATCTGGCAGAGCATCATTTAAGAGTTATCTGGATGGCACTGCTAATTGCAAAGATGGAAAAGGTTAAAGATACGGATAAGATTATGAAAATGGCTCTTATCCATGACATTGCAGAAAGCAGAGCCGGAGACGTTGATTATCTTTCGCGCCAATATGTACAGAGAGCAGAAGATCTGGGAATAAAGGACATGCTATTTGAGACTTTATTTGAGCAAGAATTTCTGACTCTTTGGAAAGAATACGAAGAAAGAAAATCAGTGGAATCAAAAATAGTAAAAGATGCAGACGGTTTAGATGTTGACCTTGAACTTAAAGAGCAGGAGTCTATGGGAGTTCCTTTAAGGAAAAAGTGGCGGGGAAGCAGAAAATATGCCGTACGAGACAGACTATTTACAAAATCAGCTAAGAAGCTTTGGGATCAAATTCAGACATCTGATCCGCATGACTGGCATGTTAAAGGAAGAAACAGATATAACGGCGGAGATTGGTTAAAATATAAACTTAAATCAAAGTAGGTTTTGTTTTTGTGTGAAGAAATCTTTGTCTCCCTGGGCGGTAAGAGCATTTACTACATTTTCTTTTCTAAACCATTTCGCATCAGGATTTTGATCATCCTGGGATTGAACTTTATCCTGGGAGGTTTTAAATAAATACATCTGGGTTACCATTATAACCTCAGGTTTATTTAACCTTCTTCTTTCATAAGTTCCAAGAGCTCCTACATATTCTAAGTTTTCTACTCCTGTCTCTTCTTTTACTTCTCTTTTGGCAGCTTCTAAAATATCTTCGTTTTTCTCAATATGTCCTCTTGGAAAAGTCCAATATCCCAGCTTATTTAAGACTAAAAGAATTTCCCCTTTTAGGTTTACGATTATTCCGCCTGCATGGGTTGGTTGCATGAAAAGATAATAGCTCTAAGTTTATAAAAGTTCAATAGTGACAATTGTCATTTATAGCTGTATACTTTGACTTGAGATTATGCAACAAAACGCTGTTGATAAAATTGATAAGTTTTTTTCTAAGTTTCCCCAAGTAAGTTTTACCAAAGGAAAGACCATTATTCATCCAGACGGACAAATACAAAACGTATTCCTTTTAAAAAGGGGAAAAGTGAGGATGTATGCTATCTCACCCGACGGTCAGGAAGTAACTTTGCATATCTTCAGACCGGGTTCATTTTTCCCGATTATGATCCTGCTTAGCAAAGTTTACGGCAAATATTATTTTGAGGCTTTGGAAAACGTAGAGACGGTTAAAGCTCCGGTTGAGAAAGTTATGGAGTTTGTTGAAAGCGATAATGAAGTCTTACTTGATCTTGCTACCCGTTTTTCAGATGCTATATCAGGTCTATCCCTTAGAATAGAGTCGCTTGTTTTTGAAGATGCATATAATAGGATTGCAGGGCTTTTATTGTATTTTTGCGATAAGTTTGGTGAAAAGAAAGACAAAAAAGTACTAATAACCATTCCTCTTCAGCATGACGATATTGCAAGCTGGCTAGGATTAAGGCGGGAAACCGTAAGCAGACAGTTTGAGAAAATGCACAAAGAGAAAATTGTTGAAAGCAATAAAAAACAGCTTTTGGTGGATACGGATAAACTAAAGGAAAAAGTAAAGCATTACTCCTAAAAATTCCTCATTTTTTTAAATTCTTTGGGTGACAATTATCACTGAGTCTTTAGCTTCCGGTTGTTATTATGGGCTTTGGTTAGGGGAAAATATGTCGCTTACGTGGAAGGATTTATCCACAACGCTTTTGGCGCTACTTACGCTTGGTCTTTATTTTGCTATGACAAAAGGAATAGATGTTCCTCTAATTTCGGGTTATAGGGCGGGAATCTTACTTCTGGCGTTTTTTGGCATTTTAATGTGCGCTTCGTCTCCTGGGTTTTCCTCGGGATCAAGTGTTTTGGTAATGGCAGCAGGTGTATTAGGCTTTTTAGCATTGATTTTAATTATTTATGGTTTGGTAACAGGGACAGAATTGGCATTTACCCTTCTTACAGTAACCATTCTTGTTCTTTGGGCAATATCAACATTTAGACACTTTATTACGAAATAAAAATATGATTAAGAAATGGGGAGTAATGGATAAACAGTCAATTCTTCAAAAAGTAAGAAAAATACAATTTATATTTTCTGATAGATTTGACAGGCTTTCTCAAAAAGACAAATACGATTATCTTCATCTAGTAAATATTAAGGGAGTGCATTAGTATGAAAAGAATTATTCTGCCCGGATTTATTGCCGGAGTTTGTATGTTGATCGTTTCACTTTTATGCGGATACGTTTCAAATACATTTATTCCGGGTCTTGCCAAAGAGTATGAGAATGTACACCTTTTCAGACCATGGACAGATCCTTTAATGCTAATCTATTTTGCCAACCCCTTTGTATTTGGATTTTTTCTGGCAATTGCTTGGGATTATATTAAAGTTCTTTTTAAAGATGATAGATCCCTGAGAAGAGGTTTTGCATTTGGTCTTGTTTTTTTTCCTTATCGGAATTACTCCCGGAATGATAATTTCATATAGCACGTTTCCAATATCGTTCTCAATGGTTGCATGCTGGTCTATAAATTCATTACTTCAGATTCTGGTTGCGGGTGTAGTTTTGGTAAAGATGAATAGATAATTTATTTCTTCTTTTTCTCCTTATAGTATTTATTAAGAGCAAGTACGCTTCCCCCGATTATTGTTCCAAAGCCAATGATAACCCCTGATGAGACAAAAGAATATTTAAGTTCGGCTCCTACTGTTACAAAGTAAGGTCTGTCGTCTGCCTTTTGTACATATTTTCCATCTGGGGTTAAATTGGTAAGGGTAATAAAGGTATTCATTAGAAAGTATGCTCCCCAAAGAGCTAGCCAGGAAACTAAAATGTAAAAAGGGTACTCTCTTGATTTTTTAGGTAAATGTATCATTTTATTTAAGGCAAACTCTCGCAAACTTTTCCATCTTTATCTCCGTCTAAATTATACTTATCGATACCAGGTCCTCCGTTTGCAGTAAAAAAATCCTGTGCGTCTTTTTGTGTCAGGAAATTTTTACAGGTTACATTGGAACTAGGAGTAATCGTAGGATATTTTCTAATTTTTACATACTCAAGACTATTGGAGAAATTAAGCCATAAAAGGAAAGCCATTAGAAAAACAATAATAACGCTCCAAAAATATCCAAACTTTACCATCAACATTATTTAATACCCTTTTATCTTTCAAGTAAAGTAGTAAATCCAAAATTTTCAATTCGGGGATTCAAGTTTTGTTATTCGTGCCTCGTGGTTTTTGGTAGTTTTATCTAATTCATGAATTTTATTAGTTCCGACGGTATTATCAACTCTCAGATTCATGTTTGCATTTTACGAATCCTTCCTCTAACCATCTCCTACATAACCTTTTTCTCTCCTTGCTCATTTCATTCGGATATTCGTGCCATAATCTATTCTCCAGATGCATAAGGTCTAACTTAAGCCCAATGTAATTAAGCAATCTCATAATTTGCTCGAACTTGTTATTATACCCATTATCTAAAATTTTTGTGGCAGTGTTCATGGATTACAGTATATCATCAAATTTTGAATATGTGTCAATATGACAAAAGACTACACATCACAATCTACATAACAAACCTTACAATAAAAGCGGCAACAGTACCTAATATATAAGTTATGGTTGTATAAGTGATTACAGGATATTTTAGATAATTCTCTCTTATCTTTATAAAAAGATATATGGAAAAAACTGTAGTAATAAATGAATAAACTATCCCTACCAAAACTTTGTCAAAAGCTGCATAGGCAAATATTGCGAAAGCATAAATTACAGCATTTATGATAGTTATAGGAAAATCCTTTTTTTTGTAAGTTTCATTTGGCCTTTTGAATTCTAAAAGTAGTAGTGAGGCAACCATCATAAACCCTCCTATAAAGTAAAAGATATTTCCGGTGAATAATCGTTAAAGAAAAACCCTCCGCAAAGGTCTCCTGCAAATTTAATAGTATTGCAGTAATGGTTAAAGAGAAAACTTGCGAGTTCATGAACTCCGTTTCCCGTTGCGTAGAAATAAACGCCTGTTATAAAAGTAAGAATTAAAACAAATTCTTTTTGTTTGATGTTTTTGAAATTTTGGGTTATTTCTTTAAGTATCAGTACGGGAATAATTACGGTTAGTAAAATAAGTACTGACATTTGGATAATTTCATGAAGCCTGAAAAAACTGTAAGGCTGAAGTAATATTTTTGCGGTAAAAGAAAATCTTTCAACGGTTACCAAAAGAACGGAAAAGGAGGAAAGTGTAAATAAAAGATTAAGCTTATGCATTTTTCTTGACTTTACTGTTTATAAAAACAGCAAAAATTGTAAGCGTACTTATCAGTATTGGAAACCAGACTTGGGAAGTCCAGGGAACTGGTATTAAGAATAACAGATCAGGTGTCGTAAGGCTCATCGGCCAGCGAACCGTTAAGTATAAAAATACATAATAAAAAATATCCCAGAATGCAAAAGCCCAAAGAAAGACAGCAATTCTTTCCCTAAATTTGTAAGCTGCAATAAAAGCAACTGATAAAAGCATCAGTATTGTGAATGCTTCTCTTACAAGTTCAACAGTAAAAAGACTTACCGGAAGTTCATTGATAACCAATTGTTGATTATAGTCAAAAGTTGAAGCTTGTCTCCAAATATCCGGCAATGTACCCTTAAATCCCGGCAGGAAACCAAGTGCGGCCCGAAGGTAGACAACAACAGCTGCTTCTATAAAACCAAATGCTGTTCCAAACATTGCGGTTTTTAATAAGGTATTTCTACTTATGTCTAACTTGTGTTTCCTAAAGTAATAAAAAAGAAAGAATGGAATAAGTATTAATAAGTTTACCCAAAAAGGATTTGCAACAAGAACGAATCCATTCACGTTAAAGTAAGTATAGTACAAACAAAAAAACAATTTCAATAAAGAAAAAGAATAATTAAGATTGAATATTCTTCAAAAAGACTATAGACATTTTTTTGTAGTTTATGTTACAATTGTCACAATTTTATACTATGGGGAAAAAGTTATTGGTAGTATTAATACTACTTTTTTCGGTTTTATTGGCACCAATTTTTATACAAAAGGCTGATGCATTAAGTTGCAAAAATCAAAGGCCTGAAATCCCTCCTGTTTTAATATCGGCGGAAGCAAAAGACAGAAGTGTTGTTTTAACATGGCAGCCGGCGCCTGAACCCATTACTCATTACCTCGTAGCCTATGCAAGAGATGAAATAAATCTTGAATATGGAAATCCCAATGTCGGCAAAACCACAACCTATTCGGTTACGGAACTTGAAAACGGAGTAAAATATTACTTTAAAGTTAGGGGAGAAAATGGATGCAAGCCGGGAAAATTTTCCAACAAACTTTCAGCAATACCCGGATTTCCAAACAGAAAAAGCGTTACCTCTACTGGTCCTAAACAGCCAAACTTATCGATCTATAAAACAGTAGCTGTTGCAAGCGCATCGGCTACCCCAACAGAAGAATTTGATGACGAGAAAGCTCCACCGCCGGCTCCATTAGTTGCCGCAGCGGGTCAATCTTTAAATTGTTCAACCTGTGTGGGACTCCAGCTTCTTGGGATAGAGATGATGCTTTTACTGGCCTTTTTCTATCTCTCCAAAAGAAATCTTAGGCTAAAGCAAATTTATTCAGTTCTGATTCCTCTTTTAGTCTACCTAGCTTTTTATAAGCTTAATGGTTTTTGTCCAAATGACAGTTTCTGGTGTAAGTATTTTATCCAGTTAAGCATTATCGTGTTTATGGCATTTATTATTTTATATAAAAATAGATATATCAATGTTAATTTTAAATTTGCCCAAAGTACGTTTACTTATAAAACTAAAACAAATAATAAAGTTACAAAAAGAAAGAGAAAGAAATAATGGAAGCACTTATTATTAATTTTCAATTATTCTTATCAGACATTGCCTTTTGGTCAGAGCAGTATCTGGACAGATATTCATTTCTTGTTCCTTTAGGGGTAATAGGGATTTGGAGATGGTCTGTCTGGATGATGAAAGAAATAATAGGTCTTCATTATAAACCTAGAACAAAGCCATATGAGGCAGAAGTCTCAATAGTGACTCCGGTCTACAATGAAGATCCAAAAGTATTTACAAAAGCTTTAGAGTCCTGGAGGAATAATAAGCCTTCGGAGATAATTGCGGTAATTGATTATACAGATAAAACCTGTATCCAAATTTTTGAAAAGTTTAAGAAATCCTTTAAAAGGGGAGTTTTGATTGTTACAAAAGTTCCTGGCAAAAGACAAGCCTTGGCTGATGGAATAGCAAGGGCAAAATCAGAAATCGTTGCGCTCGTTGATAGTGACACGATCTGGTCACCCGATACGCTTCAAAACGGACTTCCTCCGTTTAATGACAGAAGGATGGCCGGAGTCGCAACTTATCAAAGCGTTTTAAATCCCAAGACCTTTGCTCAAAAGATCTTTGATGTCCAACTCGATCTTCGATATAAACATGAATACCCGTTTCTAGCTGCTTGCGGAGATGCACTTGTCTGTCTTTCAGGAAGAACAGCTTTTTATAAGAGAAATTATTACCCCAATGCTTGAAAAATTAGTTAATGAGAAGTTTTTGGGAAGACCTGTTATATCAGGCGATGATAAAAGACTTACCTATTTAGTTTTACAAGCAGGTTTTAAGGTTGCATATCAAAGTAATTCACACGTCTATACGCCGGGGATGGAAAGTTTAAGAGCTTATCTTAAACAAAGACTAAGATGGACAAGAAACGGTTTGAGAGCGGATCTTGGAGCAATTTTTAATGGGTGGCCACTGAAACATCCCGCACTTTTATTTTTCCAAATAGATAAATTCCTCCAGTCATTTGTAGTAATACTAAGTCCAATTTATTTTTTTGTATCTTTGTATCTTGGGATTTGGATAGCAGCCGCAGTTATTTTTGTCTGGTGGTTTACAAGCAGAGCCATTAAAATTCATCCTTATTTATCAAAAGATCCCAAAAACATTTATATACTTCCAGGATACGTTATCTACTCTTTTCTTACTGGACTTATTAAAATCTATGCTTTCTTTACGTTAAACACTCAGGGTTGGATAACAAGATGGGATAAATCAAGGCTTCCTCATATTAAGTTTATTAACTCTCTTCCTGCATATGTTGCCACAGCGGCGGTAGTTTTGTTTTTAGCCTATGGTGTTTATCTTTATAAACAATATACATATTTAATGCCGCATACACAGAAAGATCAGATATTGGCACAGGCATTGATTACAAATTCAAATACTATTGCAAGCGCAGCTGTTTTGGGAACGCAAACCGTTAATAAGGATTTATTAACTAAACGCGTAGAAGTAAAGGATAATAAAACTCTTTCAGCTATTGCACAGGAATACGGCATAAGCAGTGATCAGCTATATTTTGCCAATATGGCAAAGGCGCCAAACAGGACAATTTCTAACGGGCAGATAATATCGATTCCGGGCAAAGATATTGCACTGGTTCCTGAGTTTGGTCTTGTAAGAGAGGTTGAAGTCCCTGCAGCCAGTGTTACTTATGATAAATCTACCAATACTCTTTTGGTAAGCGGAAGAGGAAGAGTATTTACTCTTTCAGATATTGCCCAAAGAGGCGGTGCAAATTATCTCTTAGAGCAGTCTCCAAAAGTCTGGATTTCCAAGGCGACAATCTTTCTGGCAGATGGTGCAACTTTAAAACTTGATAAAAATGAAGTTACCTGGCTAAAACTTGAAAGTAACAGTAAGGGATTTGCAATGCTAAGATCTCGAAACGGAGATATCATCATAAATGGAGTCAAGGTTACTTCATGGGATAGTAGTAAGTCAAATTATGATTTTGAACTGGCTGACGGAAGAAGCTTCATTATGGTAAAAGACAATTCAAGACTTGATGTTTACGATTCTGACATCTCATATCTTGGATATCCAACCAAATCAGATATTTCAGTTTCTCCATACGGAATTTCGTGGAAATTGTCCAGTTTGAAATTAAAAAAAGTTTTATTAACGGGTGAAGTTATTAACAGTAAATTCCATCACAACTATTTCGGTGCATACACATACGGCGCAACGGGAATGACCTGGCGTGGTAATGAATTCTATGACAATATAAGATACGGTTTGGATCCCCACGATGATTCAAACGGGTTCTTGGTTGAAAAAAATATTGCCCACAATAACGGAACCCACGGGATAATCTTTTCAAAACGCTGCATGTATAACACAATTAGAGATAATATTTCCTATGACAATAAATCCCACGGAATAATGCTTCATGAAAAATCTGACTTTAACATTATTGAAAATAATACTGTTTCCGGAAATACCAGTGGAATTGCCCTATGGAGATCTAGTAATAACATTGTCCTAGGAAATACCGTTAAGAACAATAGACACGGTGTTAGGGCAAATGTTTCCTCAAATAAAAACACAGTAGTGGAAAATAACATTTCAGGAAGCGTTTTATACGGAATATATTTTTATGATAAAGCAAATAATAATTTAATAACAAATAATACTTTTGACAGAAATAAAGTAGGAGTATATGTAAAATCAGATTTGAATGAAATAAGTAAAAATCTGTTAACCAATAACGGAATCGGAATATATTTCCAAGACAGCGCTCTTGGCAATAAACTTGCCCAAAACCAGATTAGAGAAAGCAGGGTTTATGCAATCTACACAAAAGTAAAAACAGATGTCAGTAACATTTTGGGTATTAACCAGTTATATAAGAATAGAAAAGACGTGATGGGAATGGTAGATTTAGCAAACTAAATTTGCCAAAAATCCATCTTGATTTTTTATAATTATTTTTTAAAATATGATAACTTATCTTTCTGCCCCGAAAGTTACGTCTGTAAGTTTTGGATTTAGTTTTCAAAAATGAATAAACCAACGATTTGTATTATTGGTCCGGGAATTGTAGGACAGGCAACGGGAAAAGTCTTTGCAGCCAAAGGCTATGAGGTTGCATTTTTGGGTGGAAATATTGAAAAGGTAAAAAAATTAAGAGGGGAAGGATATAAAGCTTATGAAAGACATGAACTTATGGACTCAGGATACAATTTCGATATTTCCATGCTTACCGTTCCAACCCCAACCAAAGAAGGAAAAATAAATCTACAGGCTTTGGAATCAGCAGCAACGGATCTTGGAAAAAGACTCAAAAACACAAAGAAATATCATCTGGTCGTTGTAAAAAGCACAGTGCCTCCGGGAACAACACAAAACCTGGTTATTCCATTAATTGAAAAATATTCAGGTAAAAAGGCAGGTAAAGATTTCGGCGCCTGCATGAATCCGGAATATCTTCGGGAAGAAACCGCATACGATGATACACTAAATCCTTGGATAATTTTAATAGGGGAATATGATCAAAAATCAGGAGATCTATTAGAGTCCGTCTATAAGAATAAATTTACATGCCCACAGCATAGATGTAAATTAATGGAGGCGGAAATGCAAAAATATGTCCATAACCTATTTAACGCGGCAAAGATAAGCTTCTACAATGAGATGCGAGAAATTGCGGCAAAGATTGATGTCGATGCAGATAAGATTTTTAAATACACTGCAATTAGTTGTGAGGGAATGTGGAATCCAAAATATGGGATCAGAAATATGGGACCGTTCCAAGGAAGTTGCTTGCCAAAAGATACCCAGGCTTTTTACTATTGGGCAACGACCCACGGATTTGATGCATCACTTTTAAAGATGGTAATTGACGTAAACAATAAATTTGTTACCGCACTTGGTCTTCACGAATTTGCCTTTGAGCAAAAGAATATTTTATAAACAGGTTGACTTTTTGTGTTTGACACTTCTTGCAATCCCAGTTTATACTCTACATAATAAATATGGCAAGAAGAAAGTCCCGTCAGAAGTTATCTAAAAAACGTAAGAAAAAACTTACCGTTAAATCCAAACTATTCCCAAATAATATGATAAAAGTTTTAGCACTTTTAATTATCATTGTTTTAGGTATTTCAATCGTAGTTTCGGTGATAAATAATAAACCAAGTAAAAATATTCCCCAGGACATTCAGACGGGCCCAGATGCTACTTCTACACCAACAAATAATCCATCGGGTACAAATTCTCCCACAAATACAATAAAGGTCGGTACAAGTTATTTTGTCGATCCAAATACGGGTAATGACTCAAATATTGGAACATCTAAAAACTCTTCTTTTAAAACAATTCAAAAGGCTCTATCGGTTGCAAGTCCCTCAGATGTAATAAATCTTGCAAATGGGATATATATGCAAAATGTTATAACAGTCAGGGATGGCAATGGAGATGCTCCAATTACGATAAAGGGCGAAAAGGGTGCAATTGTAAAAGGATCTGGGGGTCCCAGGGTTATTGAGATAAATCACAATAATATTTACCTGGAGGGGTTTACGATTGACGGTTTAGTAGGGGATCCAAATGATAAAAAAAACTACAGAGATAAATTAATTTATGTCTTAGGTAAAAAAGCATATACACCGCTTACTGGTCTTAAGATAACAAGAATGGTCATTCAAAACGCCGGAGGAGAGTGCATAAGGCTTAGATACTATGTGATGGCAAGCGAGATATCATATAACGCAGTAGGTCCTTGCGGTGCATTTGATTTTAAATTTGAAAGCAATAATAAAAACGGGGAAGGAATATATCTGGGTACTTCTTCTGATCAATGGGGAGATGGAAAAAATCCAACCAAAGATGCCGATAAATCTTCAAAAAACTTTATTCACCACAATACAATCAATACCCAGGGCAACGAATGTGTTGATATAAAAGAAGGTTCAAGTGAAAATATTATCGAATATAACTCATGCACCGGTCAGATGGATTCAGATTCGGGCGGACTTGACGCAAGGGGAGACAGGAATATATTCAGATATAACGATACTTTTGGAAACAGGGGCGCTGGCATACGTTTGGGGGGGCACATGATTGACAGTGTAGTTTACGGAATAGGAAACGACGTCTACGGCAATACTTTCAGACAAAACCAAGAGGGTGGATTAAAGATAGAAACAGAGCCTCAGGGAAAGATTTGTGGAAATAATATGAGCAAAAACGGATCAGGAGAAAAGTTTGGGTCAAAAGCAGACAATTATTATCCCTCAAGTGCCTGTAATTAAAACACATATACTTTTTAATGAATAAAAAAGACATAATCTCTCTTATAGAAAAAGATAAATGGATGATAGATGTATTAAAAATCGTTGGCAAGCTTAATTTATCTGATTGGTGGGTCGGAGCAGGTTTTGTAAGAGGAAAAGTTTGGGACAGTCTGCATGGATACAGGAAAAGAACTCCACTTCCCGATATAGATGTAGTCTACTTTGATAAAAAAGATTTTGATAAGATTGAAGCAAAATCCTTTTCAACCAAAGCTGAAGAAAGATATCAAGAAGTTCTAAAGAAAAAAATGCCAAAGATTAATTGGAGCGTTACCAATCAGGCAAGAATGCATTTGATGCATAACGATAAACCATATAAAAACTCAGAGGAAGGATTATCAAATTGGGTAGAGACTGCAACCTGTATTGGCGTAAGAATAAAGAATGGAAAACTCATCTTAGCAACGCCAATAGGAATAAAAGATTTGGTAAATCTGATTTTGCGACCAACTCCTAAATTTAAAAAAGATTTGAAAGTATTTAAAGAAAGAATGAAAACAAAAAAGACTCTTAAAAAGTGGCCAAAGCTAAAAGTCGTCTTTTAGCTTGATAATGGCTATAGGATAATGTAAAATACCCGATATGACAAAGACTGAAAATGGTGTTAGCCTAGCAACAGGACCTGCAAGAAAGAGTTTGCTTAATAGGCTTTTAGGAAAGGATACCCATGTCGTTTCTGATGGGGAAATTCTTGCAAGATATTTCCAAGCTCCTTCGGATAGATTTATAGCTTCAATTCAGGGCTCAAGGGTTAGATATGTAGGTGCCCAGATGCCCTCAGATGAAAGATACAGATATTTTTTGCGAGTGGGTCGTCCATGTGAAGGGACGAATTTAACTCGTGATCTGGACAGGATAACAAGGTTTGCCGCAATGACGCCCTTATTAAAAGCTCTCGAGCCAGATTTTAGAGGAAGAGAAATAGTATTGCAGGGTGTTGCCTGTTCTGTTGGCCCAAGAATTGAAGTACCCGAATCAGACGGCAGGCCATCTTATGACGTTAAACCCGTCTGGAGGCTTGCTTCTCCCACGGTTTCCGACACTCCAACTCCAGCAGTCGTTGATGTTACAAGGAGCGGTGTCTCTCTTGCAGACCAGAATTTAATGTCTATTCCTGAAATGTACGGGAAAGCCTCTCATGCAAGAGCAAGGGTTAATCCAGAACAAAGAGTTTTAATCCATCCTGCTCTTGTCGTTTATGATAAAGACCAAGTGCAAGTTAATCCCATGCAACCTCAAATTGCAAAAGATAATGGAAAAAGTGCCTTACAGTCAAGAACATTAACTTTGCCTTTCGGAAATGCTGCCAGAGAAAGAGCAATACTTGGTGTATATGTAGTTGATTATCCAAGATATGCTATTTCAGGATCATAGCGTATAATAAAAATGTGGAGAGAAAAAGATTTGACGAGGTAGATATTCTGCGAGCTTTCGGAATTATTGCAGTCATTCTAATTCACATCCTTACACGAAGTCTCACAAATCCCTTTAATATTTTTCTTTGGAACAATCTTCAATTTTTTGTAATATCTTTTGTTTTTGCTTCAGGTTTTGTTCTCGCCTCAATCTATGAGAATGCATTTACATCTATATCTAATACTTTTACCTGGTACAAGAAAAGATTAATAAGGCTTCTAGTACCTTTCTATATTTATCTTGGTGTTCATTTGGGGCCTTGGACTCTTTTTCCAAATCTATTTGCAGGCTTGGGTCTTTCGAGAGACCTCTCCTATATTGCAAAATCGGCACTTTTAATAGGGGGAACAAATTACAACTTTCTTGTAATATTGTTTGTCGAGCTAACGTTACTTTTCCCAATCTTTATAAATTTCTTCAAGAATAAATGGTTTATGACTGGTTATCTTTTATTATCTGGTTTTATAACTCTATTTTTTACTTTTTATGGTTCACCATATTCCTTATACCGTTTTACAATGTTAGCTCCCTGGTCATTGGTTTTAATATTTTCAATTTTTATATCTTTAAAAGGAAAACATGATGAAAACGGATTCATGACAAATAAGAGATATTTCATATTTGGCTTAATATTCTTTCTTTTATATTTAGGATTTTATTTTCTAAACATGAAGTTTGGTAAATCGTTAAACTTTTATGATCATAAATATCCTCCAGATTTTTACTATTTGTTTTTTGGACTTTCTTTAACCTGTTTTTCTCTGTTAATAGGAAAGCTAAGGTTTTGGCAAAATGCAGTTCTAAAGCAAATGTACTTATATATAAGTAAAAATTCTTACGCTATCTTTTTTATCCATTTTATAATTTTGGATCTGGTTTTAGTTTTAGCAAAACAAAACGTAATTCTGCAAAATCCGGTACTTCAATTTGTAGTGATATTCTTTCCTTCAATATTTATAGTTTTTGTTTTAAATAAGATTAAAATTTTTAAAAAATTGTCATGATTGGTATAATACACATATGAACCCCAAAATCATGTCAGAAGAAGACTGGAGGAAAAAGCTTACGCCTAAAGCTTACCATGTCTTAAGAGAAAAAGGAACTGAACCTGCTTTTAGTGGAAACCTTTACGACAACCATGAAACCGGAATGTATATTTGTGCAGCTTGTGGACAGTCTCTTTTTTCTTCGGAAACAAAATTTGATTCAGGAACAGGATGGCCAAGCTTTGATAATCCAGTTAACAGGGAAAATATTCTTTTACAAGATGACGAAAGCTATGGTATGAAAAGGACTGAGGTAGTTTGTAAAAATTGCGGATCGCATTTGGGACATTTATTCAATGATGGTCCCAAGGAAACAACGGGTCTTAGATATTGTATAAATTCTTGCGCCCTGGATTTTAAGAAAGAGCCTGCCCCAAAAGTTTAAATGAAAAAATACTGGCTTAGGTTTTATAACTATATTTATAAACATCTTTTAACTAAGGTAATTTTTCTATTTAACAGCGAATTAATCCATAATCTTTTAGTAAGATATGGAGAGATTTTAGGGAAAACCCTGCTTACCAGAAAGCTAGCTTTTTTTATTTTTAATATTAAATCTCCGATTCTTTCGCAAAACATAAAAGGAATAACTTTTGAAAATCCAATAGGTCTTGCTGCAGGATTTGATTATACCGCCTCTCTTACGCAGATTCTTCCATCAATAGGTTTTGGTTTTGGAACAGTTGGAACTATTACAAACCATGCCTTTGAAGGAAACCCAAAACCAAGGCTTGCGAGGCTTTTGAAATCAAAATCCTTAATGGTTAACAAAGGATTTAAAAATAACGGAATTGATGCAGTAGGCAATAAGCTTAAAAATTATAACTTCCAAATTCCAATCGGTATTAGCATTGGGCAAACAAATACGGGAAAGTTTACTCAGGAAAGCGCGGTAGAAGATATTGTTACGGCATTTAAAAAAGCCGAAGAATTCGATTTAAAAACAAAATATTACGAATTAAATATCAGTTGCCCAAACCTAAATACAAAGGTTACTTTTTATGATCCTGATAAACTTGACGAGCTTTTAACAAAGATTAAAGCTTTAAATATTAAAAAACCAATTTTTGTCAAAATGCCGATTGATAAAAACGACAAAGAAGCGCTGTCTTTGCTTGACGTTATTTCCAAAAACAAAATGGATGGTGTAATTTTTGGAAACCTTCAGAAAAACAGAAATAATAAAACTTTGGACAAAAATGAAACTGCGAAATATCCTGTGGGAAATTTCAGTGGAAAGCCGACCTGGGAAGACTCAAATCGTCTTATTGAACTTGCATATAAAAACTACAAAGATAAATTAATTATCATTGGCTGCGGTGGAGTATTTAACGGGCAAGACGCATATCACAAAATAAAACTGGGAGCATCTCTTGTGCAATTTATTACAGGATTAATTTTTGAAGGACCGGCTGCTGCGGCACTTATTAACTCGGAACTGATAGGTTTGTTAAAAAAAGATGGGTATAAAAATGTGAAACAAGCCGTTGGAATAAACGTTAATAAATTAGCAGTTGACAAAGCTAGTTTATAAGTCATATAATTGCCAAACTTACTGCCTCAACTGCCTCAATCTAAAAATGAAGAATTTATCACAAATATTTATATTAGTTTTTGCTCTTTCCTTATTCACCTTTATTTCCCATGATGTTTTTGCCCAAGGGAATCAGCAAACAACTACAGGAGATGCGACAAGCACAACGGTTGTAGAGACCCAGCTAAATACAAATATAAAAGATTGCGATTGTACTCCCACACCACAGCCGTCAGTCACTCCTACTCCGGGACAAGAAACTCCTACACCAACTCCAACAACAGGAGCACCAACCCCTACTCCCACTACAACTCCAGGTGGAGGTGGAAATGGTGGAGGACCAGGCGATGGAAGATCAGACGGAGGAGCAAGTGCTCCATCAGGACCTACGCAAGCGGTACTTGGGCTTTCAGCAGCAGGATCCGGTAATAATATGCTTATTGAATTTGGACAACTTCTGGCAGCACTTTCCTTAAGCATTTTAGGTCTTAAACTTTTCAAAAAACATGCCTAAGGCAAAGAAAAGATTCTCCTTTTTGAAAAAACTTCAAAAGGCAAAGAAAAATATTTTTTCACACCCATTGTTATATAAACTAGTGGGTCTTTTACTGATCCTTTCCTCACTTATTGTTTTAACTTATAAACTTCCAATTTCAAAAAACTTAGAAAAAAGCCCAATTGTTATAAATGAAAAGCTTTTAGAATCAAAAGAAACCAAAAATATTCCCGTGAGAATTCTTATCCCAAAGGCAGATATTGACTTAAAAGTAACTCCCTCAAAAGTAGTTAAGGGATATTGGGAACTTTCTGAAACTACAGCCTCTTATGGATTAGGAAGCGGAAATCCAAGGAATAAGTCAAACACCGTTATTTTTGCGCATGCAAGGGAAGGTTTATTTTTAAACTTAAAAGATGTAAAACTCGGAGACACAATCTATGTGTTTACAAAAGATAAATGGTTTAGGTATAAAGTAAATAAAATAACAGCAGTTTATCCAAATAATATTGAAGTTATTAAGCCTACCAAAGATGAGACCCTGACTCTATATACCTGTAGTGGTTTTTATGATGAAAAAAGATTAATTGTAACAGCAGTCCCTTCAGGCTAAAATTTGACAAAAATTTGATATTGGAGTAAAAAGTAACATATGAAAAGGCGGGCGTTAATAACCACACTTTTCTTTTCATTACTCTTTCTCTTAGTTACACCTGGGGTTTTTTCTCAGTATATCCAAACTGGTGATGCTTCTTCATATTCTAAAGTTGAAACAAATATTCAGGGAAATGGAAGCGTACAAACTCATATAGAAGTGGAGGCAAATGGGGAGAAGAAAGTCTTGGATGCAGATAGTCCCGGAACTTACGAATTAAAAGTTGAGTCTAATTCCGATAATTCTTCTAATGTTAAGCCAACTCCAACAAAATCTGCTACACATTCAGCAACTCCTACGCCTGATGTTGATGATCAAAAAGAAAATTTATCCAAGAAATCTTTTATTCAAAGTTTTATTGAAACTTTAAGTAATCTTATAAAAAGAATATTTAATAATTTATAAATGGAAGGAGGTGAAATAAATGTTTAAGAAACTTTCTCTATTTGGAATCTTGTCTATTGCAATTTTACTTTTTGCTTCGTCCGCTTTTGCAGCAGGTGGTTTTGACCAATATGGTTATAATGATACAGCCAGAATTTTTAACGGAACAGGTTCAAGCTGGTGTCTAGCAGGTGGTCAAGCAGCAAATTGCGTGGGAATCTATTCCCCTGATAAACTTGTAATGAAATGGAACGCCGAATGGGATAGGGGAAATGATGAAAACTGGAGCAATCCACCTTATAACGCTTGGACTGACAATGAGTGGAATGGTAAAAAGGGTGGATCTGGTTCCATCTGGCACTATAAAATTGTTTGGGTTGGTTCTTGCGGAGCAGATTACACACCATTACCAAATGGTGGGTACTGCATTTGGGGACAATTTGCAGTATTAATGGATCAAGGTATGGATCCAAGCTTGGGTCCTGGACATTTCTGGTTTGCCAATGCGACACCTAATGGGTATGGTGCATATTTTTCTCATTAAAATATAGGGCTAAATCAAATAGATGTCTTACCGTAAGATTCAGGAAATATCCTGTAATTGCAATTCTTAAAACCAACTCTCAATTAGAATTCAAGAGAGTTGGTTTTATTTTACAGCATTGTTATCCTTGACAAACCTATCGAAAAGGTTTATATTTCAATCGAATCTGCCCTAAGCGGATTTTTTTTATGGCTAATCAATATTCCACAAAGAACTTATCGGATAAACTAAAACAAGAGGTTTTATCTTCTATCCAAAGCGTTAAGGGTTGGGGAAGCGTAGAAATTTTTATTCAGGATTTTAAAGTAACCCAAATTACAGAAAAAAACATAAAGAAGCCTAATAATGCCAAGTAAATTAAATTGATATCTTGACAAATTTTGTGAAATTATTATAAAAATAGATATTCGCTGACCGTAAACGGAGGCGCCTTAATTAATAAAGATTAATTAAAGGTGCCTTTTTTGTTTGTATTAATGATTAAAAACCTTAGCTTATCAATAAAAAAAGGTTTAAAAATCTTTGTAACATATAATGTTCAAAAAAGTTATAGGATGCGTAGGCAGGTTATGGATAAATTATTTTCTTCAAATTTTTCCTCAGGTTGCAATCAATCTCTAAATTTAATGATTGATAATCCCAAATGAAAGGAGGTGAATATAAATGTTTAAAAGATTAGCAGTAGCAGGAGCAACAGCAGCTTTACTATTTGGATCTGCAGTTCCTGCCTTAGCTTTAACAGTCAATGTTGGAGTTGGAAATGGAGACATTGAACAATCCAACTTTGGAGGTGTGGTAAACAGTGTTCACACCAGTGCAAACAGCGGAAGAAACGCTAACTTCGCTCTCGCAGCGGGTGTTCAAGGAATCAATAGCGGAAGCGCATCATCTGCATCACTAGTTTCAACACAACTAAATACAAATTTAGTAACTTGTGGATGTGCGGGTAGTGCCGTAAACTTGGGAGTTTCAAATGGGGACATTGAACAGAGAAATGTCGGATTTGTTTACAACCATGTTCACACCAATGCAAACACAGGTGGGAACCTTAACGCTGGAGGTTTAGTTCTACTTCAGGGTACAAAAACTGGAGTAGCAAGCTCTGTGTCAGTCGTTGACAGTATAGTCAACTACAACCAGGTTGGTCCCAACTAAAGTATTTCTTTTTGTCCTTGGGGAGGGCAACAAACTTTAGGGCTCTCCCCCTGGACAGAGGAAAGGAAATAAAAATAAAGGAAAAATGAAAGGTAAAAAATATGACAGGGAAAATAGAAAAATTTAAAAAATGTTTGGCAATACTTTTAATAGTATTTTTGATGCTATATCAAAGCGTTATACCTGCTGTCGTATTTGCAGATGAAACACCACCGGACCCACAGCCAACTGTAACAGAAGAAACACCAACTTCTGAAACTTCTGCAACAACAGAAACTAACGATGGTACAGTTGAAAATGATGTACAAACAACATCTGATACAGGGGATAATACTATTAATCCAACTCCTGTTCCAGAGGAAAATACAGATTCAACAGATGATTCTACGCAAGATGCAACAGATGAACAATCACCAACCGAGCAGTCAACAACTGAGGAAGTTTCCCCAACTCCTGATCCCACACCCCAAGAGGAACAAGCTACGGAGTCTGCAGAACTGGAAAGTACAGATAATCAAACAGAAAACTCGAATAGTAATAACAATGATAATTCAAATTCTAACTCCATAAGTCTTGCCAATGAAGGAGATGTAGAAAACGATATTAATTCAGACAGTAATACTGGAGAGAATAAGATTGCAACCCCTTCGGCAACGCCTCTAGTTGATGACAACAATAACTCTTGTCCTGTAGAAAATGCAGGTGGTGGAGAAATTGACAGCGGGGATGCACTTTCTGAAACAGTAGTAGACAATTCTGTTAACACAAACTCTGTTAATTCCCAAGTTGTCTATCAAACAATAAATATTTTTGTGGATGAAAGCGGAAACTTAAACCTTTCTGATCCGTTTCAAGTTGCATCGCAAATGATTCAACAACACCCTGATGATGAAATAATAAACGTTTCTTTTACAAATCTACAAAACTATGCTTTTGTTTCCAACAATGTAGTTTCCTATGCAAATACAGGAGGAAACACGATAAACGGTGGAGTATCAGGCGTTGAGGCAATCATTAACAGCGGTGATGCATATTCCATAGTTTCTCTTTTAAACAAAGTTAACTTTACGGTTGTAAATTCTGTAATCCATATTGTTTCCATAAATGTTTTCGGAAAGCTTAACGGCAACATAATCTTGCCTGATTTTACACCTGCTTCTTGCAGTGATTGCGGGATGTCTTTGGTTGCAACAAATAGCGCCACTGTTGTAAATAACGTTGACTCAGCTGCAAACAGCGGGGAAAACACAATTAATGGTAATGGAAGTATTGTTAGCGGAGATGCTGCTTCTATTGTCAATAACCTCAATTTAATTAATGCCAATTTTGTCAACACAAGTATATATGGATTGTTTATCAATCTTTTGGGAAATTGGATTGGAAACTTTATAGGCTGGAACGGACTAGCAGCCCAGCTTGGAGGTTCAAGTCTAATGTTCTTCTCCTTAGGAGGTTTTCTACCTGCTGGATCTGGTGGGTGCTCAACGTGTGTCGGAGATTTAAGCATCTATAACAGTGCCTATGTTGAAAATAACGTTACCTCTCTTGCAAACAGTGGGTCAAACACTATTAATGGAAACGGAAATATAAATACAGGGAATGCATTCAGCGCTGTTTCACTTATTAATTTTGTAAATGCCAATTTTATAAACTCGGTAGGTTTTTTTGGTTTTTTAAATATTTTTGGTGATTGGACCGGAGATATTGGGGGAAAAGCAGAGTTTGATGCCTTGAATAAAGAGAGTGAAGAAGAACAAACAACTGAGCAATTAACAAGTAAAAATGATGGTGAAAATAACGAAGGTGATCAAAAGCAGGAAGAGGGAGGATTACTTTCCGTTGAGCAAGCAAATAACGTAGGAGAATATGTGTATCCGGGAGATACTGTAACATTTTTTGTAAAAATAAAAAACTTTGGAACTGGAAAGGTTTATGGAACAAAACTAAAGCTATTCTTAGTTAAAGACGGAGTCAATATGGGAGGAGGTTTGTTTGAAATTGGTGACATACCAGGCGGAAGATCTGTAAAGCTTTCAACAGGCTTAGTGCTTTCCAAGAATGCGCTCCCGGGCGAATATTTTGCAGTAGCACTCGCAGAGGGAAACGTTGGCCCAGATGGTCACATGGTTTCAGGACAAGCTCAAAGTAATTTTAAGATCTTTGGTAAAACTACTCTGGCAACTCTTTCTACAAATACTCAAAACCCACCGGAGGTTTTAGGTTCTAAAAACTTTGATAAAGTTACTGCAGGACAAACCAGAGAACAAATGTTATTTCTGCTTTTAGTTGCAGTAATTGCTGCATACAGCAGCTTAAGAGTTATTAGAAAAAGACAGTATATTGCAGAACTTTTTGCTTCCGGTGTGCCTTTTAAGATTAGGCTAAATACCCTTCGAATGTTTCTCCTCTAGAAGATGTTTGGAAAAATAGTTGTTGCAACAAAGATAAGAGCGGTTGCGGAAATAGCCATTAAGGCTAGAAGTACTATTATATTCATAACCTTATTGCTTGCGTATTCACCCAAGATTTTTTTGTCATTTGAAAGCAAATAGAGGAATATAAAAATAGGAATAAGTAAAACCGCATTAATAGCTTGGGAGACAACCAAGATTGTCAGAAGCGGGAAGAATGGCAAGATTACAAAAAGTCCGCCTAAAACCAAGGATATTGCAAAAAGTCCGTAAAACTCAGGAGCTTGTTTAAAGCTGTAGTTTAGTCCTGATTCCATACCGAAAGCTTCTGTTATAACATAAGACGTGCTGATAGGAACAATTGCCGCTCCAAAAAGCGATGCATTTAAAAGCCCAAAGCCAAAAAGAATGGTGGCAAACTCTCCAAAGAATGGTCTTAAGGCAAGGGCAGCGTCTTTTGCATCAGAAATTTGTATGCCATGGGCAAATAAGGCACCGGCTGTAGTTATAATGATAAAGAAAGCTACCAGGTTAGTTATAAAGCTGCCAAAAAATACGTCTCCTCTTTCAATCTTTAAATCGTCTTTGGTAAGCTTTTTATCCACAACGTAGCCTTGAATAAAAAACTGTCCCCAGGGCGTAATTGTCGTTCCGATAAGAGCCATAAGGGTTAGAATATATCCTTTATCAAGTTGCAAACTAGGTACTACTAAACTTGAGATTGCACTGCCCCAGTCGGGCTTTAGGGTGAATGCGGAAATTGCATAAGCGATAAAGAAAAAAGAAAAAAGTAGAAATATTTTCTCCAGGCGCTTGAAACTTCCTTTTGTAACAAGGAAAAACATAGCAAGGACAGCAATGGGAACGGAAATATACTTGGAGACATTAAAAATCTCAAAAGCAGCCGCAATGCCTGCAAATTCGGCGGCAATTGTACCCAAATTTGCTATAAACAAGACTCCCATTACAAAAGCAGTCCATCTGATGCCAAATTTTTCTCTTATTAAAGATGCAAGCCCTTTTCCAGTAACCAGACCCATTCTTGCACCAATCTCCTGGGTTATTGCTAAAGCAAGCGTTGTAAATACCAAAACCCATAAAAGCGAATGACCGTAGGTTGCACCGGCTACTGAATAGGTAGTTATGCCTCCTGCGTCATTGTCGGCCGAGGCGGCAATAATACCAGGGCCCATGATGGCCAAAATCGGCAAGAAAGCGATAATTTTTCTTTTAAATAAGTTCATCTACTCTTGTTCTTTCCTCGATTTTTTCCAAAATATTGTCAATCTTGACTACTCCTATGGGTTTTTTATCTCTATCAACTATGGGTAGGAGTCTTAAGTTGTATCTACTAAAAAGTGTTATAAGGTCGTTTACGGAAACCTCCGGGTGAACAAATTTTCGCTCGGCAACAATATCTTTTAGCTGAGCAAGCGAATCGCTATCTAAAATGTCTTTTGTATAAATAATTCCAACCAGCTTTTCATTTCCATTCGTAACAACAATTGCCTCGGGTTTTGGAGACTCTTCGAATAGTTTGTTATAGGTTTCTTTTACAGTCAGATTACCGTCAAACTGCCAAAAAGTCGTTCTCATCATTCCTCCTGCGGTTTCCGATCCAAAATCCAAGACTCTTTCCACTTTTTGAGCTCTTTCTTGCCCTATGAGTTTTAGAATCTCCCTAATTCTTAAAGGATTTAGTTTATAAAAAAGTCCTGCAATTGAGGCAACGTGCATTTTAGCAACTACTTGTCCCAATGCTGAAGCTTTTAGTCCTTCAAGGATTGCCTCTCTTGTTCTGATATCTGTTTCTTCAATTACTTTCGCCGCACTTCTCGGATCAAGGCTTTCAACGATTGAGACCCTTTCTTTGCTTCCGAGGTTTTCCAGAATATCTGCAAGCTCACTTGGGTGTATCTTATTGAGCCTGTTTTGAGAAAGACTGATTTTTACGTTTCCCGTTTGGTAGTCAAAAGCCTCAATCATCTGCCAAGGTATTATCTTAGGCTCTGTCTTAATCAGCTTATCCAAGCCCAGTCTTCTGATAATTCCTGCTGCTCCGATATCAATTCCAATTACCTTTAACTGCCCGTTAGCTTCCAAAACGACGTCATTGACCCTAACCAAACGCCTATCGTCAATATCAATTACCTGTTTGTCGAGTAGATCTTCATTTAAGTAAAAATCCCTTTCATCGTAGGGAAGAAAGGGACTTTTGGTGGAGTTTAAAACTGCCCCAAAGCTTCTAAGTGTAATCTCGGAAGGGGAAATGGTAATTTTTTTACCATTTTGTTTTACAACAATCTTTGAAACAGATGGAGTAGGAGAGCTTTCAAGCACGGCAAAATCAACCATTTTGCCAAAGATTTTTCGCTCAAAAAAGACGTTTTTGTTAAGTAAATTACTTAAATAAATCATTATCCTTTAATTGTAGTTTTCTTGTTTTTCTTATGTCAACCCCCTAAAATTACTTTGTGTTTAAGTCTTGACAATCTAGCAACCAGTGTGATAGAGTGCTAATACATTGTTAATGGATAAAGTAATTCCCATAATTCCAATCAGGGACGGAATAATCTTCCCCTATACGGATTCAGTCTTAACTTTTGGCAGGCCCAAAAGCTTGGCAGCCTTGGAATCCTCGTTTAATCAAGAACGTGTAGTAGGTTTTGTGCTTCAGAAAAACGCCAAGCTAAACGAACCCTCCTCAGGAGACCTTTATGCAATCGGAACTCTTTCGCATATTGAAAGAATGATAAAAAGTGACGGTGAAATAAACGCTCAGGTTAAGGGCTTAACAAGAATAAAGATCCTTGAATACGTACAAGATGCGCCATTTTTGATGGCAAGAGTAAAAGAAATTGAGGATGCACCAGTTGACAGCCCAGAAATTAAAGCTTTGACAAACCACCTGATCAATGAATTTAGACGCGCAGTAAATCTTGGTAAATTTGTTGATTTCCTCGTCTTTATGAACGTTATGAGCGATAATTCACCCTCCCAGCTTGCAGATCTTGTTGCTTCGGTTTTGGATATTAAACCAACTGAAAAACAGGAATTTTTGGAAGAGACAGACGTCAGAAAGAGACTTGAGAGAATCATTGAAGTTTTGGCAAAGGAGATAAAAGTACTTGAGCTTGAGAAAAAAATTGCTTCTAAAACTCAGGAGAGGTTTGAAAAGGGTGCAAGAGAGGTAATGCTAAGAGAGAGGCTAAAGACAATTGAAAAAGAACTTGGTGAGTCAGACGAAGACGGCGAGATCAAAGAGCTTTTCGATAAATTAAAGAAAGCCGGGATGCCTGAAGACGTTGAGGAAAAAGCCAAAAAAGAAATTAAAAAACTTTCCCAAATGAACCAGTTCAATCCAGAATCCGGCTATATCAGAAACTATCTCGACTGGCTTTTGGATCTTCCTTGGAGCCAAGAGAGCAAAAACAATGTCGATATAAAGGCGGCTGAGAAAATACTCGACGAAGATCACTTCGGACTTGAGAAAGTCAAAGAAAGAATTACAGAGTACTTGGCGGTTCATAAGCTTGCGGGTAAGATGAAAGGCCCAATTCTTTGTTTCGTAGGACCACCCGGAGTAGGTAAGACTTCAATCGGAAAATCAATCGCAAGAGCTTTGGGCAGAAAATTCGTCAAAGTCTCCTTGGGAGGCATAAGAGACGAAGCTGAAATTAGAGGACACAGGAGAACCTATGTAGGCGCATTGCCTGGACGAATGATTCAGGGAATAAAAGATGCAGCTACTAGAAATCCTGTATTTATGCTTGATGAAATTGATAAAGTAGGAGCAGATTTCAGAGGCGATCCATCTTCAGCCTTACTTGAAGCTTTAGATCCTGAACAAAACCACGCTTTTTCGGACCATTATTTAGAAGTTCCTTTTGACTTATCGGATGTTATGTTTATCACAACTGCAAACGTTTTGGATACTATTCCACCGGCTCTTCGCGACAGACTTGAGGTAATTCATTTTGCAGGCTACACTCAGGAAGAAAAATTCAGAATTGTCAAAGACTTTCTTTTGAAAAAACAAATGGAAGCGCACGGTCTTTCCGATACAAACCTAAAAATGGAAGATAGCGCGATCCGCTTTATCATTGATCATTATACAAGAGAAGCAGGAGTCAGAAGTCTAGAGCGCCAAATTGCCGCACTTTTTAGAAAAATTGCTAAAAAAGTTGCCGAGGGAAAGAAAGAGAAATATACAATAACAGATAAAAATATCCCAAAGTTCTTGGGTCCAATCAAGGTAAGCTCCACTTTAATTGAGAAAAAAGATGAGGTTGGTATGTCGACAGGTCTTGCCTGGACAGAAGCTGGGGGAGACGTACTCTTTATAGAAGTAGCCTTGATGCCAGGTAAAGGAGAGCTTATTTTAACGGGTCAGCTGGGAGATATTATGAAAGAAAGCTGCCGGGCCGCGATGAGTTATATCAGGGCAAGAGCCACAACCTTGGGACTTAATGAAAGATTCTATCAAAAATTAGACGTTCACGTCCATGTTCCCGAAGGCGCTGTTCCAAAAGACGGACCATCAGCCGGTCTTGCTATTGCAACGGCAATAACTTCGGCATTAACAAAGATTCCTGTCAATAGAAAGGTAGGTATGACTGGAGAAGTTACCTTAAGAGGTAGAGCTTTGGAAATCGGAGGAGTCAAGGAAAAAGTCATTGCAGCTCACCGCGCCGGACTTAAAACAGTAATTCTTCCTAAAGAAAACAAAAAAGATTTGGAAGATGTACCAAAGGAGGTTATTAAAGACCTTAAGTTTGAGTTCGTATCGCATATGGATGAGGTTTTAGACATTGCTTTCACAAGACATCTGGCCAGGAAACAGTCAGGAGAATTTGCAGCCCACCCTGTTTTACACGCAACTCCGCAAAAGGTTGATTAACCTTTCTAAATGTAAAGTCCACTTGACATTTTTAAATTATGTGTTTATTATAGTTTGATGACACAGTTTTTTATCCTTAACTTTTATGAAAGAATATGTACAAAATAATGTTTCTCAACTTCGTAAACAAAATAACGTCACACAAGAGGAGCTTGCAAAGGAGGTTAATGTCTCACGGCAGACTATTGTTGCAATCGAGAAGGGAAACTATATTCCGTCACTTTTACTGGGAATAAAGATTGCAAGATTTTTTAAGAAACAAATAGAAGACGTATTTATGTATAAATATGAAAAATAACTTAAATTTTTTAGGTGAGACTTTAATTTCGCTTTTTTTAGTCGGGCTTTTGATTTTTTTTGTAAATCCTCTTGATCTTTTAATGCCAAAAGAACTGCATCTATTTATGATTCCAACCCTGGTTTTATTGTTTGTCGTATTTACGGCAATAATCTGGAAGGAAAAAGCTGCAGACGAAAGAGAACAACTTCATAGGTACATAGCGGCAAGATTTGCATATTTTGCATCAATTACGGTTTTGGTTTTAGGGATAATTTATCAAAGCGCATACAATGCTGTTGATCCGTGGTTGATTATCGCAGTCTGTGTAATCTTACTTTCGAAACTCATTGGCTTAGTTTATGGCCATTTCAGGCACTAATAAAATGTATGAATAAAAATACAATCTGGATTGTAATCACAGGGATAATTATCCTAGCCTTAGGAACCGTTTTGTTTTATCAAAACAGTCTAAATTCAACAAAATCTTCAGATTCCATGATGGAAAAATCTCCTACGGTTTCGGAGGATAAAATGATGGAGGATAAAGATCAAAAGCCTTTGACCAAAGAAGGATATGCGGGACAGTTGCTTTCGGGAAATACTACTCCTTTTCTTGACTTTACAAAGAAAGATTATGAAAAAGCAAAAAGTGAGGAGAAAGTAATTTTTCTTGATTTCTATGCAAACTGGTGTCCAATCTGCAGGGCAGAAGCCCCAGAGCTAAATGAAGGATTTAATATGTTGGACAATAAAAATGTAGTAGGCTTCAGAGTTAATTTCAATGATTCCGATACCGACGAGGCTGAGAAAGGTTTGGCTAAAGAATTTGAAGTTTCCTATCAACATACGAAAGTAATATTGCAAAACGGAAATATTGTTTTAAAAGACATGGATACATGGGATAAAGCTAAACTTATTGAAGAACTCTCTAAATTCTAAATGGGAATACTCTTTATTTTCGCTTTCATATCAGGCTTGGTTACTATATTTGCGCCATGCATATGGCCGCTTCTTCCAATAATTTTGTCTTCAACTACAACTGGCGGTCATAGAAAACCTTTGGGAATCACTCTTGGAATTATGCTTTCCTTTGGCCTTTTAACTTTAAGTATTTCCTATATTGTAAAGATTATTCCGTTTGATCCTGAAATCTTAAGATACTTTGCGGTTTTTATAATAGGGCTTTTAGGATTTACTCTTATTATTCCAAAACTCTCCCAAATACTCGAAGGTTTTGTCAGTAGACTTAGTTCTAACTTTAATTTTGTAGGTACTTCAAATCATCCTGGTTTTTGGTCTGGTTTTATCACAGGTCTTTCACTGGGTATTGTCTGGACGCCTTGTGCAGGACCGATTCTTGCAACTATTGCAACTCTGGCCGCAACAGGGTCAGTTAACTTAGGAATCTTTTTGGTAACTTTTTTCTACATCTTGGGAGTAGGTATCCCTCTTTTTATTTTTGCAACTCTTGGGAAGCATATTTTTACAAGATCCAGAGTTTTATCAAAATATACGGGAAGAATTCAGCAGATTTTCGGAGTAGTTATGATTATTTCTGCAGTTTTAATTGCCACAAATTACGACAAGGTTTTGCAGGCAAAGCTTTTAGATCTTTTCCCCTCATACGGCAATTTTATCGTCAGTCTTGAAAGTAATGAAAGCGTAAAAAAGGAGCTTGATTTAATTAAAAATAATAAGACCTCAATTATTCCGGATACAAGCGGACTTCTAAACGTAAACGTCAAAGCACCGGAAATTATTGGAATAAGTAACTGGTTAAATTCCAAGCCTTTAACTTTAAGAGACTTAAAAGGAAAGGTTGTTTTGGTAGATTTCTGGACATATACGTGTATTAACTGCATAAGGACTCTCCCGCATGTAACAAGCTGGTATGAAAAATACAAAGATGAAGGCTTTGTCGTACTTGGAATTCATACTCCTGAGTTTGAATTTGAAAAAGATACAAAAAACGTTGAAAATGCAATTAAACAATACAATATTACATATCCTGTCGCCCAAGACAATGATTATGCGACCTGGGAAAATTATTCAAACCAGTATTGGCCGGCAAAGTATTTAATAGATACTAATGGCAATATCAGAAAGTTTCATTTCGGAGAGGGTGAGTATGAAGAAATGGAAATGGCTATTCAGCTTCTTCTAAAACAGGCTGGAAAAAATATTAGTACAAAAATTGAAGAAATGCCAGATGAGACACCAACTACCAGACTTTCTCCAGAAACTTATTTAGGTTCCAAAAGAATGCAGTATTATTACCCTTCAGGTAATCTTGTCAGCGGTTCTTACGATTTAGCCCTATCTGAAAACCTTTCTCCAAATACTTTTAGTCTTTCAGGGGGATGGAGGATTGAAGATGAAAACGCGGTAACAATAAAAGACAGCGTTTTGAATTACAATTTTTATGCAGATAAAGTATTTTTGGTTCTAAGACCGGGTATTAATAAAAGTTCAAAAGTAAAAGTCTTTCTAGATGGTAAGTTGGTTGATGAGGAAAATGCTGGAACTGATGTTAAAGACGGAGAAATAACAATAGATACAGACAGGTTATATAACATTATTGATTTAAAAGGAAATACAGGAACGCATATTTTAAAACTTGAATTTGAAGATAGTGGCATACAAGCTTTTGCATTTACCTTTGGCTAACTATTGACAAGCCAATAAAAGGGTGTATATTAAAACCATGTCAGCAATTATTGAAACTTGCAGTGGAGATATTATTCCATCTCCCCCTCAACAGGTAAAAGATTTTTTCAGAATTTATGTAAGGCATGATTTTCGTACAGAAGGAGAAAGAAGAGAGTGGAGAGAATATAGGGCAGGAATAGTGCAAAATGATAGAAGATTAACGCGTCTTCTTTCATCAAGTGGAAGGACAAGTCATAGACCTCCTGTTGGGATATAGTTTAGTTTGCAATTTAACCTCTAAAAATTATAAAATTTGACCATGAATAGACTAATTGAGGCTGGAATGAATTTTGGCATAGATAAAAGGTTTGTGATAAACAACATGATCTTAACTGCAAAAGGTGAAAACCTAATGCCAAAAAGATTACCCAAGGATGAAGTTGCTATTCATGAAGGAATACATACTGCTTTGGGAAAAACAAAAAAAGCAACTATTATTCCAAGTGGTAATGCTTTAGGGACGACAGAACCCGATGGGAGACCGGACCCTATAGCAGCAGTTGGGCCCCATGCTGTTTTAGGTCCTCGGGGAACATCGCATGACTTAAACATTGTTTGGGCAATGGGCTATAATCCTGATTCGTTGATTGGCCCAGCAAGAATTGCCGCAGCCGCCAAAAAAGATGAGATTAATGCAATAGCAGTTGGATTAGAAGATGAAGGAACATTAAATGCATCGGATATACAAAGAGTAATTTTTGAGTACAAAACGCCTAAGTTTGAAACTGCAACAGTGTCTATAGAAGATCAAAACGGAGACAAACAGGAGATTAGACGGGTAGAGGTAAGGGATAATATCGTTATGCTGCCTAATATCTGGTATGACGTTGTAAGTGAGACTGATAAACCCTTAATCCATTAATAAATGAAAGTTATTGATTTTATCTGACGTCAACCTCATATTTAAAGTTCCTAGTACGCTAGGAACTAGGAACATTGTGAAAAGTCAAGAACCCTATTCTGGTTTCGATTCCCATTGACGTCAAATCAAATTAGCTTCAAGACCTCAGGAGTATTAAATTTTAGGTCGAACCTTAATTCGAGGCTAAAAGAAAGCTTTTTGGGTCGCTATCCCATTGAGTACCGCCAGCGGGAGTTGAACCCGCGATTTTCGGAATGAGAATCCGACGTCCTAGGCCACTAGACGATGGCGGCATACGCTTATTTTACCTCAAATATGCTTGTCAAACAACAATTCTTGAATCAAGCTCTGCTTACAGGTATAATTCATAACTATGCCTATAGAAAACATTCGATTAATACCTTCTCTTATCGTACCTATTGAAAGGGTAGATCATATTGCAAGAGAAATTGCAGAGGGGAGATATTATGGCAAAACAGCACCTAAAATTCTCGGGCCAAACGACACAGTAGAGGGTAGGCTTGAGATAACTACGGGAAATACGTTTCATAGGGTCGTACTTGGTATGGATGGATCTCCTAGGTATGAAACATATAGACTTGAAGATATGCAGCCTGGTTCTAATGTTGCGTTAAGGCATGAAATCAGTGTATTTCCAATTACCAAAGATTCTCCACCTGTTTGTATCTTTGATGCAGTAACAAGAGCGGGAGATAGAGTCAGAATTCATTCGGTCTGCCGCTACGTCCCCGGTTAATCTAATTAAGAATTTGTTTAGTCATTACTTTTTCGCTATAATCTTTGTGTGGACAAAATATACCTTTCAGTCGTAATCCCTTCGTATAACGAAATGACAAATCTTCGAAAAGGCGTCTTGGATAGGGTTGAACATTTCCTAAAAAGACAAAAGTTTAATTATGAGGTAATTGTCGTTGATGACGGATCAGATGATGGAAGCATTGAATACGTAGAAAGATTTATAAAAGAAAGTCCAGAATTTAGGATAATAAAAATTGAGCATTTAGGAAAAGCCGGAGCCGTAACTGCCGGAATGCTTTCTGCAAAAGGTGAATACGTCTTATTTACCGATATGGACCAGGCTACGCCAATTGAGGAGGTAAGCAATCTGTTGCCTTTTACGAAAAAATTCGACATTGTAATCGGAAGCAGAAATTCACAGAGAAAAGGGGCACCCTGGACAAGGTTACTGATGGCAAAGGGAATGATGGTTTTGCGATCAATTGTTGTAGGAGTTAGGGGGATTAACGATACGCAGTGTGGTTTTAAGTTATTTAGAAAAGATGCATCAGACGATCTTTTTTCTAAGATAAAAACTTTGCATAGGGGCTACACAAAAATACATGGGTCGTCTGTAAAAGCGGGCTTTGACGTTGAACTTTTGTATCTTGCGGAAAAAATGGGATACAAGATAAAGGAAGTTGCCGTTGAGTGGCTATACGTTGAATCACGAAGAGTGAGTCCTATTAAAGATTCCATAGAAGCTGTTCAGGACCTTGTCCGTATAAGGATGAATTCTTTAAGCGGAAAATACAATAATTTATGAAAAGACTTTCTCTTTTCCTCTTCTCCTATATAATAGTAGTCTTTGCTTTATTCTTATTTAGCTTTACCCAGGTTGATTTAAGCCTAACGCTTTCCCAAAGTTCTTTTTGGCAAATACTCCAAAAACAATTTCAATATCTTGGTTTTTTCAATAGGCCACTTTCTTCTGCAATATTTTCCGTTATTGCCGTACTTTTATTTGTTTTCTATCTCTCCTTTTTGTATTTGGCAAAAAAAGATAAACTGAAGCTTTCTTCCACAAAGATTTTGGTCCTTGTAACATTTATAATTTTGGTTTTTTCTTATAACGCTTTTTCTTATGATTTATTTAATTATATTTTTGACGCCAAGATACTGACTCATTATGGGCAAAACCCGTATTTACATAAGCCTTTGGACTTTGTCCAGGATCCTATGCTTAACTTTATGCGCTGGACTCATAGACTTTACCCATATGGTCCAAGCTGGTTAATCCTGACAGTCCCTTTGTCTTTTATTGGGCTTAATTTCTTCCTGCCAACATTTTTCCTTTTCAAATTACTAATAGGCTTAACATATCTTGGAAGCGTTTATCTAATTTATAAAATATCTAAAATTCTTTTTCCAGGCAGTGCAATTTTTAATACGGTTTTCTTTGCTTTTAACCCGCTTGTCTTAATTGAAGGGTTAGTTTCCGCACACAATGATTTCCCGCTAGTATTTTTTGCACTTTTGGCAATCTATCTCTATTTAGTTAAAAGAAAAATCTTGTCATTTGTATCCTTAATTTTCTCAATCGGAATTAAGTTTTCAACAGGAGCTTTACTTCCAGTTTTCGGTTTAATTTATTATCTGGAGAGGACAAGTAAAAAAATTCCGTGGGAAAGTATATTTTTATTGTCGGTTGTCCTGTCTTTGGTAGCAGTTATCTTTGCAACGCTTAGAACAACTTTTCAACCATGGTATCTTATTTTTCCGATTAGTATGGGAGCATTTATATCAAGAAAATATTATATCTTTATTCCAACCCTTATATCCTCAATCTTTCTAACAGCTTTGTACGTAGCTTATGTTTATATGACAGATTATGCAAAAGACTACCCGGAAGTAGCTGGAAACATTGTATACGGGGGATTATTGATTATGCTTTTTACAACAGTGCTATTTTACTTAATAAACAGATTTTCCCCAAAGCATTGATTGCAACTCTTTCTTAGAATATAATCTTTATATGAAGTTTTTATTCAAATTTCGAAACGAGATACTACTAAGTATTCTCTTAATAGCTTCATACTTTCTTCTAAGACTAGTATTTATTGGCAATCTCCCGATGTTTACGGATGAGGCTATCTACACGAGGTGGGCACAGATTGCTTTAAACGATTCTGCTTGGAGATTTATATCCCTGACTGACGGCAAACAACCTATGTTTGTCTGGGCGGCAATTTTGACTATGAAATTTATCAATGATCCGCTGATTGCCGCAAGGCTTGTGTCTGTTGTGAGCGGATTTTTCACAATGATTGGTGTCTTTGTCCTAACCTATGAGTTATTTAAAAATAAAAGGGTAGCGTTTTTAGCTTCAATCATCTATATCTTTTATCCGTTTGCGCAAGTTTTGGACAGAATGGCATTGTATGACAGTATGGTGGGGACATTTTTTGTCTGGGCTACTTATTTTTCAGTACTTTTGGTTAGGAAAGTAAGATTAGATATTGCTTATACATTAGGTTTTGTTATTGCAGCCGGAGTTCTTACCAAAACAGCTAATTTTTTCAGTATTTATCTTTTGCCCTTTACATTGCTTTTGTTTGATTTCAAGAAAAAACCAGTTGGAAATAGAATTCTCAGGTGGGTTCTATTTACAGGCTTTGGTGTGGCAATCGCCTATGGACTTTATAATGTTCTAAGACTGTCTCCGCTTTTTGAAATGATTACCCTCAAAAACGCAATCTTTGTCTATCCTCTTAATGAATGGCTACAACATCCATTCACATTTTTTATAGGAAATCTTTATGGACTCCTTAGCTGGCTTTTTGAGTATTTAAATATTCCATATATAATTCTTATTGCCGTTTCTTATTTATTAATAACCAAATTCACAAAAGAAAAAATATTTCTAACACTTTATTTTGCTCTTCCCTTTGTGGCACTTGCACTCTTTGGAAGGATTATCTTTCCAAGATTTATTTTCTTTATGAGCTTAATGCTTTTACCACTGGCGGCATTGGGACTTGAAGAGCTAATTTCTTTTATGGAAAAGAGAATTAAATTAAGTTTACCAAAGACTGTCTATACAATTGTTCTTACGGCATTATTTGTTTCCTATCCTCTGTTTGTTTGTCTACAATTTGCCGCTTCCCCAATTAATTCAAAAATTGCATATGCCGATAACAGGCAATATATAAACAGTTGGGCAGCAGGATGGGGGGTTAAGGAAAGCGTTGAATTTTTTAGAGATAAGGCAAAAACACAAAAAATATTTGTGGCAACGCAGGGAACGTTTGGTTTAATGCCACAAGCAATGGAATTATATTTAATTAATAATAAAAATATAACCATAAAGGGATATTGGCCGGTTGACAATGTTTCTAAAGAAGTTTTAGAAATGTCCAAAAAAATGCCAACCTATTTTATTTTCTATCAAAAAGAACTTCAGGTAATGCCTCAGGATTTTCCTTTAAAACTGGTGTTTGAGGTTAGGCAGGGAGACAGAGATTCCTTCTACCGTTTGTATCAGGTTATTCCAAGATAAATCTTCAAAGAAACTTTTATTTAGTTTGCACAAGTTGTTCCACGGGGGTTATGCTTTCTACCAGAACATAAGACGAATCTATAACCGGATACTGTAAAATGGCCTGTCCATTTGATATTACAACCGGGCGCTTTGGATAGAAAAAGGATTTTAAGGGTGTTATTTGAGATGGTACTTTATCCGCTCTTGTAATAATAAGAGTATTGGGCGACTGATAATCAATTAACCAGTCAACTTCTCTAAATTCAAAGTTTCCAAAAGATTTTACCTCGCTAAATCCTTCTGAATCATCTCTTCTTCTAACTACGGTGTTTTGAAAACTTTGAGGGGGATAGGCAAGATAGAAAAGAAGAGACGTATATTTTAATCCCGAGTCTTTATCTACGATAATCCTCTCATAGGTTTTATTACGCATTTTTAGAAATGTAGACAACTGCGAATCGGTTGAACTCCAGGCTTTTGCGTATTTAACTGGGAATCTAAAATAATAAGAAGCAAAGTAATACAGCCCGTTGTAGAAGGAAACAAGTAAAATTACCCCCAAAAGCAAATATTTCAAAAGCTTATTTTTATTTTTAACAAACGCATAAAATTCTAAAATGCCAAGAGCTATAAAAGCGGTTAGAGGAACAATTAAAAAGAAGCTTCGTGTTGCGTGCGGAACCTCCCGTGTTAAAGACGCAACGGCTATAGTGGAAACTGCCCAGAGAATCAAAAAATATCCCCATTCAAGTTTTCTTCTAAATACGCCGATAAGTCCTAAGATCAAAAACGGAAGCTCAAAAAGATAAAAGAGGCCGACATTTCCTATTCCATGATTGCCGTGTGGAGAGCCTGAAATAAAAAAGAAATCTACGGAAAAATAGGAAAAGACATTGCTTAGATATTGCCAGAGGGTTAATAATAATTTGTTAAACAATAGTCCGGGCAGAAAAAAGCCCGAACTTACAAGATATGATCTGAATTCAAGAAGTGGAGCCTGGACAACGGCGCTTGAATTAATAAGCGTTCCCGCTGCAGACAAAGCCCCTCCGCCTGAAAGAAACGTTATTAAAAAGGGAATAAGCGTAATTACCGCAGTTACAAAAGTCAAAATTAACTCAGCTTTACCAACTGCCTTTATTTTTCTTCTAAAAATCAAAAGAATTAAAATAAATAAAATGGGAGCAAGAAGCCTTGTTAAATTATAAGTATATAATCCTAAAACAAATGATATCGTTCCAAGGAAAAATAACCCCCTGGCTTTTTCCATATTTAGCGCTTTATGAATAAGATATGCACCTAGGGTAAAAAGAAAAAGAGAAATACTGACTTCAAAAGTAGCTCTGTTGTAATGCAAATGCCAGGGTGTTACGGCAAGTAAAACTGTCGACAAAAGCGAAAGGTTTTTGTTTTTTGTCAGCTGATAAATAAATAAAGCAAAGACAGGCACTGTTAAAAATCCAAAGAGAGCTGAAGGAAGCCTAACGGCAAAAGGCGTAAGCCCAAAGACTGAAATCGAAGGGACTGTCGCATAAATATAAACCGGAAGTTTATAGTCTCCAAATGATTTAAAGTATAAAGGGAAGCTTTTGCCGTATTCGTCTTTCCCGGTTTTAAGTATAGAATAGGCGTTATAACCGATTGCAGTTTCATCCTGATATAAACCAGGGGGAACTTTATCAAGAGCATAAAACCTTAGTACAAAGGCAAGAACCAAAGTTAAAACAAAAAAAACAATATATAAATTCTTCACTTTACTCAAGATATTTCTTCTTTAAACTTAGTATACATAAAATAAATACCGCTGCCAATGAAGCCAGGGAGACAAAAAGACCAGACGTAAAAGAGAAAGGAAGATATGTAAAGCTTACTGTATGTGAACCTTTGGGAACGGCAATTGCCCTAAAGGCATAATTTGCTTTGACAATATCTGTTTTTACTCCATCGATATCTGCCTGCCATCCGGGATAATACGTATCAGATAAGAAAAGTATTTGCTTATTTGTACTTTCAGTATTGAAAGTCACTTTATTTGGCGAATAGTTTATAAGTTTTAGGACTGAGGGTTTTCCTATCCCGACAACAAGATCCTTAGAGATGGAGCCACTTTCCAAAAGGATTTCATTAGTAGGATTAAACCTGGGGTCAAAGAATTTCTTCTCAAAGTCGTCTTTACCTGAGTAAAAACTAACCTTCTCGGCAAAAAAAGCTCTGTCTGCTGTTTTTTTATCTTCAAATATTCTCCAGATGTCATCTTCATACGAAATCGAATATCTGTCGAGCGGAAAATCTTTTAATGAAGTACCGCTTTTTTGTTTATCTAAAATAAATCTTGTTCCAAGCATTTCCAAAAGTCTTGATCTGGTTGTATTTTCCGAAAGGTCTATATTTAAACGTGGAGAGATAATTGCGTCAGACCTTGTCTGGTTGGTAAATCCTCGTCCTATTTTTCCTGTATCCGCACTTTGTATGAATTCTCCGTACCATTTGGGATATAAGGGATCTGTGCCCTCAGGAGATTGTATTTTAAACTGTGTAGTAAAGTTGGGTTCTATGCTTGCTGATGGGTATCCCCAGAGCCTATTAATACCAATGTTTTTTTGGATATAGCTAAATATTTTAGTCTCTGGAAAAATTAAATTTTTGGCAACAAAGGGGTTGAATTTTTGGAAGAAAAAGAAAAGATCAAAAACCGTAATTATGATAAGCAAAGGCGCTAGAAATTTGCCTTTAAAACGTTTTAGAAAACCAGATAGAAAAACGATTGTGATAACAAAAAGTAAGGATAACGACAGCAAAGCGTTTCTTAGATATGAAATATCTTTAAGCAGGAACATATTTATGAGGATAAATACAAAAAACAGCAAAGAAACAAGTAAAATTCTTTTAAGATTTTTAGTTTCCAGCCTTTCAATTCCAAACCCTGCAAGAACGGAAAGTGAAAAACTTAAAAGATAAATCGCATTTGTGGGAGAGCCGGTGGAGAAAAAAGGAATATTCAATTTATAAAACAACTCAGACAAAGGGGTGCGGAAAAACAAAAGCAGAAGAACAAACGATGAAACTGTAAAAAAAGATATAAACTTGTTTTTCTTAAAATATAATATGGAAGTGACAGCCAGTATTAACGGTGCAATGCCGATATACAGAGAGTTTCCGGGATATGAGTCTAAAACCATATAGTTTTTTGTTACGGGATTTCCGAAGAAATCTGGGGAGAGAAACACTATTACCTGGAAAGGCTGGATTAAGAGTTTCTCAATCAAAAACGTGTAATTTTGGGGTATTCTTGCCGAAAGCCCAATTAACTCAATTGTTGGTAAAAGCTGAAGCGCTGTTATTCCAACAGAAAAGACTAAAAGAATTAAAAAAAGAATTGCTCTTTTTACCTTCTCTTTGGAGTCTTTAAGCTTGAAAAGGATATAAAGAAAAATAAAAATCAGGTTAAATCCGGCTAGTTGTATGTGGCCCGCAAAGATAGTTAGGGAAATCGATAAGGCAAACAGTAAAATTCCTAAAATATTTACTCTCTTTGTCAATAGTTCGATACTGTACAAAGTTATGGGAAGGTAAGAAAGTATATGCCCGATCGTATTGTACTCAAGAAAAGTGCTCATAAAAAGGCAAAAGCTAAAAGAAACCGAAGAAAAGATTGCTGCGGTTTTTTTCAGTCCAATTTTTCTTGTATAAAGATAGGTGCCGATTAGTGCCAAAAGCGGTTGAAAGACAATGCTTATTGCCCAAGCTTGGGCTTGGGAGAATATGAAATATAGAAGGTTTAGGGGTTGGAATACTCCAGCCTGAATATCCGCAAGGAATGGGTGGCCCGAAAAGCTATACGGATTCCAAAGAGGAATTTGTCCTTGCTTTAACGATTCTATAGCAAACGTTTTCCATGGATATATTTGATGCGTAACATCTCCGTACTGAAACTTAGAAGGATATGTTCCGGGTAAATATCCAAGATATGAATATTCTTTCCAGGGGTTATTTTCCGAAATTAAGAGATCTGCCGGCATGGGAATTAAGCCCAAAAAGAAAAACTTATAAAAAAAGAGGACGGTTACTGCGACAAATAACAAAAGAGGAGAGAGAAGATATTTTATTTTCATTTATTAGAATTTGTATCAAGTATCGGATCGTTTAGCTTTACAATATGAAATGCCGGAAGACCATCGCTTCTTCTTATAACATTTACAATTTCAGCATTTTTTGGAAGTGGACACTCCGGTTTTCCTACATAATAGATATTTGGCTCAACGGTAGCGTTTATATCCGAGCTTCCCCTTATCGGGCAGTCATCGTTTATGTAGGTGAGATTTGCAAACTTTAAGTTATTTTCTTCTTTTGGAGATCCTAAGTTTTGGAAAGTTTTGGGGTCGAATTTGGTGAAAAAAAGGTAAAAGATAAAGTTATTATAATTTTGAGTCGTCATAATAAACTTTGCCTTAGGATTTTCTTTTCCTATGTTTTCAATATTGAATACCAATTCCTTTGTTGCGTATCCTCTATGCCATGGTTCATGGATTCTAAGACGCCAGAAATAATTGTGGTAAAAGTACAAAAATCCATGGGCAAGAGAAAGTATTACTATCACGATAACCAAAATTTTCAACCTGTTTTTTAAAAGCGAAAGAAGCTCGACAAATCCGAAAACGGTAATAATGACTAGGGGAATAATCATAAGGCTTGACCTTTGAATATTTGGAAGATCCTCCCAGGTTAATCCTGCAGGAATAGGTGCTATTAAAAGCCAGGCAACAGGAATTAAATAATGATACTTTTTAGACTTTAGACCCTCTGTTAATAAAAATGCCAGACCTAAGAGTAGAAACGGAGCTTGTATCAAATAGAGGTTTCCCGTAAAAGGAACCCAATATCTAATCGGGCTTCCGTTGTTAACAAACAAAAAATCTCCCGATAGATGCTGTGAATAAAAAGTAACGAAGAATCGTCCATAATAGATAAGTTTATTGCTATAAAATCTTGTGATCAGGGGATTTGCGGTTCCCTCTTCATCCATAGCCTGTTTTAAGTGGACTGTTCCTCCGGGTATTGAAAGAAGGCTTACTTCAGAGACTCTGCCCGTACCTTTACCGATACTTAGAAAAAAGAAAATTCCCAGACCCACCGCTACTAAAACTATAAAAGAAAGTAACAACCTTTTCTTATCAGTCAGGTAGGTATGTAAGGTAAGGAAGGGAACAAATAAAACGGTAAAATATCTTGCAGCGTGATAAAAAAGAAAGCTAGTTAAAAAAGATACAGCGCTTAATGCAAAAAAGAGATGTACTCGGTTTTTTTTCTCAAGCGAAGTTATAAATAGCAGTATACCTAAAGTAACAAAAAAAGAGGCAATTATACCTTCAGACGTAGCTCTTGAAATATTAATATCCCAAGGAAGAATTGCTAAAAGTCCCGCTCCAAGTAGCGCCATGTTTCTTTTTTTAAAAAGTCTATTTATTAATAAATAAATCAAAATTACATTTAATGATCCAAATAGGGCTCCAGGTAGCCTTACCGCGGTTTCATTTAAGCCTAAAAGAGCTACGAATGGAACGTCTATATAATGGTATCCGGCAGGGCGGAAGTCCCCAAATTGATCAATTGCCAAAGACCGTTTTCCGTCTTGATCAAGACCAGTTTTTAGAATTGAATATGCGTTATAGCCTATACTTGCTTCGTCGCCATGAAGGCCGACCGGGAAATCAGCTAGCTGATATGTTCTAAGAAAAAGCGCAAGAGCAAATATAGCAATAAGAACTATATTTTCTCGAATAAGAAGAAATAACTTCATGGTTACGGCTATATGTAATAGTATATGAAATTTTCCCCAAAATAAAGTACTAATTGGCCTGCTGTCTTACAAATTTAGGTTTACTATTTAATACTTAAAAAAACTAAAAAATTGATATGTTTAATTTCTTAATGTAAACTTGAACTAAAGCTTTTGTGTCAAAACACAAGGTAAGAAATGATAAGAAATTTTAAATTTATTGCTCTATTACTAATTTTACTGTCAATCCCTTCGGTTATTGGTCTTCTTCAATCCGGATTTCCTCTTACCGATGACGGTAACTGGATGGTTATAAGATTTTCTGCCTTTTATGAATCCTTAAGAGATGGTCAGCTGCCGGTTAGGTTTTTGATGAGATTAAATAACGGATACGGGTATCCCGTTGCCGACTTTTTGTATCCTTTGTTTATGTATTTTGCAACACCTTTGCATATTTTGGGACTAAGTTTTGTAGAAAGCATTAAGGCGGTATTGGCGTTAAGTCTGGTTTTTTCTTCTCTTTTTACTTTTCTTTGGCTTAGGAAATTTTTTGACAATCTTTCTTCTTTTGTAGGAAGTTTAATATATGTCTACTTACCCTATCACTTACTCGATGTCTATAAAAGGGGGTCGGTCGGCGAAGCACTTTCATTGTCGGTCTTACCATTTGTTTTGTGGCAGATAGAAAAGGGAAGCCTGTTTCTTTCAAGCATCGGAATATCACTTCTGATTTTGTCTCACAATAGCCTTGCAGTTTTATTCCTTGGATTAATTGTTATCTATATGGGTTTGAATATTTATGTATCAAGTAAAAGAAAGAACTTAATCTATAAAAATCTTGGTATTTTGGGTTTTGGGTTTGCCATGTCTTCCTTCTTTTGGATTCCTGCAGTGTTTGATCTGCAATATACAGTTTTTACCCAGACAAAGATTTCCGAATACAGCTCGTATTTTGCAAATGAAAAATTGGTAGGCGTGGTATCAATTCTGGTCATCTTATTAACAATTCTTTTTATTTTTACAAAAAAATTAAATATTACAAAACACCGTTTGACAATTGTTATGTTAATTGTTTCTCTTGTATCAATTTTCTTTGCCACACCTTTTAGCGCAGCTTTGTGGAATATGCTCCCTGTGACATTTATTCAGTTTCCCTTCCGCTTCCTGTCTTTAACGCTAATTTCAATTTCATTCCAAGCCGCCGCAGTCACCTCCGTTTTAGATAAAAAAACAAAAGTGGTAGTAGCAGTATTGCTTTTGGGACTTACGTATTATTTCTCCCTGCCGTTTGCAAAAGTTTATCAGTCTCAAAACTATCCGGATACTTTTTATTCAACAAACCAAGATACGACTACTGTTAAAAATGAGTATATGCCTAAATGGGTGAAAAATATTCCAGCCCAAATGTATAAAGCAAAGGTGGAGAATACAACAGGGATTGAGCCGATAAATTTAATATCCAATACGCCCAACAAAACAGGTTTTGAAGTGGATTTAAATTCCCCAAAAATTATAAGAGTTAATACAGTTTATTTTCCCGGCTGGAGCGCATATGTTAACGGACAAAGAGTAAATATTGATTATTTAAAAGACGGACTTATAAACCTAAATTTAAATGAAGGCAAAAACAGCGTATTGGTAATATTTGGAGAAACTAATGTTAGAATACTAAGTGATATTATTTCCGTTGCTAGCCTGGGAATGCTTATTTTATTAACTTTTTATTTTAGAAAGAGAAGGATATGGATCTAGTTAAAAGATTTATTCCATACATTTTAATAATAATTATTTCTTTTCTTGCATTTAAACCGCTACTTACATCCGGCTTTTTCCCAATACACGATGATACTCAGGTTGCAAGGGTATTTGAGATGACAAAGGCGTTAACTGATGGAATGTTTCCCGTAAGGTGGAGTAGTGATTTGGGATTTGGATTTGGTTATCCGATATTTAACTTCTACGCACCTTTTGCTTATTACGTCGGAGGGTTTATAAATTTATTTATTCAAGATGCTTTGGTTTCAACAAAGCTAATGATGATTTTGGCAATTTCGCTGTCTGGAGTTTCCATGTTTATCTTTGCCAGACAATTTTTTGGAAAAATAGGAGGACTTGTATCTTGCCTTCTTTATCTTTTTGCCCCTTATAACGCACTTAATATTTATGTCAGAGGAGATGTAGCTGAATTCTATGCGTACGCCATTGCCCCGCTTGTTTTTTGGGGATTATATAAAGTTTCTAAGGAAAAAGATTTTAAATATATTTTTGTTACTTCCATTTCATTTGCCTTAGTCATTATTTCCCATAACCTTACTGCTTTTATGTTAACTCCTTTTCTGATTATGTTTGCTCTTTTTACAGTTTTTAGAGAAAGAGAAAGCATTAAAAGAATTTTAGTCTCTTTTGTATTGGGACTTTTGCTTTCCTCTTTTTATTTCATCCCTGCTCTTTTGGAAATGAACTATACAAATGTAATTTCGCAGGTTGGTGGCGGAGCAGACTTTAGGGATCACTTTGTCTGCTTTAGCCAGCTTTGGTCAAGTCTTTGGGGGTACGGTGGATCAGCAAAGGGTTGCGTTGACGGACTCTCATTTATGGTAGGAAAGACCCATATAGTGCTTTTCCTAATTTCATTAATTGCAGTTGCAGTGTTATTTTTTATAAAAAAGACAATATTTGAAAAAGATATGGAAAATATTTTCTATATCTTAGTCTTTTTCCTCTTTAGTGCTTTTTCAATATTTTTAATGTTAGATTTGTCAAAATTTATCTGGGAACTTCTAAAACCCATGGCCTTTTTCCAATATCCTTGGAGATTTTTAATAATTACAACTTTCTCTCTTTCCTTCATTTCGGGAAGTTTCATTTGGCTTTTAAATAAATTTATAAAAGGAAGTTATCTAATAACAGTAGGATTAGTTCTTTTAGTAATCATTTTGTTTTTAAACCTAAAGTTCTTTACCCCGCAATATATCAATACAAAAACGGCAAAAGACTATACAAATACTGAAACCATAAAATGGAATATTTCAAACATTACAAGCGAATACATGCCAAAGGGCTTTTCAAAGCCTAAACAATTTTCAGAGATTGCAAATATTGACTCGATAAAAAACGAAGATCTGGAAGTAATTTCGCAAGAACAAAAAACACAACTTATAAAACTTAATGTTAATTCGAAAAGGCAACAAAGCATAATTTATCCACTCGCATATTTTCCTGCATGGAAAGGTTATGTCAATCAGGAATCTGTAAATGTCATAGAAAATAAAAAAGGAATTGAAATTAGGGTGCCGAAAGGCGAGTCTCAAATTTTACTTAAATACGAATCGACAACCGTAGAAAACTTAGCAAATCTTCTTTCTCTTGCTGGCATAATTACCCTCATTGCTGGTATAATCTATTCTAGGAAAGCCTATGGTAAGGTTTGAGGAATTATCAATTTTTTTCCCATTTTGGAATGAGCAGGATAATGTAGAAACGGTTGTTGCAAAAGCTATACCTGTTGCCCAGAAAGTGGCAAAAAAATGGGAAATAATTATGGTTGATGACGGCTCCTCAGATACCACTTTGGAAAAGATGAAAAAACTATCCTTAAAAGATAAAAGACTTATTGCCGTTTCACATAAAATTAACAGGGGATACGGCGCAGCCTTAAAAACAGGATTTGAGAAAGCAAAGTATGACTATGTTGTTTTCAACGATGGAGACGGGCAATTTGATTTCTCTGAAGTTACAAAACTAATGGACAAAATTGATACATCAGATATGGTAATAGGTTTTAGAAAAAAAAGACTTGACCATCCTTTTAGACATATTTTAATGAATATGTTAAAGATTTGGGATTTTGTATTTTTCGGTTTCACGTTTAAAGATATTGATTGCGGCTTTAAGCTTTTTAGAAAAGAAGCAATATCAAAGATACAGCCTTTAATAAGCGAAGGGGCTATGATTACAACTGAGATTTTGGCCAAGGCAAAGAAGAATAAGTTAAAAATTTCCCAAGTTGAGGTCCATCATTACCCAAGGTTATATGGTGATCAAAGCGGCGGAAATATAAGGGTAATTCTAAGAGCCGTAAAGGAAAGCTTGATTCTTTGGAAAAATATAACATTTACTTATGGAAGAGCTTGACACAGCAAGAGTTACCAAAAAATCCATTCATGGAGTTTTTGCGCTAACCACAAGAACATTTTTTATACAAATAGTTACCTTTATTTCAAATCTTTTATTAACTATTTATCTAGCCCCCGAAGTATTTGGAATATTTTTTGTAGTCTCTGCGGCTATTGCTTTTTTATCATACTTTTCTGATATCGGTCTTGCGGCTGCTTTAATTCAAAAAAAGGAAAACATTACCCAGGATGATTTAAAAACAACTTTTACGATTCAGCAGATTCTGGTATTAACGGTTGTTTTAATAGCTTTGCTTTCTTCGGGGATTATAGGAAGGTTTTATAATTTAACAAGCGATGGGATTTTGCTTTTCCAGGCCTTATCAGTATCTTTCTTTCTTTCCTCGTTAAAAACAATTCCATCTATCATTTTGGAAAGAAATCTTGATTTTAAAAAATTAGTTATTCCCCAGATTGTCGAAACTCTTTTCTTTAACGTGGTCGCTGTCGTGCTTGCTATCCAGGGATTTGGCGTAGCAAGCTTTACTTATGCGGTTTTGGCAAGGGGACTAACAGGACTTATCACAATGTATTTAATTAGTCCTTGGAGGATATCTGTTGGTATTACAAAACAAAGCGCAAGAAGGCTTTTGTCATTTGGTTTCCCTTTCCAGCTAAACAGTTTTCTTGCTTTAGTAAAAGACGATTTACTAATAGTCTATCTTGGAAAGGTTTTGCCTCTTGCCCAGGTCGGTTACATCGGATTTGCCCAAAAATGGGCTTTAATGCCCTTAAGGCTTATTATGGATAATGTAATAAGAATTACTTTTCCTTCATTCTCAAGGCTTCAGGATGAAAAAGAAGTTTTGAGCAAAGCAATAGAGAAATCCATCTTTGCAGCCTGTTTTCTAATCTTTCCGGCTCTCACCGGCTTAGTTATCCTGTCTCCTTACTTTATTAACCTAATACCCAAATACATTAAATGGGAGCCTGCTTTACTATCTTTGTTTTTCTTTTCCATAAATGCTGCGCTTTCATCAGTCTCAACGCCTTTGACAAATGCTCTAAATGCGATTGGCAAAATAAAAACAACGCTTTACTTAATGATATTTTGGACTATTTCTACCTGGGTGTTAACGCCATTTCTTATAATAAAAATTGGTTTTAACGGTGTAGCAATTGCTTCGGCTATTATATCCTTGTCCGTTGTTTTGGTAGTTATACTTGTCAAAAGGTATATTTCATTTAACATCAAAAGCGCCGTTTTTTATCCAATACTTAGCTCGTCAGTTATGGGCGTGGTCTTATATTTCCTGGCTTCAGTTATAGCCTCAAGTTTATTGGGCGTATTTGTATGTATTCTATTTTCGGCTATGTTATACTTTTTAGTAAGCTTTATACTGGCAAAAGAACAGATTAAGAAAGATTTTGCCCTTATTAGACAAAGCCTAAAAAGGTAATATGAATAAGATTTCCGCGGTAGTGAGCGCTTACAACGAAGAGAAAAACATTGAAAGGTGTCTTAAGTCCTTAAGTTTTGCGGATGAAATTATTGTTGTAGATAACGAATCGATAGACCAAACCTCTGAAATTTCCTTAAAGTATACAAAAAAGGTATTTAAGCAAAAAAATAATCCAAGTGAAATTGATATCCAAAAAAACTTCGGGTTTGAAAAAGCCTCAAATGAATGGATACTTTCTATCGATGCCGATGAAACAGTAACAAGTCAACTAGCCCAAGAAATAAAAAGAATCCTATCGGCAAAGCCATCTACTATTTCCCAAATAAATGGATTTTGGATTCCCAGAAAAAACTTAATCTTTGGTAAGTGGATTGAGCATACGGGTTGGTATCCAGATTTACAGCTTCGACTTTTTAGAAAGGGTAAGGCAAAATATACAAAAAGACATATCCATGAAGATATCACTCTAGAAGGGACAAGTGCTAACCTGAGTCAGCATCTAATTCATCATCATTATCAGACTATTTCGGAATTTTTAGAAAAGACTTTTGTCTATGCAAAAAATGAAGCGGATAACTATTTGGATAAAGGCTACCAGTTTTCATACTTTGACGCAATCAAGCTTCCGCTAAGTGAATTCTTAAGCAGGTTTTTTGCAAGAAAAGGTTATAAAGACCAATTCCACGGCCTTATCCTTTCCCTGCTTATGGCGTTTTATCATTTCCTTGTTTTTTGCTATATCTGGGAGAAAAAAGATTTTGTTAAATACGAAAAACAGGACTTCATGGAACAAACGGAGAGGCAGTTCAAAGACGCAGGCAAAGAAATTGTATATTGGGTTACAAAACAAAAGCTTGAAAACATCAAAAACCCCTTTAAAAAAGTGGCAGTAAAGATAAAAAGTAAGATTACAAACTAATTTATGCCAAAAGTATTTATCTCGCTCATCACTTTCAACGATGATAATTCTACAAAAGAGTGCCTAGACAGCCTTGAGAGGTTAAAAAAGACAGACTTCGATCTTTCTGTGGTTGTAATAGACAATGCTTCCAGTAAAGAGTTTAAAATAGCTAGGGAGTATAAAAACTTTGATTTAAAAATTATTAGAAGCAGTAAAAACTTAGGATTCTCGGGCGGACAAAACCTAGGCATTAAATATGCGCTGGAAAATGCCTGTGATTTTATTTTAATTCTAAATAATGACGTGGTAGTGGATGAGAATTTGGTTATTGAACTTTTAAATGCGCTGGATGATAAGCGTATTGGCATAGTATCCCCTAAAATATATTTTGCAAAAGGCTTTGAATATCATAAGGAGAGATACTCTGAAAATGAAAAAGGAAAAGTATTTTGGTATGCTGGAGCTGAAATCGACTGGGGAAACGTAATAGGCCGTCACATTGGCGTTGATGAGGTTGATAAAGGGCAGTTTGATAGGTCAGAAGAGACCGAAGTTGCCACAGGCTGCTGCATGCTGCTGAAAAGAGAAGTTTTGGAGGCCGCAGGAATTTTTGATGAGAAATTCTTTCTCTATTATGAGGATGCGGATCTTTCACAAAGGGTAAAGAAAAAGGGATTTCAGATTTATTACGTACCAAAAGCAGTCCTTTGGCACAAAAACGCTGCCGCAACGGGTACAGGCTCGCCTTTGCAGGACTATTATATAACCAGAAACAGGCTTCTTTTTGGCTTTAGGTACGCAGCCCTTAGGGTTAAACTTGCTCTTATTAGGGAAAGCATAAGATTACTTTTGCTTGGAAGAAAATGGCAAAGAACTGGAGTTAAAGATTTCTATCTTCGCCGTTTTGGAAAGGGAAGTTTTAAGACAAATGAGTAAGATTTCAGCCATAGTTTTAACAAAAAACGAAGAAACAATGATACGAGACTGTCTTGAAAGTCTTTCTTTTTGTGATGAAATAATCGTTATAGATAACGGATCAACCGATAAAACAAAAGAGATTTGCCAAGAGCTAAAAGCCAAGGTTTATGAGACCAAGTCGCCCAGTTTTTCAGAGCGAAGAAACATGGGTTTAGACAGGTCGGAAAATGAATGGGTATTGTACCTAGACGCCGACGAAAGGATAAATCAGGAGCTTAAAGATGAGATATTAAAAGCTGTGGACCAAAATCTCCGCGATTTCTATTTCCTCAAAAGAAAAAACTACTATTTAGGTAAAAATGAATGGCCATATATTGAAAAGATGCAAAGACTCTTTAAAAAAGAAAATCTAAAAGGCTGGCAAGGAGACTTGCATGAAACACCAATAACAGTGGGAACGTCAGGAGTTTTAAACGGATTTATTTTGCATTTTACCCATAGGGATTTGGAATCAATGGTTAGTAAGACTCTAATTTGGTCATCGACAGAGGCAGTAGGGAGATTTAATCAAAACCACCCTCCGGTTGTCTGGTGGAGGTTTCCAAGAGTCATACTTACCGCATTTATAAATTCATATATATTACAAGGCGGTTTTAGGGCAAAAACAGCGGGTCTAATTGAAAGTATTTATCAGTCATTTAGTATTTTTATTACTTACGCAAAACTTTGGGAATTACAGAAGAAACAAAAAAAATAAAATGAAATTATTGAAAGTATTTTGGCCAATTCTTTTTTTGGTTGTAATTTGGTTTGTTTTCAGTTCTCCTTATTTTCTGCAAGGTAGAGTGCCCTTTGCCTCGACTTACCAAGTAAACTTCTTTGCTCCGTGGAATGCGTATCCTGGTTTTTCCGGTCCTGTCAAAAATAACGCAATGCCTGACGTAATTTCTCAGATTTATCCTTGGAAAACTTTTACGATTGATTCTCTAAAACAGGGGATACTTCCGCTTTGGAATCCATATAGCTTCTCTGGTACTGCCCATCTTGCCAATTATCAATCTGCGGTACTTACGCCTTTAAACTTACTGTTTTTTATCCTTCCTTTTATAGACGCTTGGAGTATAGCCGTACTGCTTCAGCCTCTTCTGGCAGGACTATTTATGTATTTATACTTAAGATCGCTTTTATTAAAAAACTTCTCCGTAACTGTCGGAAGCGTTTCTTTTATGTTTTGTGGTTTTATCACTACCTGGATGGGTTATGAAACCCTAGGTTATGCAATATTGTTTTTGCCTCTAGCCCTATTTGCCATAGAAAAATTTTATGCATTAAAGACATTTAAGTATCTCTTTCTTCTTTCAATTTCCTTACCGTTATCTTTTTTCAGCGGACATTTTCAGATAAGTCTGTATTTTTTAATATTTGTCCTTTTGTATTTAATATATAAATACTTACAAACAAGAAATCTTAAGTTTTTTATTTATACATTTTTGTATTTCTTATTTGGTCTTTTCCTAACAATGCCTCAAGTTCTTGTCTCGATTGAGGCTTATGGTCAATCTTTAAGAAGCGGTATTTTCCAAAAAACAGAGATAATCCCCTGGGGATATGTTGCAACGTTTTTTGCACCAGATATGTTAGGAAATCCGGTAACCAGAAACGACTGGTTTGGTCATTATGCAGAATGGAACGGTTTTGCTGGTACGATCACGATAATACTTGCTCTTTATACTCTTTTTTCAGAAAGGATTAAGAAAGTATGGTTTTTTATCTTTACGGCAGTGTTATCGATCTTACTTTGTTTTCCCTCACCCGTTATTGATTTAATAGTATTCCTAAAGGTTCCTGTTCTTTCAACCTCTGCGGCAAGCAGAATTATTGTCTTGTTTAGTTTTTCAATAGCTGTTTTGTCTTCTTTTGGTATCGAATGGTTATTTGAAGACTTAAAAAAACAAAATAAAGGAAGAATAATTTACTGGCTGATTGCAACTCTTATAATTTTTGCTTTACTTTGGGTAGTGGTATTGGGAAAGCTTATACTACCAATAGATAAAATCATTATTGCAAGACAAAATCTGATTTTGCCAACTCTTCTTTTAGCAAGTCTTGTAAGCGTATTTGTTTTAAGTTTTATATCACTTAAAATAAAAAAACTTAATAAGCTTTTTATAATCTTGCCTTTTGTAATAGTAGTACTTATCTCTTTTGATCTTTTTAGGTTTGCCAATAAGTGGCAGGAATTCTCTCCCAAAAGTCTTGCGTTTCCAAAAGTGGCGGTTGAAGAAAAATTTAGGGAAATAAGCGGTTTTGAAAGAGTTTATGGGAATCTTGGGGGAGAGGCGACAATCTACTATAAATTACCCACAGTTGTAGGATATGATGCAGTCTATAATCAAAGATACGGTCAGTTTATCGCTTCTTTGCAAAACGGTGATTTAGAGAATTCTGCAAGATCCGTGGTTTCATTTCCTGAAAACGGTCTGTATTCAAGACTTGGGCTTAACTTTTTAAATGTTAGATATTTTGTCCATAAAATTGCCGATGGTCGAAGTCCGTGGGTATTTCCATTCTGGAATTATCCGGATGAGTTTAACTCTATCTATGATGATGGGGTATACCAGATATTTGAAAACACAAAAGCATATAAAAGGGCATTTTTAGTAGATAGCTATAAAGTCAGAACCGATCCGCAGGAAATATTAAATGCGATGCTTTTGGAAGACTTGGATTTAACAAAGACACTGGTTTTGGAAAAAGATATAAGTACAAAGTTAGGTCTTAAAAAGGGGAGTGCAACTATAGACAAATATTTACCTAACGAAGTAACGATTAAGACAGTTTCTGATGGAAATTCCCTGCTGTTTTTATCAGATCCATATTATCCTGGTTGGAAAGCTTTGGTTGACGGTAAAGAATCAGAAATTTTAAGATCGGATTTTGCATTCAGGTCTGTTATTGTTCCAAAAGGTGAACATACTGTTAAGTTTGTATACGATCCAATATCTTTTAAGCTTGGTTTAATTTTATTTGGTTTGGGGCTTGTATCAATGGTTTTAGTAGTTTTTCTTAGGGGAAGGTTTATGAAGTTTGCCAAAATTTAAGCTCTGTTAGGGTCATTCTCTTTTTTGCAAAAAAGAAAAGATAGGCAATTTCTGCAATCCCGATTGTATTTAGAATTAAAAGACCGACAAACCAATTTCTCTGTTTTAAGTTTGCCGCTCTCCACAAAGCAAGTCCTTTCCAAAATATTGACCAAAGATATACTCCGAAAAATAAGAGAGCGGGAAAATCAGAACTGCCGAATAAATTATCCATTGGACATATTATATACCAATCTTTTTCAAATATGCAATCAAGACTAAAACTTGATAAACTATTCATAAATGAGAATAGGTATTTATAGTCCATATTTAGATATCTTAGGTGGTGGGGAGAAATACATGCTTACCGCAGCCTCGGCTCTTTCAACCAAACACGATGTTGCCCTCTTCTGGAATCAGGAAGAAGTGCTTTCAAAGGCTCAGGAAAAATTTAACATAGACCTATCTAGAGTAAATGTAGTGTCAAATATCTTTAGCGAGGATGTTTCAACCCAGAAAAGGTTTTTACAAAGCAAAAAATTCGATGCCATCTTTTTTCTAAGCGACGGTAGCCTGCCGCTTGTTGGCACAGACCTTTGCGTTCATTTTCAGTTTCCGGTTGAATGGGTTGATACAAAAGGATTTGTTAACTCACTAAAAATAAGAAGAATTAAAAAGATAGTCTGTAATTCTAATTATACAAAAGAGCATATTGATAAAAAGTTTAACAGGGAAAGTATTGTTTTATATCCCCCAACGTATTTTAAATCAAAAATGCCAAAAGTAGATTTAAGTCAAAAGCAAAACATAATCTTAAACGTAGGCAGATATGCCAGGTTTCCAAACGGAGGGAGCGTAAAAAAGCAGGAGTTTATGATAGAGGCTTTTAAGTCGATGTACGACAAAGGCCTTTTAGGCTGGCAGCTTTATCTAGTAATCAGTTTTACCCAGAAAGAGGGGGAATTTGTTCAAAGCCTTAAGAAATCAATAGGAAAATACCCTATTAAAATTATGGAAAACGTTTCATATAAAGATTTATTAGAGCAATATAAAAAATCCAAAATTTACTGGCATGCCGCAGGTGTTGGCGAGGATCTTTCCGTTCATCCTGAACGCGCAGAGCATTTCGGGATAACAACCGTTGAGGCAATGTTAAACGGTCTTGTCCCTATTGTTATAGAAGCCGGAGGGCAAAAAGAAATAGTGGAAGAAGCAGAATCGGGGTTCTTGTGGACAAACGACATAGAACTTATTGAAAAAACTTTTATGGTCACAAACGACCAAAAGCTATTTACAAGGATAAGCCAGAATGCGTCAAAAAAAGCTCAGCAGTTTTCTACAGATAGTTTTTGCCAAAAAGTTCTAAATATATTTAGCTAATGAAATTAAAATTTATTATTTTGTTTTTTGTCTTTATTATTGTTTCTCTATTTTTCAAAGATCTGGCAGTTAAAGGAAATTTTCCCATACCGTCTGACACGATAGTCGGTTTATACCATCCATATAGAGATTTTTATGCAAAAGACTATTCAAGAGGAATGCCTTTTAAAAACTCTTTAATAACGGATCCGGTAAGACAGCAATATCCCTGGAAAGAGTTGGTTATTAGCCTTGAGAAGAATTTACAGCTTCCCTTATGGAATCCATACAATTTTTCCGGCACTCCTCATCTTGCCAATTTCCAGTCGGGATCATTTTCATTATTTAATGTACTCTTTTTTCTGTTGCCTTTTTCGTTTGCCTGGAGCCTTACGATTTTTCTTCAGCCTCTTTTAATAGCAATATTTACATTTCTGTATTTAGATAACCTTAGGCTAAATAGAAAAGCTTCTATTTTGGGTGCGTTTTCTTTTGCCTTTTGTGGTTTCTCTGTTGCCTGGTTGGAGTGGGGAAACATACTGACAACCGCGCTTTGGCTTCCATTAATACTTTTGGCAATAGATAAAATAAATACAGCTGGAAGTTTAAAATTAAAATGGTCTATAGTTTTTATATTTAGTCTCCTAGCTTCTTTTTTCGCTGGCCACATACAGATATTTATGTATCTTTTTGTAACAAGCATTTTATATTTAATCTTTAGATTTTTTGAAAAGAACAAGAATTTAAAAAAGCTTATTTGGTTTGTAGTCCTTTGGACAATTTTTGTAATAATAAGTGCAATACAGTGGATACCTTCGTTACAATTTATTTTTCTATCAGCCAGAGAAGCCGATCAGGCAAACTGGATGATAGATGGTTGGTTTATCCCCTTACAAAACATTGTCCAATTTTTAGTTCCCGACTTTTTCGGAAATCCCGCAACTCTTAACTATTTTGGCGTATTCAATTACGGAGAATTCATTGGCTATATTGGAGTCATAAGCTTAATCCTTGCCTTATTTGCAATTGTTTTCAAAAGAGACAGGGAAGTTGCATTTTTTACAATTCTTTTAATAATAGCTTTTATATTTGCTTTCCCAAACATTATTTCTAAGCTTCCTTACAAATTGTCACTTCCGTTTCTGTCGACGTCACAACCAACGAGGCTTATTTTTATCATTGATTTTAGCTTGAGTGTTTTGGCCGCTTTTGGTCTGGATCTATTCTTAAAAGAGAAAGGGTTTAAAAAAATTTTCTTAGTACTTTCTTTTTTTGCTTTTATCTTTGGAGGACTTTGGCTATTTGTTGTAACGGGTGGGTTTAATTTTATCTCAGCCGAAAACCTTTCGGTTATAAAAAGAAACCTAATTTTCCCAAGCACCCTTTTTGTCATATCGGCAGGACTTTTGATAACTTATTTACTAAGAGATAAACTTAAGCTTAATAAAAAAATAATTGAATATTTCCCTTACTTAATAATTGCGCTTTTGGTTTTTGATCTTTTTAGATTTGGCTGGAAGTTTCTGCCCTTTACTAATCAGCAATTTCTGTATCCAAAAACCGCGACAATAAATTTCCTTTTGGAAAATATTGATAATTACAGAATAATGGAAACGGATGCAAGAATATTGCCTCCTAATTTTTCTCTAATTTATAAGATTCAAAGCGTCGACGGCTACGACCCCTTATATCTACAAAGATATGGAGAATTTATTGCAGCGTTGGGAAGGGATAAGCCGGATATCTCTCAACCTTTTGGATTTAACAGAATAGTTACTCCCCAAAACTATAATTCACCTCTAGTTGACCTTTTGGGTGTGAAATATATCTTAAGCTTTAAAGAGATAGAAGAAGATGGATTCGTAAAAGCGTTTCAAGAAGGAACAACTTTGGTTTACGAAAATATGCGTTCTTTTGCAAGAGTATTTTTTGTAGGAGAGACGATAAAGGCTTCAAATAAACAAGAAGCAATGGAGTTATTATATGAAGATATTCCATTGGATAAGCGTGCCGTTTTGGAAGACAGCCTAAATGAAAATCTTTCCAGGAAATGGAGCGTTGGGAAAGTAAGCTTAGAAAATTACAGTGAAAATGAAATAGTTATAAAGACACAAAATGAAGATGAAGGATTCCTGGTGCTTACCGACAGTTTTTACCCTACCTGGCATGCCAAAATTGACGGTAAAAAAACAGAAATTTACTTGACCGATTACAACTTTAGGGGCATAATTGTACCTAATGGAAATCACACCGTGGTTTTCTACAATACCCTTTATTAATCAATGAATTTAAGCGTAGTTATCCCAAATTATAACGGTGCACAGATTTTAGGTAAGAATTTACCCAAAATCCTAAAAGAGCTTGAAGATTTTGGAAAGGAATATGAAATTATCATCGTGGATGACGGATCGGAAGATAATTCCATTGAGGTTATTAAAAAATTTCCCAAGATTAAGCTTTTTTTAAATCCTAAAAACTTGGGATTTTCTTCAACTGTTGATAGGGGAGTAGAAGAAGCAAGTGGACAGTTAATCCTTTTGCTAAACACTGATGTTTATCCCGAGAAAGGTTTCCTGGGACCATTAGTCGATTGTTTTGAGGACGAAAAAGTTTTTGCAGTAGGGTGTATGGATAAAAGCATTGAGAAAGAAAAGATTGTTTTAAGAGGACGGGGAATTGGGTCTTGGCAAAGAGGATTTTTGGTGCATAGTAGGGGAGAGGTTGATAGAACTGATACCCTTTGGGTAAGCGGAGGAAGCGGAATGTTTAGAAAGTCTATTTGGGTAAAACTTGGAGGATTAAACAGGCTTTTTGACCCATTTTACTGGGAAGATATTGACCTCTCATATAGGGCATTGAAATCAGGTTTTAAAGTGTTGTTTGAACCCAAAAGTATTGTTTTTCATGAGCACGAAAAAGGGGTGATAAAAAAGAAATTCTCGCCATTTGACGTAAAAGTAATCGCTTACAGAAATCAGTTTACTTTTGTTTGGACAAATTTAACAGATTTTGATCTTTTGATAAAACACATTTTGTTTCTGCCATACCACATGCTAAAAGCAATTATTGGCCTTGATGGAGCTTTCTATTTAGGCTTTTTTAAAGCTTTAATTATTCTACCTAAAAGCTTAACGGTAAGATATAATAATAAAAAGTTATTTGTAAAATCTGACAAAGAAATAACGCAACAATTTTCCTAATGAAATTATCTATAATTATTCCAGTTTTTAATGAAGGAAAAACGGTTTCAGAAATATTAAAAAGAGTTATCGATGAGCCAATACCATCTGTAAAAAAAGAGATAATAGTTGTTGACGACGGATCCACGGACAAAACAAGAGAAAAACTGAAGAAGTTCAAATCATCAGGCATTGATATTATTCTGCATGAAAAAAATCAAGGAAAAGGCGCTGCTGTCAAAACAGGGATTAAAAAAGCAACCGGAGACTATATTATTATTCAAGATGCTGACCTAGAGTATGACCCTAAGTTTATAAAAGACTTATTAAAACCTATACTGGAAAACAGAGCAGATGTTGTTTATGGGACAAGAATAAAAAGAATGCCTAACTTTAAAGGCGAAGAAAGAACCTTACAATTTTTAATTCACTATCTTGGAAACAGATTCCTAAGTCTTGTAACAAGTGTTTTATATGGTCAATGGGTAACCGATATGGAAACGTGTTATAAACTCTTTCCCAAAAAAGCTCTGGACAACGTAAAGCTAAATGCCAGGGGTTTTGAGCTTGAACCTGAAATAACGTCAAAACTTCTTAAAAAGAAATATAAACTTTTGGAAGTTCCCATAAAGGTTAATCCAAGAGGCTATGATGAGGGAAAGAAACTAAACACCATCAGAGACGGAACCAAGGCGTTTTGGTATCTTTTTAAATATAGGTTTACTGACTGATTTATGCAAAATTCACAAATCTTCACCAGAGGTTCTGGTTTGCTTGAAGGATTTCTCTCAAGACAAAGGACAAAAAGAGCAAACAGCCTAATAAATAAAGATTATAGAAAAGGAAGAATCTTAGATATTGGTTGTGGATTTTATCCTTATTTTTTAACCTCAACGGACTTTAATGAAAAATACGGTATAGATCCCGCCCTTTTTGACTCCAAAATTTCGGATATCAATTTACAAAAACTGGATATCACAAGGCAAAAACTTCCTTTTTCAAATAGTTTTTTTGACACTGTTACTATGCTTGCTGTTTTTGAGCACATTGAGACGGAAAAATTAGATTTTGTACTTTCTGAAATTAAAAGAGTCTTAAAAGACAGAGGAGAACTGATTATTACAACACCTGCTCCCTGGGCAGATAAGCTTCTTCACGCGATGGCTTTAACAGGTTTAATAAGTAAAGTTGAGATACATGATCACAAGCATAGTCTCAAAAAAGATTCAATAGAAAAGATTTTTACAAAGAAAGGTTTTAAAAATGTAAGAAGTGGATTTTTCGAATTGGGTTTCAATATGTGGTTTAAGATTGTAAAATGATAGTAGAATTACTTTTCAATTTTTTCCTATCCGTTATATCATTCTTTTTCTGCTTTTATCTTCCCGGAAATATTATCAGCAAAAAGCTTCACCTAAATTTAGAAAACCTGGAGTTTCATGTATTTTCATCTGGCTTGGGCATGGTGTTTTTTGTCCTTTTGGCATTTGTCTTTGACCTACTAAAAATATTTTATCTTGTAATTCCTTTGTTTATTCTTATAAATATTTATTCTCTTAAAAACCTCGATTTTAAAAAAATTAAAGTGGATTTTAAAATAAATAAAAACGTACTCCTGCTCTTAACTTTATCTATTGTTTTCACCCTCCCTATGATTACACGTTTTGACAACGGGAGCTCCATTAGGTTAATTATCGACGCCCCCTGGCATTTTTCTCTTATAAACGAGCTCGTTGCCAATTTTCCCCCAAATCATCCTAATATGGCGGGTGTTGCAATGAATCCTTATCATTTTTTTGCTGATTATCTAATCGCAAAAGTTATGCAAATTTTTCCAATTGGTCTTCCCTTTTCCTATTTCCAGTATTTTTCCTTTCTGACTTCGTTTCTCTGGGTTTTTGGAACCTTTATTTTGGTTAAGAGATGGACAAAGAATAATTTAATATCAATTGCTTCGGTGATGTTGTCATTATTTGGAGGAAGTTTTGCTTTCGTTTTATTATTCTTTGGAGAAAGTAGTCTTAGTCTAAACAGTGCTTTCGGTATTTTACAGCCCGACCTGTCTTTAATAAACCCTCCATTTGCTATGTCTTTAGTCATTTTGATATTTGGTTTGTTCTCTGTTTTGTATTACCTTCAAACACGGGATAAGAAAATGCTTTTTCTCTTACCGCTTTTTTTTGGAATAGCCGCAATGTTTAAGGTATATTCGGGAATGATTTTGTTTTTTATCTTATTTCTTTTTGCCATTACGAGAAGTATCAAAAAAGATTTTAGTTTTATTATTCCTGTTTTTTTAACTTCCCTTATTTTTTATATAACGTATTGGAGTTTTGTAGGAAAATCCGGTTTTTTGATGTTTGCTCCTCTTTGGGCTCCGCATGACGTTGTAAGAAGTAATTTTCCAGGTTTAATTTACCAACACAGGTTTGAAAAGTATATGAAAGACTTTGAGTTTACTAAACTTTTCATTTTTGAAACATTTATTTTTGCCATTTATTTTATAGGAAATCTTGGAACCAGACTTTTGGGACTGGCTTTGGTTCCTTTCTCAAAGCACAGAAAGGTTTTATTTTCTGAATTCGGGATTCTAATTATACTGGCGACTCTTTTTTCTTTTTTTGTACCGCTTTTGTTTATGCAATCAATAAAGCCCTATGAGATAGTGCAAATGTTTAACTATTTCCTCTTCTTTGTAGCAATAATTTCATCAATTGGTTTTATGAGGCTTTTACAATTAAAATCTAAAAAATTAGTATATTTTATAATTATAATTATTACTCTTTTAACCATTCCTACGTTAGTTGATGATTATTATAGAATTATTTTTAAACAATTTGATGTTATTTCGGGCTCGAGATATTACTCCTACAAATATTTAAGAGGGATTGGAGACTACAGCTTTGTAGTCATGGAAATTCCTGCAAAAGCAATGATTTCTACTACAAGTGCAATTTTTAATAATTTTACAAACGGTATGGATATTGATTTACCAGCTCTTGCTAACAAAAGTACCTTTCTAACAAACAGTCCAATTGGTTTTCCAGAAAAAGAACTTAAAAAAAGACTAGATATAATTTATCAATTCTCTACATACGTCTATGCAACACCGTCAGCTAGTCTGTCAAATAAGATAGAAAACTATGTTATAAGCACTATAAGGAAAAATAATATAAAATATATTTATACGTCTGATAATGCCCAAAATTTAGATAAAGTGCAAAATTTGAAAAGAATATATAATCATGGCACAGTTAAGATTTATGAGGTTATTTAATAGAAAGATCATAGCGCTTACTCTGATTATTCTTTCTGCCGTTTTTTTAAGGTTTTATCAGCTTAGTACCAATCCTCCAAGTCTAACCTGGGATGAGGCAGCCTGGGGATATAATGCTTACTCTTTGGGGATTGACGGAAAGGATGAATTCGGAAAATTTCTTCCCATTCAGTATTTGGAATCATTTGGAGATTTCAAGCCGCCTGTCTATGCATACTTAGACATTATTCCTATAAAGATATTTGGCTTAAATGAGTTTGCCATTAGGTTTCCTTCGGCGCTTTTTGGGGTCTTGACGGTTTTGGCTACGTATTTTTTGGTAAAAAGAATATTTTATAAGTCTAAAAATAGTGAAAACTATGCTCTTTTATCTTCACTGTTTTTGGCAATTTCTCCCTGGCACATCCTTTTATCAAGGGCTGCTTTTGAAGCAAATGTAGCTTCTTTTTTTATAGTTTTGGGAATTTGGGGATTTTTGGCAGCAGTTGAAGATAAAAGGAGGTATTTGGTGATTTCGGCTGTCTCCTTTGCGCTTTCAATGTACACATTTAACACCGCAAGGATCGTCGTGCCGCTTTTGGTTATAATACTTGCTGTCATTTTTAGAAAACAATTATTTGTTATTAAAAAAGAGGCAATCATAGCGGTAGTCATTGGTTTTTTGATTTTTGCGCCTCTTATCGGCTTTTTGCTTTCTCCTCAGGCAGGACTTAGATTTAAAGAGGTAAATATATTTACAGATCCCGAAGTTGTCAAAACAGCAAATCAGGAAATTGCAAATGATCAAAATGCGCTCTGGTCAAAAGTGATTCATAACCGAAGAGTTTTATATTCGCTTGAATTTGTAAAGCATTATTTTGATAATCTTTCTCCGCTGTTTCTATTTATAAGAGGTGACGGAAATCCAAAGTTTTCTACTCAGGAAGTTGGCCAGATGTATTTATTTGACATCGTTTTCTTTGTATCCGGAATATTTTTACTTTTAAAAAGAAAAGAGGGTTATTTCTGGCTTATCCCTCTATGGCTTTTAATTGGCATAATTCCAGCAGCAACTGCAAGAGAGACGCCCCATGCACTAAGAATCGAAACAACGCTGCCTACGTTTCAGATTATTACGGCATATGGGTTTATAGAACTTTTGGAGTTTGTAAGAAAAAGAAAAAAAGAGGTAACTATCTTCCTTCTTTCACTTTTGTTTTTAAACTGCATTTATTTTACCCGTAACTATTTCACGCATTACAGATTTGACTTTTCGGGAGAATGGCAATACGGATATAAAGAATCAATAAGTTTTGTTAAAAATGTAGAGGATGATTATGATTATGTTCAGGTTACCCAAACTCTTGGCAGACCCTATATTTATTATCTTTTGTACCAAAATATATCACCTGAGTATTTTAGGGAAAATTCCGTAATTCAAAGAGATCCTTTTGGCTTTGTAACTGTCGAAAGGGTAGGGAAATATCTTTTCCCCAAAGTATATAGCTATGAATTAAGCAAGACCAAAAAGGTTTTATATATCAATACTCCCTATAATCTTCCAAAAAACATTCACGTTCTCAAAACATTTTATTTGTTAGATGGAAAACCAGAGTTAGTTGCCTATACATATGATTAATAAGAGATTACTTTTAATATTAATAAGCGTAATTATAGTAATTGCTGCGGTTTTAAGAATCTACCAGCTTGGAAATGTTCCGCCGTCTCCCGACTGGGATGAAGTTGCCTTAGGCTATGATGCATATTCGATAATGCAAACGGGAAAAGATGAATTCGGTAAGTTCCTTCCTGTAGTACTTAGATCCTTTGACGATTATAAGCCGGCTTTGTATGCATATTTAATAATTCCGGCAATCTCTCTATTTGATTTAAGCGTTTTCGCAGTGAGATTTCCTTCAGCCGTATTTGGCGTCATCTCAGTTATTGCAGTCTTTTTCCTAACAAGAGAGATTTTTGAAAAGCATAAATACAGGGATTATATTTCCCTTGTTTCAGCCTTTTTAATGGCAATTTCGCCTTGGTCTCTTCAGTTTTCAAGAGTGGGATTTGAGTCTAATGTCGCCGGTTCGTTTAATATCCTAACTGTACTTTTCTTCGTTAAAGCAATTAAGAAACCCTGGTTATTTATTTTGTCTGCAGTGTTTGCCGGTCTTTCGATTTACATTTATCAAAGCGAGAAAGTATTTACGCCTCTTTTAGTTATAACCCTGCTTCTTATTTTTAGAAAAGAAATATTTGCCCTTTCTAAAAAATATATTTTGG